>JAZODE010000064.1:0-35508 GCA_045596885.1 Victivallaceae bacterium
ACTTGTCAAATAGGTGTTTTACCGTTGTATTACCTGAAAAAAGAGAACAAAAAAATGCCTTATTATGCTTGCGAAGCAAGCGCTTCATGCCCTAACGGGGCGCTTCATATTTTCCGCAGGAAAATGCTTCATACGGCGGAGCCGTGCTTCATTCGATCAGCGTTCACGCTGATCGAGCTGTTGGTTGTCATTGCAATAATTGCCATTCTGGCAGCCATGCTTCTGCCTGCTTTGCAGCAGGCACGGGAGCGGGCGCATAACATCGGTTGCCGCAACAATCTCAAACAGCTGGGGACCTATTTCCAGTTCTACGCCAATGACAACGGCGGCTTTCTCATGCCTCCCCGCCAGTTCCGGGGACAGTCCTCATGGGTCGCCACCTCGACAAAATACGCTTCATGGTACGAATATCTTGCCATGGATTACATCTCAGGTCTTGATAAAAAAGCGGTAAAAGACTCCAAGGGCAGCCGGGTTTTTGTCTGTCCCACTGACCGGGCTCCCCGGACACATTACACCAGCTTTGCCATATATTTGAGTTACGGAGCCAATGGCGGTATCGGCGGCTGTTATACCCCCATCAACAGTCCCGTGACCTACGGCAAACACGGATATTTGCTCAAGAACGACGGCAAAGCCCATAATCTTTCAAAAATCGTTGTTTTCGGTGACACATGGGCATATTACCGTTTCCCCGGCAAATCCGGGGAATGGGCTCAGGGTGCCAATGCCTCCTTTTATCTCTTCAGTCAGAGACGCGCCAATGTGGGCCGTTTCGGCGCTCATGGCAAAAGTATGAACCGCACTCATCTGGACGGTCATGTTTCCAATGCAAACTACTTTGAATACTTTGACACCACAGGTGGTGCAGATCTCTGGAATGTCTGCGAACCCAAATTTATGAGTCGTGTTTTTAATTGATCAATCAATATAAGGAAAGTCATGTTATGAAAAAAATCGTTTTGGTATTTGCCATCCTGGCAGCGGCTGTGAGCAGCGGAAGCAATTTGCTGACCAACAGCTCTTTTGAGAATGCCCTGCCCCTCAAGAAAAGCAAGTGGAAGGTGGAGCTTTTCAAAGAGTGGAAATGTATCCTCAACAGTGGAAACACGAAAGGTGATATCCTTTTGAGTACTCCCGGATACAAAAGCAAGCAGGCTCTCAGGCTCAGAACTTTGGGAAAATCCGGATTCAACGCTGTCATTTACGGTAAGGATTTCCCTGTAACCCAGGGGCAGAAGGTCACAGCATCTGTTATGATGAAGGGCAGCGGAACCGGGTATATCCGCATTTATCATCTGGATAAACAGGGCAAAAGAGTCAAAACCTATACCATGCAGGGCACATACGCCCGGAAAGATTTTGCTCCTCTGATCGTCCGTTTCACCGTTCCCGCAGGCGTGGCAAAGATCCGTTACAGCCTTGAAACTCTGCGCAACAATGCCGATGTCATTTTTGATGATGCAAAACTTGAGATCGAAGAGGGGGATGTTCTCGAAAACGACATGCTCCGGATCACCTTTGATCCCCGTCTCGGGGGCGGCATTTCCTCTTTCGTCTGGAAGGAGAAAAATTTTGATTTCACCTGTTCCAAAACCCTTGTGCGGGGCGGCGGTATGGCAAACTGCGTCATCCCTGCCAACCGGATCCCCGGCGTATTTTACAATCAATCTTTCACAAAAACTGCAAGTTCCAAAGAAAAAATCACCTACACAGCCCGCCTGACCGGTCCCCTCATGGCAGGACTTGTCATGAGCCGCACCTATACATTGCTCCCTGACGGAGTCAAAATGGAAATAACCCTTGCCAATAAGGGTAAAGCGCCTCAGGAAATCAGCTGGAGGATCCAGAATTTTATCAGCTCAGACAAAGGTATCTGGTCATGGCCCACCCCCGACTGGGTAACTATTCTGCGCCAGACAGGAGCCCCCCTCAACGGTCTCAACAGTGTCTCCCACAACCTTTTCCGTGCCGGATGGGAAGCCAAATATTTTGAAAAGCTCAAAGCTTCTCTGCTCTTTGAAGTGGAAACTCATGCGGTGCGTACCCTTTACTGCTATATGAATATGGCTCCCCGCCACAGCACCGCCGAGTGGTATTACCGGGAATTCAAACTTGCCCCCGGTGCCGAAAAGAAGGTCTCTGCCACATTCCGTCTGCTTAAAGATCAGAAAACTTTCTATGCCGATGCCCACGGCAGAAAACAGAAATTTGAGGTCATAGAACCGATCAAGATGCCGAAAGCACCTGAAAAGAGCGCTCTGCCCTCTGCTTTTAACGGATTCTTTGCCTACACCGGAGGCGGCGGCAATCTGAACCAGCCGGAAATGGCGGGTTTCACCCGTTCCGTGCCTTACCCGCAGAGTTATGCCGTCATCATCGCCCGTCTTTTCCGGATCCAGACCGAAGCTTACATCAACTCCTTTGCCCCGGGGCGTTTGATCTACGGCGTCATGCACAAAAATCTCTGGAAGAAAGACGGCAGCCACATTCTGGGGGAAATGCTCAAACGTTTTGACCAGAAATATTTTCTTTCCACCTTGTTCCTCTACCGGGAAGATGTGGATGTAAAGAAATATATGAAGGAGAAATGGCCGAAACTCCACAAGACCATGACCGATCCTGATTTGCAGCGTTTCATCAAAAAGTATCAGAAAAACATCCCCGTGATCTACACAGGCGACGAGCTGCTGCCCCAGAATGTGGATGTTATGCTCAAAGTCAACGAAGAGCTGGGCAAGATCCTGCCCAAACACATCCAGCCATTCCCCTACCTCAACTCTTCCGCCGTGGATATCCTGCCCTATGTGCCGGTCTTTGTGGGCGACTGGTACCCCATCAAGCGCTCCTGGGCATCAGGACGCAACCCCTGGAATGTCTATACAGAGTTTTCCGCTCTGGTCAAGCGTGCCGGTGAGACTCCTGTCTGGTTCATGCCTCAGGGCTTTTCCGGTTCCGGACTGACCAGCAAGACCACCATTTATGCCTTCCCCACCGCCGGAGAGACCCGGTTGATGCTCAACCTTGCCATTGCCGCCGGCGTCAAAGGGATCAGCTGGCACGGTTTCCCCTCCGGCACCTGGCCCTGGATGATGAATTACAGCATGTACCGCTACTCATTCCTGGGCGGAGCCGGTCAAAAGAGTCCCGCCTGGGTGGCAGTCAAGGATATCGGCAGGAACATCGCTTCAGCGGAACCGCTGCTGGTGGCGGGAAAGCCCCTTCCCCTCCCTGCGGGTATGACGGTCAAATGCAATGAATTCACCTCTTATAACAAATTCTATTCCGGTCCGGCGGTGAAGCCCTACGCCATCAAAACGCCCGATGGTATGCTTTTTGTCATCGTCAATCAGAACCCTGTAAAAAGCGAAAAGTGCCAAATCACTCTTCCCGGCGGAAAAGGCTTTGATCTGGTGAAACTTAATGAAGTCAAAAGTTCAGCGGTTCTGGAACTCCTCCCCGGAGATGCCGCATACATCTACTGCGGCAAAGGCGGAAAAGAACTTGATGCAGCTTTCAAATCCCGTTTCCGTGCTGAAAGAGCCCGTTATCTGCTGCGTGCCGACATCGCTGCGGGTTTCGGAGTCAAAACTGTTGATCCTGACACCTTCAAAAAGCTGCCTGCCTTGAAGGCTCTTCAGGCATTGCTCAAAGAGCAGTCCGATCTTGAAAAGCGCCTTGCCGCAAGCAAGGCTGGAAAGCTCCTTGCCGACATTGAATCGACCCGTCAGACTCTTGATAAGATAGAGTTCCGCCTCTGCTGCGCGCTGGATATCGCCGTCACGCCTGAAATGCGTAAAGCCACCCGGCGTTACGGGCGTTTCGTTCCCCATCCGGACAAAAAGTTCCAGAGCATCCGAATGCGTCTTGCCAAAGCCTTCGCCGCCTTCTATGCCCTCTCTGATGCAGTAGACAACGGTGGCGGCTACAAGGCTGCCTCAGGGATCTCCAAAGTCAAAGCCGACGCTGAAAGTGCGGCACAAGACGCTCATGCGTGGCTGGATAATCACCCGGAAAAATCCCTTATCGACGATCCCATGGCGTTCTGAGGGAAAGACGCTCTCGTAATTTAAGAGCAGCAAAAAGGGAGGGGCAAGCCCCTCCCTTCTGTTTTCTGTCTCTTTACGCCTTTTCCAGAGGAAGATGGAAAAAATCAATCGCGTTGTTGCGGCATATCTTTTTCCACACCTCTTCAGGCAGTTTTCCTGAGTCGTGCATCCGGTCGAACCAGAGTTTGCCTTGAAAATTGGCTTCCACAGCGCTGTTGCAGCAGTCGGTGCCAAAGAAAAGTTTGTCCTGAAACTCCGTCAGGAACTTTACAGCAAAATCCTCATCACGCTTGAGCCATCCAATAGCGTCTGAAAGTTCGCCGTAAAGGTTGGGGAAGCTCCGCAGCAGCTCCTGAGCCACACCTTCGCATTGGATGGGACCGGGATTTCCGGGGGAACCGTACTGCAGTCCGTCGTTACGGAATATTGCCTTGCACTGCGCCGGACGGGTGCGGCGGGTGTACTCTGCCCAGAAAACAGGTCCGTGGGCGATAAACTTCAAATCGGGGAAACGCTGCAAAGTATGTTCCAGATAGGGCAATCCCATCTGATCGTACAATCCGAAATCCCCGTCAGGACGGTCGGAGCCGTCGGTGGTCACAGGGAGCCCCACCTTTTCGGCGCAAGCAAAAAGATTCTGGACTCTCTCGTCGTTCATAGGCATATTGGGCATGATTTCGCCCACCCCCAGACATCCCAGATCCTTGTAGTACTGCAGAACAGTATCCAATCTGGCGTCGGCACGGTTGATGAGCGCCCGGGGATCCACATTGCAGAAGGGGAAAAGACGGCGGGGAAAGTTTTGCGCCATTTCCAATATATCTTCGTTTGCCTGAGGCAGATAGATCTCAGAATTGACCACCGGCAGCACAAATCCCGCTTCGATCCCGTAGCGGTCATACCGTTGGATCAGCCCTTCAGCGGTGCAGAAGGGGGTGACAAAAGGAGTCGGGATCCGATAGGCGTGGGCGTGAATGTCAATATATTTCATCTTGCTGGTTCTTTCTTTACAAAGTCAGGCTTCAACACTCTGAAAACGGGCGAAAATGACTGAAGGTTTGGTGCCGATATTGATCCGGATATTTTTATCTTCATCGTGGCTCACATCAAGGGGCTCCAGATTTCTGCCGATATCCACAGAGAGGACCTCTTTCCAGACGAGCATCCGGTCGCTTTTCAATGTGATCACATTGCCGCGGACATGGAACACACTGATAAGCAAAGCGATCTCTCCTGAAGAATCCTTGCACGCCAGCGCATAAAGATCACGGTCATTGGAAAGGACTTGAACTCTGTCCGGGTAATCCAGCATCTTGCCGAAAGCCTTCATGCAGTAGTAGCTCTTGGCAGGAACACCGAAAAGCGAAAAGAGTCCGAAAGCGCCGCAGGTAAGTGTGTAATAATTTGCCATATCAAGAGGAGTCTCCTGCCAGACGGTCATGGTGGCGGTGAGGAAGGCTCCGGCATCCAGTTCTTTCATGCGGTGTTCGTAATGGAACGCCTTCTGATCTTTGGAAATACGGCTCCAGGAGCCGGGGACATAGTGCCATTCATTGAGGTGGAGTTCGGCATTGGGGTATCCGTAAGAATCCACCAGCTCCCGGGCGTAGAAGACCTGTTCGCGCATGAACTCCACATTGTCGGTGTAACAGTGCCAGGAATAGAAATCAAGGGGCGCCTTGTGGTCGGCACAGCACTGCAGAAACTTGCCTGCATACCCCTCTTTTTCGCAGCGGACATGGGCGGGACCGCCGATCTTGAGATCCGGAAAGCGTTCTTTAAGGATCTTGGCAAGGTGGCAGTAAAACTCGTTGAAGTCCTCAATGGGACCTGCCCAAAGTCCTTCCGGTTCGTTCCAGATCTCCCAATACTTGATGTTGAAATGGAATCCGTTGCCCCATCCTTCGTTGTAGTGGCGGATGATATTGCTTGCCACATCCGCCCATTTATCCCACTGCTCTCTGGGGACTGGACGGGTATTATAGCGGGGATAGTGGTGTTCGATGGAGGGTCCCAGACGGTAAACGATCTGGGTACCGAGCCGGATGCAGTTGCCAATATACTCATCGGTCTGCTCGAAATAGTAGTTTCTGGGATCTTCGGCATCAAGGTGCATAAAGGGGAAGATCATATTGAAGTCAACGATACGCCAACCTTTATTATCAAGGGGGGCATCGTGAAGCCGTGCATAGGGGCAGCGCAGCTCTTTATAGGCTTCAGAAATATCATTCATGGAAGATCCCGCCAGCGGGGGCGCCATATTCCCGCCGTTGAGAGCTTTCAGGGGACCGAGCACTTTTGTGGTATCAAGGAGCAATTCCGGACGATGCATTTTATTTCCCTCAATTTGTTGCAAAAAAAGACTTTGAGAGAATATAACTCAATTAACATGAAAAAACAATATATTATCAGAAAAAAAACGCAAATTAACTCCCCGGTCCCCTTTTTCTCCCCCCCCATTTGCCTTTGAAACCGTTTTCAGAATAAATTTTTAATTTTTTTTCAAAAACGACTTGAAAAGTTTAAAAACAGCGTGTATATTATGGAACAACGAAAGGAAAACAACTTCCTGAAGTTGCTGAGACGTAGTCCTGTGGTGTAATGGTAGCACAAGTGATTCTGGTTCACTTTGTTGAGGTTCGAATCCTTACAGGACTACCATTTTTTTTGCCGTCATAATGTAAATCGAATCATTTCGTGATTTTTACGGGGATCCATACGGCAAATAAATTTTCCTTCTGGATCCCCGGTAAAAATCCCTTTGCACAGCATTGAAAATGCTGTAATGATTCTGCTGTGGCCGGTTGCCTTCACTGCGTTCAGGCACGCCTTCGGCGGCGAATCCTTACAGGACTACCATTTTTTTTGCCGTCATGATGTAAATCGAATCATTTGTGGGCGGTTGCCTTCGACTGTTTTTCTCTGAATCCCTAACTTGTACTGCTGCTCTTTCTCCACACACCGGAACAATGCGGAAAAAAATCTTCTTTTTTACATTTTTGTCCTTGAAATCTCTTTGATTAGAGATTATAGTATATATGAAAACGATTTCATATGAGGTTTTGGACGATTTATGTATGGTCATGTAACACTGAAAGAGATTGCCGCCGCATGCGGTGTTTCGGTATCGGCTGTTTCCCAGATACTGAATAATAAACCCGGCGATTTCAGCTCTCTGCAAACTAAACAGAAGGTCATGGAAACTGCCCGGCAGATGGGGTACAAAAAGAGCTTTTCATACTCATTGCTCCATGGAGGCAAGACTTCCACCGTTGCTGTCATGGTCCACATACAGCGGGGAATGTATGAGGAGTATATCACCGATCTTATCTTACAGCTGACTCAGGAACTGGAGAAAAAAGAGTACTCCTCTTATGTCGCCGTCATGGGCAGCGATGCCGGAACCAATCTCAAAAAGGTGCGGGAGTATATCACCCGGGGCGTGGGACACTTTATTATGCTCAACCGCCCCTGCGGATACGCTGAAATTTCTGCCGCGATCCATCAGGCTGAAGCCGTGGAAACAGGTATCCATCCGTGGCATGAACGATGTGTCGTGGCAGATTTTCACAAGGCTTTTACCAGTCTTTTAAGTTACATCCGCAGCAAAGTCGGGGAAAATTACAGATTTCTGACCAACATCCCGGTAGTTTGTCCTGTCAGACTCAGCGTTTTTGCCGGGCAGTATCCTGCTCTTTCACAGGAGGAATTGTTCCAAAGATATTTCCGTTATCTCTTCCCCATTGCGGAGATCCCGGAGGAGTTCCCCAACGAAGCCTTTGATTCCGGCTGCAGAACGGTCATGGAACTTTTGCAGAAGGAAAAAAATATCAAGGCACTTGTATGTGTCAATGATGCTTTTGCCATCGGCGCCGCCGCCGGAGTCCGCAAACTGGGACTGCAGGTGGGAAAGGATATTCTCATTGCCGGGTGCAACAACGACAAGACCACAAGATTTGCCGCAGATCCCATTTCTTCCATTGATTTCGGATGGCGGAAAATGGCTCCGCTGCTGGCTGAAAAAGCGCTGACCGATTCCCCATGCCGGGAATTTTTTGAAGCTGAGTTGATCATTCGTGAGTGAATTTTCAGATAAACAACAATTAAGAAAGGGATTCAAGGTATGTTAAAGTTTTTACTGTTGCTGCTGGCAATGCAGCTGCCGCTGTATGGGTCAAAGTACATCGATCTTTCCAAATCCGGGGTGCAGCAGGATCCGCCCCGGAACCGGCGGGTACTGCTTGACTCCAAAGGCAGGGATCTGCAGAAATGGGCGGTCATGTTCCACAGCCACGGGACACACAGAACTCCCGCCGGGATCGCCGCAAAAAAACATTCAAGCAAATCCATCACCCGGAACGGAATCAAATTCACCACCACCACTGAACTTGCCAAACTGAAAGTCAATGACGCTTACATCTATTTTTCAGCCCGGCTTTACCGGGTGATCGATCTGACTCCTGAGATGGCAGGACAGAATTTGATCTGCCGCTTCAAAGTCAGGGGCAAACTGTATAACGCCCCCACTCAAAACCATTTTTTTGCCAATATTTCATTTCCGGGGGTCAAGAAGAAAGACAAAGTCATCCGCCCCACTGTCACCCCTGATTTTACCAATCATACTGTTTCTGCGATCATCCCCCCAAATGCAAAAAAAGCGGTACTTTGCGTTGCCCTCTACGGCTGCGGCGAACTGGAAATCAGCGAAGCACAAGTTTCTGTCGGCGCTGTGGATACCGCCCGGGCAGATGTGATCGTCACCTCTTCCGGATTCACCGATCAGCAGTTCCATCTGCCTGAAAAAACCCCTTTCCCCATGTATTTTATCTTCAAGCGCAGCCAGACACAGCGTTTCCGGAATGCGCAGATCGAAGTGGAACTCCCTGAAGGATACGCCATTGTGGGTGCTGCAGAAGCGTTGGTCCTCCCTGCCAGAGAGAACAAAGGAAAATTCCTGATAGGAGCCCTCGGCGGGATCCGCCGTGCCATCACAGACAACCAGTTCTGCCCCTGGCGCCCCCAGATGGTGCTGCTCCGCTCCGACCGCAAGGCCTCTGACACTTTTCAGGAGATGAAGTACACCATGATCGCCGACGGCAAAAGGCAGAAAACACGGACTCTGAAACTGCGTACCTGTGTCTTTGAAAAGACACGGACGCCCCGGATCCTCGGCTCAGGTCTCCAATTCCCCTACGGTCACAATGTGGATCAGCACACTGCCACTCTGCTGGCGGATACCATGCTGAAATGCGGTTACAACATCTGGGCGGACAGATCTTCCAAAGCTTTGAGCAATATCATGAAATCCCGCAAGATCCCCCGTATTGCCAGCCCCTATCAGCTGCGGAACGGTTTCCACATTCAGGGAAGTGTTCCCATTTCAGGCGATGACCGGTTCCTTGATATTTACGGCAAACATGTTGAACGCCATATCTGCCCAGTTTCAGTGTATCAGAAGAGCGCCTATTACAAAAGTTCCGTGACACAGATGATCCGGGACGCCGTAGGACCTGAGGGGAATCTTGACGCCATTTTGACCAACTGGGAGCCTTATTATCTGGATTTCAAAGGGTGTTTCTGTCCCAAATGCGGCGTTGAATTTGCCAAATTCATCAAACGCCCTTATGAAGAGATCCGTAAAGATTGGCCCAAAAACATTCTTGCCAAATACAGAAATCAGTGGATCGATTTCCGTTCCTGGCAGCATGGCCAGGTGGTCAGGACTCTTGCGGCGTCCATCCGTGAAGAGGGCAGAAAGGATGGTAACAAACGCGCTCACTTTATCCCGGAAATCAGCAGTTACGGATTCAATGATTTTATGAGTGAACGCTACACAGCCCAATATCACGCAAAACATTTCCTTGATGCTCTGGAACGGATCTGTGTCTGGGGTCCCTACACCTACAAAGCCGGTATCAAGACGCCCTATCTTTACAAACCGGGACAACATCTGGGCTATTTCCTCACCTCCAGAGGTGCTGACAGATTCATCAAAAAATACTCTGCAAAAACCCGCATCCATGCTCTGCCCCACGGCAGCCACTGCGGATGGGTCTCAACCCCTGAATCCATTGTCTTTGACACCTTGTGCAGTTTCATCCACAATGCGGCGCAGTCAACCCCCTACTGGTTTTATTACGACTACCGTTACCACCGGGAAATGGGGCGTATGAATACACTGCTTGCCGAATATGAAAAGGAGATCACATCGTGGAAAAAGAGCAGTGCCGTTTCCATCACAGCCACCACGCCCGTTATTTCTGTGAAACACTGGAAAGGGGCTTTTGCAGGTACGCCCACAGCCAATATGTATCCTGAGATCTTCTCTGAAAAAGCGGTGCAGATCGTCCGCTGGACCAACGGAGAAAAAAATCTTGCTGCTGCCGCCAATTTGTGGGAAAAAGAGGGGGTTTTTGTCAAAATCGCCTTCCCCGACCTTAAAAAAGGCAAATGGATCGTCAGAAGCGAATTCCCCAAAACATACAGGGTATGCAGCGGAGCAGAACTTGCCAAAGGTATCGAACTCTATCTGCCAGCTTTGAGCTGGAGCTTCTTCCGCGTCCTGCCCTTTGACAGGAAACTTATGGAAGGAGAGCAAATCACTGTTTCAAGTGTGGAGCAGTTGAAGAAGAAACTGCTGCCCCGGATCAGGAGATCCTTCGCCTTTGAAGAAAAGCTCCTGAGCACACGGACCGATGATTTCCCGGATTACGACTTTGGAGCCATGCCGGAAGTCCGTTCCGCCAATGTGACAGTTTCCGGGATCCGGCTCAACGGAGCACAGGCAGTACTGGTCAAAGCCCCCCATTACACGGCAGTGGTCGATCCTGAAAAGGGCGGCAGAGTCCAGTCCCTCAAGATCGGGGGCAAAGAGGTGGTTTCAGCCGGCATCGGCTCAGGTCTGGGGCTCCCCGGCTGCTGGGCGCCCATACGCAGGATCATCCCCCGGAAACTCCATCTCTGCGCTATTACGCCTGAAAAAGACGGAGTCAGTGTGAAAATGCAGCACCCTGCCGACAGCAAGACTGTCTTTGCCTGGGAGGTCGTTCACAAGTTCACGGCTAAAGGAATTGCCCAGAGCTTCACGGTCATAAATACCACACAAAAGCCCATGCGTGTCATTGCCAGGTTCCACAACATGCTCAAAGAGCCCTCCCGTGAAAATCCTGTGTCGCTGCTCATGGGCTCAAAGAAGGTGAAACTCCCTCTTGAAAATTCAGTTGCCCGGATCGCTCATGCTGACAGTACGGTTGAAAAACTTTTCAATGTGAACAACATCTGGTCCGGAAGCGGTAAGATCGAATTCCCCAAATCCGGTTTGAAGTATTCTGCCGACAAGCTGTATGGCGTTTACTTCTGGAACTCCCCCGGTGCGGCGTCAGCGTCTTTTGAACCCACATTCCAGCCTGTCACACTGCAGCCCGGGAAAAAGAGCACAGTCACTCAGAACTGGGAAATTAAATTTTAACAGATATGGAGGACTACAATGAAAACTTTCAGCCAAAACAGATTTACTCTGATCGAGCTGCTTGTCGTTATTGCGATCATTGCTATTCTTGCCGCCATGCTTCTGCCTGCCTTGCAGCAGGCGCGGGATAAGGCAAAGGAGAGCAGTTGTCTTTCCAATCTGAAACAGCAGGGAATGTTTTTCTTTAATTACTCCGATGAGAATCAGGGATTTCTTGTTCCGGGGAAAGATACAGAAGATGAGACCTACAAGGGGCTTGCCTGCAAAAGAGTCCCTGCGTGGTTTGTCAATGTTGTTCCTTATGCCGGAGGAAGAAGCACCAGTTTCTGTGACCTTGCAAAGCCCCGCCCCAAAGTCTTTTATTGCCCCGGATCAAAACATACTTTGACGGCAAGCCGGGAAAGTTCCTACGGCTACCCCTGGAAACAGGCAACTGAAGCCCCGTGGGTAAACAGCTGGCACAGAAGGGGAAAAGTCACAAGGCTCAAGCGGCCTTCACAAAAGATCTGGCTGACGGAAAGCCAGACGGCTGAATGGTTCAACTCCTCCTTGATCTCAAATTTCAACTCTCTTCACGCAGGGGGCAAACGAACCATGATCTGCTATCAGGACGGCAGAGCCGGAGGAGCGATCAAGGCTTATGTTTTTGCCAAATCAACGACCTTCTTCGGCAGTTATTTCAAGTAAGAACTTTTTCCCCTTATGCCCCGGCAAGGGAAAAAAAGAAAAATACTCTTTTTATATTGTATGCCTGAGGGAGTTGGCTTGTAATTAAGAAATAAAAGTGATATATTATAAGAGATGGTATTTTTCTGCGCAGGAAATAACAATATAAATGATTTGGTAAAGAATGAAAATATTGATCAGCGGAGGCTGTGGTTTTTTAGGTCGTAATCTGATCCCCCTTTTGTCAGAAGCGGGAAATCAAATAATTTGCGTTGACCGCTCAGAAGGAGATTTTCTGAAGGCATGTGCTGCTGAGTTTGTATACGCAGATTTGACAGAGGGACCTTTGCCAGATCATATTTTTGAGGGTGTCGATGTGGTGATACACATGGCGTGCACCCTTTTGCCGGGCATGGCAAATTCAGATCCCCTTCAGGATATGACCATAAATATCGGCGGTGCGCTGCATCTCTTGGACTCTGCGGTAAAAAACAAGGTTCGCAAAGTGATCTTTTTTTCATCCGGAGGCACAGTTTACGGGATCCCGCATTCTTTGCCTGTTCCGGAAGATCATCCGCTTAATCCCCAGTGTGCATACGGAATTTCCAAACTTGCCATTGAAAAATATATGCGCTTGTACCGTTCCCTGTACGGCATCAAGACCTGCTCACTGCGGCTTTCCAACCCCTATGGTCCTCACCAGCGGGTGAAAGCGACACAGGGGGTGATCCCGGTGTTTTGCTACAAGGCGCTTATGGGTGAACCGATCGAAATATGGGGAGACGGTTCAGTCCGCCGTGACTTTATCTACATTGACGACGTGATTTCAGCTATCAGTCAGGTGGTGTATCTGGAAGATCCGCCGGAGGAGTTGAACATCGGCAGCGGAAAAGCAACCTCTATCAATGAGCTGCTGAAACTTATTGCCGAAGTCACAGGTAAAAAACTGGATTGCCGTTTCACAGCCACAAGAAACTGCGATGTGCCTGTGAGTATGCTGGATATCTCCCGGATCAAATCCCTGCTGCCGTGGGTGCCACGGATCTCTCTGAAAGAGGGATTGCAGAAAACAGTAGAGTTCATCAGTAACTCTGAAATAAACTGCTGACAATCTCGAAATATATCTGCTCCGGAGAGGGCTGAGAAATCAAAAAAGCCGGTTCATTCAGAATCGGCTTTCTTTAGCGTCTTTTTTCCTGCCGGGAGCTCAGGAGTGTTCCCCATGTCAAAGTTGATGAGAGGGCACCAGGGGATAAAGGAACGGGCGTTATAGTTCAAAAGCCCTACTTGAAAGGCTTTTCCCGGGCTGAGATTGCATACCCCGATTTGAAATCCGGTGGTAACATTCAGCACGCCCAAATATACCCGGTCTGCTATGTTGATCCCCAGTATTTGCCAGCGTTCATTGTGTTTTTCGATTTCTTTTCCGGCAAAGCTGTAATTTAATGCCCCCAGCTGTATGCCGTAACAATTTTTGCTGTAGTTCTGCCATCCGAGAGAAATACCGTAATTGTTGTCCGTAACAGCCCCAAGAAATAAAGGCAGCTGGATCCCGTAATTATTCTGGAGCCGGTTGGCAAGAAGCGCCACAGAAAGAAGGGCTGATTTCTGTTCCAGCATGAGAAGACCGAGAGAAAAAAAAGTGTGGGTTTGTTCATCAACAAGTTTTCTGCTTTCCATAAATCCGGCATCCACCTGCAGAGGGAAAAAACGCCAGTTTGAAAGAAGCCCTTTATCATCAAAGTCCCCTGCCCTGAGGGGGGATAAAATGAAGAGCACCGCCAGCAACGCCCATTTAAACTTTTTCATTGCCAAAGACCTTTTTGAACTCTTTCCGGGGAAAGTCAGAAATCCGCCCGGAATGAAAGGGGGATCATCTCTCTTTCCTGTCCTGTTCCGCCCATTGATACTTGTTCCGGTCTTGGGCTGTGATCTTGCGGATGACCCTTGCGGGGTTCCCTGCGACAAGAGTATCGGGGGGAACATCGCGAATCACCACTGAACCTGCTGCCACGACAGCGTTGTCGCCAATGGTCACGCCGCCGAGAATGGTTACAGAGCCGCCGATCCAGACATTATTGCCCACAGTAACGGGGAAAGCATATTCCCAGCCGTCGATGCGGTCCTGCACATCAAGGGGGTGTCCGGCGGCTAAAATTGAAACGTTGGTGGCGATCCACACATTATCCCCGAAACGGCAGTAGTTGCCGTCAAGAACGATAAAGTTGTAGTTGGCAAAGAAATTTTCCCCCACCTCGATGCGGAATCCGTAATCGCATTTGAAAGGGGGCAGGATATTGCAGTTTTTGCCGATCTTGCCAAAGATCTTTGCCAGAAAATCACGCCGTTCCTGTACCTGAGAAGGACGGAACTGATTATATTCATGAATGGCATCCTGTATCTTGAAACGGTAGTCTGCCATTTCTGTGGTCTGGTTGGGGTTGTAAAGGAGTCCGGCTTCGGCTTTTTCCTGCTCAGTCATACCGCCGGGGACAGGTTTGCAAAGAACGGGTCTTTCTTTCACAGTAGTAAATTCCTTTTGATTGTCAATGATACGAAAGATTGTAGACATCTTCAATAATATACCATTATCAATCAAAGATTGCAACTCATCCTCAAAGAATTTCACAACAAATAAACGCTTACTTCCCAGACCTGGCGATTTGCAAAATTAAAAAAAGCGGCTCCGGTAAACGGAACCGCTTTTTACTCTTTCGAGTAATCTCTCCGGGGAGAAATTACTTGACACAAGCGAACTTGTTGGGAACCATGACAGCACTGTAAGCAGTGATGTCAGTGGAAGCATCCTTGGTGTTGTCGATGAGGTTGAAAGCGAAATATTCGTTGTCAGCCTTGAGGAAAACTTCTTCGGTCAGATCGGCAGCGCCATTGACGTTGCCAACCTGGAAGTCATCCATGGTACCATAGGAGAGCAGATCGGTGTAGGTGTGAGCATAGGTGCGATCCACGACGTTATCAGCGTTGTCATCGAAAAGGAAGGTGCAGATGAGATCTTTGCCATTGGCGAAGAGGATATCATCGATACCGTTGCCGTCAAAGTCACCGATACCGGCGAATTCACCGGCAGCAACGATGTTACCAACACCGGCAATGCCGAGAGCGGACTTGTCTTCGTTGGTCCAGACGATCTGGTTACCGGCGACCAAGCCAAAGTAACCAGCGCCGACGGAGTTGTTGGCCTGGTAGGGATATTCGGCAACAACATTGCCATCGACCACATCCATGTAGAGGTTGTCGTTGGCATCGATGTTGAAGCAGTAGGTCTTGTCGTTGGCATAGATGCCGAGACCACCGATCTGAGCGACATAGTCGATATCGGTCTCGGTGAAGGTGATGTAGGAACCGAGCCAAGCGGAAGCGTTACCGGCGATGAGGTAACGACCGGCAGCAGTCCAGGAATCAGCCTCAACTCCGAGGGTCACGCCATAGATAGCAGCGAGATCATCGACTCTGACCTTATCGGTAACGACAGGAGCGGTCATATCGAACACGATGGTACCATTGAAGGCAGTCTGCCCCCAAGTATTGATGGCACCGCCACGAGTGAGTTCGATTTCGCCGTAGCCAGCCCAAGTCATGGATTCATAGAAGACCAAGTCGCCAGCAGCACCGACTTCGGTCTCTTCAGTCAGGAGAGCGCCGTTGCCAACGCGAATTTCGCCGCCGTTAGCGACACTAGCATCAACGGTTTTTGCGCCATTCCAAAGGGTAAGCAGACCGCCATTAACCTCTGCATCGACAGCAATACCGCCGTTGAAAACATCAACATTTCCGGCGATGCTGATATCATCAGCAACACCGTTAGCACCAACGCCAACATAACCGCCAGCATTCACAGTGGTGTCATAAGCAATGCCATTGAGGTGCATAGCACCAAAGACACCCACATGGGTATTCTGAACTTTGGCACCGTCAAAAACAAACATATTACCAGTGTTGGCGGCATCGAACCCCCAAACAGCGGTGTTAGTGGCTTTGGCGTTAGCCCAAACATCGAATTCGCCATTAGCGCCAACCAACACGCCGTTGGTGCGACCAGCCTGCCCAACGCCGATATAACCGAAGTCACGGACATAAGCGCCATTGAGCTGACCAAAGACATTGGCGGCATCGTACGCACCGAAACCAAAATCTGCGACATCGGCCCAAGCCTGAGCCTTTCCTGCTTCCACATTCAGGATGCTGTCAAAAGTTTTCACATTTTCCATTTTTTTCTCCTTAAGGTTTTTTGGGTGTGAAATTTTTTTGAAAAAAAACAACTATTGTAAACTCACGAAACACATGACCTGCGCCCAAGCAGATCTGACAAAAAAGGTTTTATATCCTCATCCCCCTTTCCCCAAATCGGTCCTTCGGTCTTGGGTTTGTGTTCCTATTATTATAAGATAACCTACCCGATTTCCTCATAAAGGAAAGGATAGCCGCACAATGACACAGAAACACAGCAAGACAACAGGAACCGGAGTTCCCACTGTCAGAAAAACTGTTTTTCACACATGTCATCATTTTATCATAAACTCTCCGTAGTTTACTATTATTAATAATTTACACCAACATTTCATAATGTCAAGTCAAAAAAACATTTTTTTGCAAAAAAAAACAAAAAAAACACTATTTTTTTGCCAATTTAGCGCCATTTTATTTAATATCACCTTACTTCTTAATAAGAAAAGAAAACTTTTTTACTGTTTCTTCACTCCCTCCCCGACATACTTTGAATCTCCGACAGCCCCCCCAAACTTATGGTCCATAAGCGCCTTGAGTGTACGGTTCAGCAAAGTCCGGCACCAGCCCTTTGACCTGCATCGGGCCTCTCCCCTTTTACCGACCACTTCATCGTGTCAGAAGCGGAAATAGATGAAAGGATTGAATGTGGCATCCGCAATGGATGCCGCTGAAAGCAGAAAGAGCACAAGCAGCCAGGCGTTGAGCGCAAGTTTTTTTACCGCAGCAAAACGCCCCGTTGGGAGCTGCGTGATGTTCCGGAAAAGGGGGACCGCACAAACAAGAGCGATCACCATAGCTATGATCTCTACATTGGTTATATAATAGTGCCAGTAATAGTACGCCTGAGCCTTGCCGATCCCGAACATACGCAGTATGTACTTGCTGGCGTAGCTCATGGTATCAGCACGGAACATCACCCAGCCGATAATAAAGACAAGTATGGTATAG
Organism: Victivallaceae bacterium; assembly: GCA_045596885.1. GTDB lineage: Bacteria > Verrucomicrobiota > Lentisphaeria > Victivallales > Victivallaceae > UBA1784. Next base: position 17,380 of record JAZODE010000064.1, read on the forward strand.
AGGTGACGGATGATATTCCCCATGACGCCGCACTCTTTTTTGTGCCATGAAAAGAATCTTTCAAGGATGATAAAGAATCCGTGCCAGAGTCCCCACAGAACAAAGTTCCAACTGGCTCCGTGCCACACACCTGTGGCGACAAAGACCACAAACAAATTGAAATAGGTGCGCACATTGCCGCACCGGTTGCCCCCCAGCGGGATATAAAGGTACTCTTTGAACCAGGTGGACAAACTGATGTGCCAGCGCCGCCAGAACTCGGTGATGGAACTGGATATATAGGGATAGTTGAAGTTTTCAAGGAAACGGAATCCGAACATTCTGCCCAGACCGATCGCCATATCCGAATAGCCGGAAAAGTCATAGTAGAGCTGGAATGTATACGCCACAGCCCCCAGCCAGGCAATGGGGGTACTGAAAGTCGCCGTGTCGCTGGTGAATATACGCTCGACCACCGCCCCCATGGAGTTGGCGATCAAAACCTTTTTGGCAAGTCCGACGATAAAACGGCGCAAACCTGCGGAAAAATCCTCAAGAGTGGTCTCACGGCTCTTGATCTGCTGCTCCACATCGTGATATTTGACAATGGGACCGGCGATCATCTGGGGGAAGAGAACAATGTAAAGCATCAAATCATAGAAATTCTTCTGCACGCTGCAATCCTTGCGGTACACATCCACAAGATAGGACATCGCCTGAAAGGTGTAGAAAGAAATACCGATAGGCATTATCACATGGATAAACTCCAGATTGCCCCGGAAGAGAGCATTGATGTTTTCAAAAATGAAGTTGGTATACTTGAAGTAAACAAGTATCCCAAGGTTTGCAAGGATGGAAAGACACAATATGAGCTTTGCACGGCTCCGGCAGCTGTCGATCAGCATTGCTCCACAATAGTTGATGGTGATGGTAAAAAGCATGATCAGCAGATACCGGGGTTCCCCCCAGGCGTAGAAGAACAAACTTGCCATGAGCAGCACAGTGTTGCGGTAAGCCGGGCGCAAAAGGTAATAGGCAGCAAGAACCACGGGCAGAAAAATAAAAATAAATGTCATGGACGAAAAAAGCATTTTCTTACTCCTTATGAGATTTGAAAGCGGAGCCTTCCCGCATTTGTTTGATCATCAACGGCAAATTGCGTTCCACATGTTCCAATATGAGGATATCGGTCTTTTGGGCAGTCAGGACCGCCAGATCCTGAGGCTCCAGAGCAAACCGCCAGTGTGCGGTGACATCTGCGAAAGAATAGAAACAATACGCCAGAAAAGCGTTGCTGAAAGAATCCCTCAGAACCAGAGCTTTACGCTTTCCTTCCGGATTTTTGAAGTTGTAACTCTTCCTGTCGCTGACAGGGAATGAGAATTTCTTTTCGATCACAGGTTTTTTGTAGACCTCTTTGTATTTCCCCACAACATGAGGCAAAAAGTTGTACAAATCACCGTAAAAATCTTTTTCTTCTGTGAACTTTTCAGCCTTGAACTCTCTCAGATCAGGAAAATCTTTTTTTATGAGTTTCATCAGGGCATTGTACCCCAGACAACCGCCGAACCAGTTCCAATGGGTATCATTCTTATAATAAAGCAATCCCTCTCCCTTTGCCGCTTTCAGCTCTTCAAGGGGGTAGATGACTTTGATATCGGAGTTCCGGCGCACATAATCCACCCAGAGAGCAATGCGGCTCCGGGAATCGGGGTGCACTCTGGGGACGAAAGTCACCATTTCCCCGTATACCTTATTCTTATCAGGGGCGATGAAATAGTAGAACTTGATGTTATTCTTTTTGCACCAGGCATCTTGCGCCTTCAACATCTGCAGCGCCTCTTTCATCTCCTTTTCAGTAAGGAGATCAAGATTCTGGAAGTTGCGCATGGAGTTTTCCAAACGGTAGAAAAACCATCTGTCCCTGCCTTCCACCACAGCATCGCTGACCGCATAACGCCTGCAGAACTGGTTTACGGGAGTCAGCAGCAGCTGCTGGTAAGACTCAAGAAGCAGTTCCCGCCCCAGAAAGCGGTCGTTGAACCAGGCTTCAAACTGCCGTCCGAAATCCGTATTGATCCACCCCTTTGATGTAAAATAACCCGGGTAGGCTGCCAAAGCACGGTTTTCCTTAGTCAAAACGCTCCGCTGATCGATCTTGAGCACCGGAATACAAATCAGTCCGCAGAAAACCACTGTCAACAGCAGATCGGACCACTCCTTCTTCTGCGCCAGCAGCTTTTCCACGGCGATCCCCGCACTGCAGAAAACCATGATTGAGAGCACAAAGACGATCCCCGCCAGAAAAAGATCGGTTTTCATAAATCCGGTCATCTCACGGGGAGCAGCAAAAACGATATAGGGGTCGTGTTCGCCTGTTTTCGCCGTAAAGAGCTTTGAGGTCTGCTTGAACTCTTTTATATCCGTGGCGTTCTCCACTTTCAGATCGCCGATGGAAAAGGTTTCAGAACCCGACAGCACCAAATCTGAAATAGAGATCTCCCCGGGGTTGCAGTACTCAAAATCCAACCGGAACTTTTTCAATGTCTTCGATGGGATCTGAAATTTCACTGCGGAAGGATGGTTGCCCGGAAACATGGGGGACGCAAAAGATTTCCCCTCTGACCAGTACTCCTGGTCGCTGTCCACATAAAACACCTTGACAAAGCCGTTTTTAGGCAGCTGCACACTCATGGAAAGTTCAATGGGAACTGCAGTCCCATGGCGGGTGCACAAAAAGGCACAGCAAAAACTTGCAGCAAGAACCGCCAGAGAAAAGAGGATCCTCTTTTTTCCAAACCTCATCCCGATATCACTCATAACAAATCTTTCTGTTTCAGTGTTTCATACCCCGTTTCACAAACAGGAAAAGCTATCTACTCATCTGCCGGAACGCCGGAGCCAATAACAAATACGATTCCTATAATATAGCATGACTTACCATTTTTTCAAACTTGTGTTTTGAGCTTCACTCAACTCCGAATGCGGAATTTTTCCGCATAAATTTCAGTGCCGCCGGGAGACTCCGCTCAACATGTTCCAGGATGAAAACATCCGTCTTTACCTCGATCATGTATTCAAGTCCCTGAGTTGTCAGAGAATAAGTCCAAAAAGCTGTTGTCTCAGCAAAAGAATAAAACAGATAAGCCAGCATGGAATTGCAGAAAGAATCCCGCAGAATGCAAAGATTGAACTTACCGTAGGGATTTTTGTGCTGGTATACCCTTCTTTGGGTGACATCCATGGAAAACTCGGGGGCGATCACGGGCTTTTTATATGCTTCTTTTTCCCTTTTGACCATATAAGGAGCAAGGAAATACAAGTCCCCCATACGCCCTTTTTCTTCGGTAAATTTCTGAGCTTTGAACTGTCTCAATTCCGGGAAGTCTTTTTTGATCTCTTTCATAAGTTCGATGTAACCTAAGTAACCGCCGTACCAGTTCCAATGGGTATCGTTTTTATAATAGAGCAAGCCTTTATGCTTTTGCTTTTTCAGCTCTTCAAGGGGATAAATGACCTTGATATCGGAGTTTTTGCGGATATACTCCACCCAGCGAGCCGCGCGGCTGCGGGAATCAGGAAAGATACGGGGAACAAACCCCATCTTTTCCCCGTACACTTTGTTTTTGTCCGGCGCAATAAAGTAATAGAATTTTATATTCTTTTCTCTGCACCACGCCTGCTGCCTTTTCAAAAGAGCAAGGGAGCGTTTCATCTCCTTTTCAGTCAGAACATCAAGATTCTGGAAGTTACGCAATGAATTTTCCAAACGGTAGAAAAACCATCCGTCTTCGCCTTCCACCACAGCATCACTGACCGCATAACGCCTGCCCCTGCCATTGATGGAACTTTTCAGTTTCTGATAGTACTTGAGGAGCTTGCCGCGCCCCAGAAAGCGATCGTTAAAGTATTTTTCAAACTGCTGTCCGAAATCTGTGTTGATCCTGCCTTCCAGAGTGAAGATCCGGGGCAGCGGAGCCAGTGCCCGGTTTTCACTGAGTGAAACGGCACTTTTGTCGATCCGCAGAGCAGGAATACAAATCAGCAGACAAAACCCTGTTGTCAGCAGCAGATCTGCCCACTCCTTTTTCTCTTCCAGCAGTTTCAACACACACCTGCCGATAGTGCCGAAAAACATAAGCGAAAGAGCAAAGACGATCCCGATGAGAAAGTAATCGTGATCCCCTGCAGCCCCCAATGAGCGGGAAGATTTGAGGACCACATAGGGATCCGTTTCTCCCAGCTGCAAGGTAAGTTTCCCGGCAGCAAGATGCGGGTTGCTGATATCAAATACCTTTGCAAGTTTAAAATCAGAAAGAGCAAGGCTCCCGGAACCGGTCAGTTTCAGATGGGAAATCGTACACGCCCCCGGTTTCGTATACTCAAAGTCGATCCGGAACATTTTCAATTTCCGTACCGGGAGTTTGAACTTTACCACAACATCTCTGCCCCCCGGAAGTTTTCGGGAAAGAGAAGAGTTTTCCTCCGACCAATTCCCGATACCCAACTTTGAATAAAAGACTTTTACCTGCCCCGGCGCCGGCAAATTGACGGTCATAGACAAATCTATTGGATCGGAGGGCATCAAACAAACACACAGGTAAACACAAAAAAAACTTGCCAAAAGAACTGCAAGATAAAAGACGCTCCTCTTTTTTTCAAACTTGATCCGAGTATCAGTCATAACAAATCTTTCTCTTATTTTTGCGACTTTGTACCAGTTTCCGCGGCTTTCCCGGCAGAAGACTTTTTATTTCCGGATACTGCCGCCATACTGAAGTTTTTTATAATGTAGCACATTTTCCCCGCTGTTGCAAGGGAAAGGCACAAGACTTTTCGGTAAATTAGCGTCGGACTCTCCGGATCGATCAGGCGCGCTGGCGGCAGCGTCTTTGTCCCGATCTCCATCCACGGCACCTTTGTCGGCGGCTTGATTTTTCACAAAATTTCTTGTGACAAAGGTTGATTTTTTCAAAATACCGTGATATATTACACCCATGAGTAATACAGTGTGATACAGTATAAAACAAAGTAAAACAGTTAAAAAAATGACATGTCCCGGGTTGAACAAAGACAGTGAACAGATGTTCCATTTGCAGATCAGCAGCATACTGCGGGAGCAGATAAAAGAAGGCAAATACGCTCCCGGTGCCCGTTTGGGAACGGTGCGGCAGCTGGCAGCTGATTTCAAAGTCAGCACTGTGACCATCGGGAAAGCTCTTGATATACTGGAAAAAGAAAAGATCATCAACCGCCTTCCCGGCAAGGGGATCTTTGTTGCTCCTGCTGCGCAGAAAAAACAGTTTCTTGCGATCTATACCAACCATAACCACCCTGCATCCCAGATCCCCTTTATCCTGACGGGAATCGAAGGGGGCTTGAGAGAATCTGAAACAGGGCTCCGCCACTGCTGCATTGAAATGCTCTTTCACCGCACCGCCCATGAATACAAGACTCTTTTCAAAGATCTGGACGGCATATTCTGTCTGGGGGGCAACTGGCAGGGAAACGAAGAGCTGCTCATCGCCATGAATAACCTTGCCATCCCGGTGATCCACCCCATTTCCACTTTGGAACAAATACATCCCCTCAAAAACGGAGCGGTCCTCCCCCTTGATGAAGGTGCCTCTCTCAATGAGGGACTCAAGTTTCTGAAATCCCGTCAACACACCCGTATTGCACTGGTAGGCAATCTGATCGACGGTCACTCCCGGGGATATGACAAAGAAGAACTCCTTCCCCTTTTAAGTTCCATGGAACTGGACTTTAGTGAAGAGCTCTTGAGTTTCTTCCCCTTTGATCCGGAAAAGGCTTTGCAGGAAGCCAAACGGCTCCTCTCTCTTCCGGAACCGCCGACGGCTTTGATGTGTTATTCGGACTACTACGCTTTCGGCATGATCGAAGCATTGAAAAAACTCAATGTCAGAATACCTGAAGATATTTCAGTCATGGGTATTTCGGGATTCCCCGGCGGGGAATTCATAGATCCCCCCCTGACCACCATCAGTTACGAATACTTTGAAACAGGTCGCAGAGCCGCTGAATTGATGCTCACAGCCGACCGGTGGTTCACTCCCGGGCAGCTGCTGATCGAAACCGTAAAACATAAAGTGATCGTCAGAGATTCTGTTAAACAAAATAAGAGTACCAAACAATGAAATCAACATCATGGGGTCATCAATGAAAAACTGTCTTTTATTATTCTTCCTTGCAGCAGCAAGTGTTCTTCTGCAGGGCAAAGAGGTGAAACTTTTCTTCGGAGCGGAAAAATTCCGTCCTCACAGCAACAAGTTTCTTGATTTCACTTACACAACCCCCAAATCTCCTCTTTTCAAAGGGAAAATGCGCCCCTGGTCCTACAATCCTCATGGGGGTCCCTCTTATCACTCTCAGGGGAGCAATGGTTCACTCCCCGCTGACACCATGCACGAACACGGGATACTGTGTCAGGATACAACTCTGACCATTCCCTGTTCCAACGGCGAAAAATATCTGACCATCTGGGTGGGGGACTGGTTTACGGGGGTATTCCGTTTTTCCACCGTTTCAAACATCATCAAACTGGAAGCCAACGGCAAAAAAATCATTGATGAAAAGCTCACGACTCAGCTTCTCTACAAAAAGTACTGGCTCAAAAATGAGTCTTACGTCTTTTCCGTCAAAGACGATATCTGGACCCGTCTGGTCAAGCCTGTTCTGGACCTCTACCGTGTCAGAGTCAAGGTCACTGACGGCAAACTGACACTCAAGATGACCAATCTCCTTCTGACCGCCCTTGTCATCAGCGACACGGCTCAGGAGCAGAACGCCATGCTCAAAGAGGTGGAAAAGGAAAGCCGCCGCCAGTTTGCTGAGCGCTATCCCTGGAAACCGCAGAAAAATCAATCCATGCCCTCCCCCGATGCAGTGAGCCGTGCCAGAGGATTCGTTGTTTTCCAGAGCCATGGTGACGAGGTCATCAATCCCTGGACACGCCCCCGGAAAAATGCCATCCGTGATACCATCCGTGCCTTTGCGGCAAAAGATGAGCAGGAAATGCTCCGCTTCGGTATCATTCCTCTGAAAGAGATCAAAGCTCTCACCGTCAAGGTGGGGGACTTCAAAGGTCCGAACCAGTCAAAGATCGTGACAAGTGCCTGCGGTGATCTGTGGCGTGAACGCTACAAGGAACGGGGCAGCGAAAGCATGTCGGGGAAGATCGTTGAAATGTGGCGCTTGAACCCCATGAGCTATGTTTTTCAGGAAATGGCGCCCCAGGATTGTGAACCGGGCACTCCCCGCATGTTCACCCTTGATATGCGCGTACCCGCCGATGCGCGCCCCGGAAATTACTTTGCCCCGGTGCAGTTTTTCTCTGGGAAAAAACTCATCGGTACCGCAAAATTGCAGTTGAAGGTCCTTCCCTTTGCTCTCAACTACAAAAATGCCGCTCAGTTCAATTTCCAGATCCTTCAAAACGGCACCCAATGGCCCGACTACTGCAAAGGATATGACAAAGCTGAAAACTGCCGCAAGGTGATCGACTTCCTTAAATTCAACAAAAAATACCGTTTCAACAACAACTACTTTGCCGGATACGGCAGCGGTGTCAGGATCGGTCATGCCTCCGGGAGCGCCGGAAAGAAGAATTTCGCTCAGACAGAGAAGGAAAAAAAGTATTTCAAAGAGTATGTCGATGCTTTGAAAGCGCATGGCAATATGGACTTTCTCGTCATCCCCACCCATGTCTTCCACTGGTACATCGGCAGCGGATGCTACCGCAACTATATCTACTCCTTCTATAACCCCAATATGTCCCCTCAGAAGAAAAAAGAGTGCATGGACGAAGCCTACCGTATCATGAAACAGTTTGAAGATCTCCTCCGTGCCAACGGGATCAAAAAGATCTACTGGTATCTGAGCGGCGAACCCGACAACTACGGTCTGCCCGGTGTCAAAGCAGGGCTTGAACGGGCAGTCGAAGCCAAAAAACGGGGTATGACCACCTTCAGCACCATCAATGGTCCTCTGGCACGGAACATGTATCCTCCCGTATATGATTTCCTTCTTGCCAATTTCGGGACCCCCATTTCTCAGGCACTCATCGACGATGTCAGAAAGCACGGCGGCCAGTTCGGAGCCCACAACACCGGCGACAGCCGTTTTCAGGCGGGATTCCATTTCTGGCGGATGCACGCATTTTCCAAGCATCAGGAAACTCCTTTCTATGTCAAGTTCCTTGCTCCCTTCATCTATCTGCCCTGGAACTACAACACTGCCATCTGCTACCCCACAGCCACGGGGCAGCTCCGTCCCACGCTGCTCTTTTTGAACTACCGTGAAGGCAGGGACGATTACCTCTACATGCACACCCTTGAAACCGCCCTCAAAAAAGCCCGTGCCCGGGGCGTCAAAGCCTCCGCCCCCGCCGTGCTTCAGGCTGAGCGTTTCATCAAAGATATGGACTCCAAGATCAATCTGGATGCCCGGTACTACCATGTCAAACAGGTGGACGCCGTCGAAGGTACCGCCGCTGTCAAAAACACTGAGTGGAACAGCGTTTCCTTTGAACGCCACCGCTGGCTCATCGGAGAATATATCACAGCTTTGGAGAAAGCAAGATGAAAAAATCCCTCCTCCTGCTTCTGCTGCAGTGTGCCTTGGTGCTCTGCGGCAGAGAGATCCCCTTTCTTGCCACAGCTCCTGTCATTGACGGCTCCCCCGGGGATGCCGTTTGGAAAAAGGCGGCATACATTCCCCGTTTCAACTCTTACGGAGAGGAAAAATCCCCCTGTCAGGCAAAGGTCTGGTACGGATATGACCGCAACTTTTTCTATGTTCTCTTTCTGTGCGAACATGGAGATGTCAAAAACATCGCCGCCTCCTATACCGAACACGATGACAAGGTCTACTTTGACGACGAAGTGGAGGTCTTTATTGATTCCTCCGGGCGCCGTCAGGACTACCACCAGATCCTTGTCAACGCCAAAGGGGTGGTCTTCGATCAGTATGTGGATAAAAACGGCCGTACACAAATCGACTGGAACAGCGATGTCAAAGCTGTGGGCAAGATCCTGAAAGACAGTTACTGCGTTGAAATGGCGATCCCCCTTGCCTCATTGAACTTTGCGGAAAACACCAGCGGTCAGATGGGACTTGCTTTCAGCCGGGTGCTGAACTACTGCAAAGATCAGAAATTCGTTCTGGGGGAATTCCACCGCATCGGCACCTGGACCCGTTTCAATTTTCCCGTGCGTCATGGTGTCCGGCTGGAAAAATTCACCATGCCAACATACGGCGGAAAGCACAAAGTGGAGTTCTTTATTCAAAATCTCACATCCAAAGCGCGCAAATTGGAAGGCTTCTTTGACAAAGAGAAAGTCACATGCCTTCTCCCCCCCAAACAGACCAAACGCCTTGTTTTCAACGTCCACCACAAAGTCGGGGAAAAAACAAGCCACCGTCTGAGTTTGAAAGAAGGGGAACAGGAACTTATCCGCTTTTACAGACTTTTCAAACCGGCAGATCTTCTGACTGCGTCCCCTGTCAGTTCCGTCATCTACAAAGGTGAAAAACTCCAGCTGAAAGTGTGCATCGGGGAAAAGCCCGAAAGTGCCTTGCAAGTTGAATACATTTCCCTTGATGGGAAAACTTTACGGCAGAAGAAATTTCCAATCAAAGGCAGAACAGCCACTCTTTCTCTCCCCTTTGATTACCCGGAAGCCAAAGTCGTACTTTCTTACAAAGGTGTCAGTTCTTCCATGCTTATCCGTTCCGTAAAAGGTCCGTGGCAATAACAATAGAAAAATCGGGAATTTTTACTTATGTTTAAGAAAATCTTTTATTACTTGAGTGTTTCAGCACTCACCTTGTCGGCAGCTCAATTTGAGATCCCTTTGAAAACTCTGCCCCGGGAGACACACTGCGCTTTCTTTCTGGATTTCAAAGAGATAAAGCCAGACAGTGCCACCATGAAACTGACCGCCTCTGACGGGACGGAGATTCCCTTTTCCTTTGACTTTTCATACGGCGCGCCCCGTTTGAAAAAGGGAGAATCCCCCCGGAAGATCGACGGTTTTTACAGCAAAGAGACCGCCCCTTTGAGCGCCGGGAAGTACATCTACCCCGGATGGATCTCATTTATCAGGAAAAAGGGAATCGAAAACTACACCCTTTCCTTTGATGAAACCAAAGGCAAAGTCCTTGCCCGTCCCTTGCCCTCAGTGCGGATCTGGTGGATGGAACTGATGAACGATCCTCTGCTCAAAAGGGCGGTCAAGGCGCCTTTCTATGAATTCGGCGGCGCTGCCGGATTCAAAGTCACCTCCCTTGAAAAGGGGGGCATCAAACTTTCCCAGCCCCGGGGGGCGGTGCGGCTTTACACCAACTTCTACCCCGCCGCTGACAAACGGCTCTGCGGCAGAAATCTTGTGGTCTACACGGTTCTGAGCTCCGAAAAAGGCGCTTACGGACAATTTTCTCTTCCCTTTGCCAGTGCCATCCGCAAAGGGGGAGCTGTTATCCACGTTTATTTCAAACTGGCTCCCGGCGAAAAATTTGCCCAGTACGCCGAAGGGATCGTCGAAACAGATCCCGCCCAATTCTGGAACTGCCGCCACGCCCGCAAGAATCTTTCTTTCCTCAACAAAGGTGATCTTGCCATCCACGAACTGCGTATGCACGCCCCTCCTGCCCCGGCAGGAGTACAGCTTTATCTGAAAAGCTCCACACTGGTCAACAGTGGCGAAAAGCTCCAGCTTGCCGCAAGCAATCTCAACCGTGAGATCCTGCAAAAAATGACCTTCACAGCCCAAAACGGCAGGAAGATCCACGGCGGCCGTGCCGTCAACTGGGCAGGCAACTGGAAAGCTCAGATCAAAATCAAAAACGCTGCAGGGAAAATCCTCCAAAGTTCCAACTCTTTAGAGTTCACTCTTGCACAGCTTCCTGCGGGGAATTACACCATGGAGTCTGCGATCCTTGCCAAAGACACCAACGAAGTGATCGCTTCACGCAAAGACAACCTTGTCGTGGGCGTTGAGCCCCAATGGTAACAGCTTATTCCATCATTTTCTGCCCCCCCCGCAAAGAGAAGGCGCTATGGAAACGCCTTCTCTTTTTTATTCCATCGGCTTGACTCCCAATTTTTCTATTATGCAGTTTTTCAAACAATATTTTTCACATTTACAAACATTCAGCATTTGAATTTTGATTTTTCCGGTGTAATTTACAACATAAACACACTCCTGATAAGGGATTTTTATGGATAGAGGTATAAATTTATGAGAAGAATGTTTTTTTTCATGGTATGCTTTACAGCTTTTGCCTGCTGCTGCGGAGCGGAACTTCTGATTGCCGACGGGAAAAAGAGTCCCTACCAGATCGTCGTACAGGACCCGGCGGGCAGCGCCGGAGTTGACAAGTATGTTTTCCTCGGTGGAGAATTGCTCAAGGAAACCATCTTCAAAGCCACCGGCGCCACTCTTCCTCTGGTCAGGGAGTCCCGGAGCATTCCGGGAAAGCCTGCCATTTATATCGGCAACACCCGGGCTCTGGCAAAACGTGGCATTTCCACCGGAAACTTTTCAAAATGGGAACATGCCATTACCGTAAAAGGAAAAGATATTTTCATCTACGGATGCGATCTCCCCAATCCCCGGAAGAATGTAAAGTACCCCAAATGGTTTTTCTACTACACTGTGGGAACCCTCAAAGGTGCCTGTGTCTTTGCCGAAAAATTCACCAACACCCGCTTTGTGGGGCAGCGCCACAACACCTACGGTCTTGACGACGGGATACGGACGCTGCCTTTGAAACAAATCAAGGTTCCGGCAAACTTCTCATACAGAAACAAGCCCCGCTTTTTCTTCACCAACGCCCCCATCGGCGGCGTCATTTACTCTGTCGCCAACAACCACTACTTCAACAGTTCAGAGGAGTACGCCGTCCACTACCACGCCCGTGCCATCCCTCAGGAAAAATACGCAAAACCCCATCCGGAATATTTCGCTCTGATCGGCGGCAAACGCTATTACCATAAGGGCAACGGTCTTGACGGCGTCCGTCCCCAGTACTGTTTGAGCAATCCCGATGTTCAGCGTCTGATCTACGAAGAGGCATTAAAGCGGGCTGACAGCGGTTACTCCGTGGTGGAACTGGGACAAAGCGACGGCTTCACCGGCTGCGAATGTGCCAAATGCAAGGCATGGTACAACACCTCAAGCTGGAGTGAAAAGCTCTGGTGTTTCCATCGTGATCTGGCACTGAAACTGGAAAAGGAGCGCCCCCATGTCACCCCTGCCATTGCCTGTTACGGAGCCACCCGCAAATTGCCTGTCTCCTTCAAAAAGTTCCCTACCAGAAGAATGGTCATTGATCTTGCTCCCGTGACGCCAGAACATTTGAAAGCTCTGGAAAAATTCAACGTGACGGGCATTGTGGCATGGACCTATTATTTCGGCAGTTATCTTCAGAGCGGATATTCCCCTCCCCGTTCCTTCAAGGAACTGCAAAGAGAGGTCAAAGCTCTTTCAAAGACCCGGGTCTACGCCCTTTTCAACTGCGACTACCGGGACGCCCACTCTATCAACGGTCCATGGATCTACGCTTACGGAAAACTCTGCGGCGATCCGGATCTTGATACGGAAAAACTCCTGAAAGAGTATTGCCTTTACGGTTTCGGCGCCAAAGCAGCTCCTGACTTTGAAGGCTTTTTCAAACTTATCAACACCCGTCTGGAACAGTTCCCTATTCCCTCAAAAAATCAGGATTTCAACAACTTCAATCAGGATATGAAGATCTACGCCCTTGCTTTCTGGAACTTGCGCTATCCCCCCAAAGTCATGGATCAGCTGGAAAAGCTCTTTGATAAGGCACTCAAAAAGAGCGACCCCCAAAATTTCATGGTTCAGGAACTGAAGGTGGGCTTCGACTATATGCGCCTCAGTGCCAGAGCCGCCCACGCTGCAGCGGCGGTGCAGAAAGATCCGGCTCGTGTTAATTTGCTCAAACTGGCAGATGCCCTTGAAAAACGCAACGCTTTCATCAAAAATCTGCCCCGTTCCAAGAACGATCCCGGGCGGGTCATCGGATATCCGGGAGCGCCCCGGGAAAAGAATCTGCAGGCAGGAGGCTACATGTTCGGCGTCTTTGGCAGTCCCTTTGATATTGCCCCTGCCCTTTTGCGCTCTGAAAACAAAAACCTCAACGCCATCAAGGTCAAAGACTTTGACGATCCGGCGTGGGCAAAGATCCCCTCACAACCTTTGCGCAAACTGAAGAGCCATTATCCTGACATTGCCGCTTCTTTCAAGATCGGTTACAACGATCAAGCCATACTTATCAAGTGTCAGGCACCCCATCCTGAAAAAGCGGCGGCATCAGTTCCCCGTGACAGCACAAAGCTCTGGCGGAATGGGGTGTGGGAACTTTTCCTGTCAAATTCTACACTGAACATCAGACAGATGGCATTTTCAAGCGCTCCCGGCAGTGCCTACGATGTAACTTTCTACGGCAAGCACCCCCGGGTGAAGTGGAACGGCAGCTGGAGTCATAAAGACACGGTCAAAAACGGAGTGTGGAACAGCTGTGTGACCATTCCCTTCAAGAGCATCTACGGAAGACTCCCCCGCAAGGGCGAGGTATTGTTGATGCAGTTCGGATTCGCCTCCGCAGGAGCTCCTGCTCATTACGCTTTCAACGTGCCTTTGAGCGGCGCTTTCAACGATGTCACCGCCTTTGCTCAGGTGCGCTTTGGTGAAGCGCCCAAACCGGGAACTGTCAGAAACATCGACCTTAACGGCGATTTCAAAGAAAAAGACAAAAAGGGATTCCCCAAAAACTGGAAAGTGCTCCCCACCCGCGCCGGTACTGCCGTTGAAGTGAAAGGAAACACCATTGTAATCAAAAAGAAAGTCAAAGATTATCAGGGGCTTTACAGTCTTGCCCTGATTCCTGCCGAGTCAAAGGATGAATGTGTCTTCAGCGCCACTCTCAGAGGCAAAGGCCGTGCACATCTGGGGGCAGGATGGCACCGGGGCGACAGTGTTTTCACCATCAATGCTTCAGACCGTATAATCACCCTGACCGATCAGCCGCAGCAGTTGACATGGCGTTTCAAAAGCGGTGTCAATGCAGTCAGAAAGAACGCCTGGGCATTCAAGCCGGTGATCTTCCTTCTTGGAGAAAACAGTCAGCTGGTGGTGGAAAAAGTTGATGTTAAAGTCATCAGCCGCTGACAGAAAAAAATTTCAAAAAATGAGAGCTGCTGCTCCCTCCGGGGAGCAGCTTGTACATTAAGCAAGCACTGTAAAAACGATCAAGGCATTCGCTATGGGCAACAAAAAAAAATATCAGATGGATATGTGTCACGGCTCCCTTTTCAGGCAGATTTTCCAATTTTCCCTGCCGTTGATGGGGACCAATATCATGGCTCTTTTGTTTCACGCTTCGGACCTTGTGGTTCTGGGACAGTTCGCCTCTCCTGAAGTCCGGACCGCAGCCACCGCTGCTGTGGGAGCGACTTCTGCCTTGTATGTTCTTTTTATAATCTTCTTTTCCGGATTCAGTGCCGGTGTCAACGCCATTGCCGCCCGGTATATCGGCGCTAAAAATGAGAAAAAAGTTGTCCTTACGGTCCATTCCTCCATAGCCTTGGGACTTTACGGAGGTATCATTTTCATGATACTCGGGGTGTTGCTGTCTGAAACAGCGCTGCGCTGGATGGGGACTCCTGAAGACGTGCTCCCCAAAGCCACGATCTATCTGCAGATCTACAGTATCGGGATCCCCTTTGCCGTACTCTACATGATCGGTGCCGCCTTGCTTCGCGCCGTGGGTGATACCAAGCGCCCCCTGATCTACATCACCGTTTCCGGAGTAGTCAATGTGGTGCTCAACTTATTCTTTGTCACTGTTTGCAAGATGGATGCCGCCGGCGTTGCCATTGCCACAAAAATTTCAACGCTTCTTTCCGGAATACTGATATTGCGGGCGTTATGCAACTTTGAAGGAGCCTTGAAATTGAATTTCCGCAAGCTCCGCTTTCACTGGGAAACTTTGAAGGAAATCCTGTGGATCGGTGTCCCTGCCGGTTTTCAGGGGGCGCTTTACACCGTTTCCAATGTATTTATCCAATCATCGGTGAACTCTCTCGGCAGCGCTGCCATGGCAGGCAATGCCGCCTCCCAGAGCCTTGAAGGGCTTATCAATGTGGTCAGCAGCTCCTATTATCAGACGGCAATGAGTTTTACCGGACAGAACTTCGGCGGACACAAATACAAACGTGTGGTCAAAAGTATATTGATCTGTTTGTTTTACACAGCAGCCTTTCTTATGGTGAGCTGCGGCATTTTTCTTATTTTCGGAAGGCAGCTGCTGGGATTGTACAACCCTGACACCACCGTTATTAATTGGGGCATGGAACGGCTGGTCATAATGATGTGTTCCTACTTTTTGTGCGGCATATCAGATACCATTACCGGGGCATTGCGCGGATTGGGCTACTCCGTTTTGCCTACCATCACGACCATCATGGGTACTTGCGTGCTGCGTATCGTCTGGATATTCACCGTATTCCCCGGGTACAGAAATCTCTACAGTCTGATTGCCTCTTACCCTGTCTCATGGACTCTTATCGCTCTTTGCAACGGAATAACACTTTTCTTTATCTGCCGCAATCTGCTCCGTCAGGGAAAACTCAGAAAAGAAAGGACCTTCACTTTGCAGCACTGACGGTCACCGGGATCGGCTTTTTAAAAAGGCAAATCACAAAATGACATGTTTTTTGAATATTTTGTCATGGAATATTCTGCATCCCGATGCTATATTAACTCTTGTATGATATTTGAACGATGCAAAAGGGGAAAACGCCATGACAAAGTATCCTTCCTTCGATAAGTTGCGGAATTTGGTCGAAAAGCAATATACCAGCGTAGTTTATGTGCCCGAAAGCGGTTGGAGCGAAACACAACTCAGGAGTGCATGGGAGGAACACAAAAAGGCAAATCCCGGAGAAGACCGTCTCAGCGCCCGGGCATTCCTTACAGCTCTGATCCTGCGCCACGCCCCCATTGCAGAAGAAAAAGAGCTCCCCTTTGCGGGAAAGTTCCAAACTTTCAATTTGCTTGCAGAGGACCGGAATGAGGGATTTGAACTTGCCGCGCAGAAAGTCCCTTCTCTTTCCGCCTGGGGAAAAGACGGGGAACTTGGCATAGGATGGATGGTGGATCTGAGTCACACGGCCCCCGATTGGAAAAATGTGGTCACATTAGGTTTGCCCGGATTGATCCGCCGCGCCCGGGGCAAAAACTCCCCCTTCGGCAAAGCTGTGGTCACAGTCTATGAAGCTCTGGCAGAGTTCTGCCGCAGGGTGGGCAAATTGTGCGGCAATCCCGTATACACCCGGATCGCAGATCATGCGCCGCAGACGCTTCATGAAGCCTTTGCCCTCGCGCTGGCGCTTCACGATGCCATTGAGTATGCCCATATGGAAGTCCGTACCATGGGACGCTTTGAAGAGATCTACACAGAGTTTTTCCGTCGGGATCTTCAGTCAGGGGTATTGACCCGTGAATCAGCCAAAGAGCTGATCAAATTTTACTTCATGACCTTTTATGCCCGCTATGAAGGGAAGCGTTTCGGCAAAAACTTCTGCTTCGGGCCTGAATTCAATGAGCTTTCCTTCCTTGCTTTGGAAACTTACTACGAACTCAACACCGTCGATCCCAAACTTTCTGTGCTGGTCCGTGAAGATATGCCTCAGGAGTTTCTGGAACTTTACGCCAAATGTATCCGCGACGGCAGAACAGGGATCGTTTCACTCAATTACAATGTGATCGTTGAAGGCTTGATCCGTCACGGAAGGTCTCCGGAAGATGCCCGGAATTTCATCCCCATCGGCTGCTACGAACCCGCCGTCGCCGGCAAGGAGATCTCAGGCTCCGGGACAACACATTTATATCTTCCCATGATCCTTCTTCATCTGCTGAAAAAATGCCATGATTTTGCCAGCTTTGAGGATTTGAAACAGGGATTTTTTGAACAGATCCGCCAAAATATCCTCATCATGCAGGAACGGCAGATCCTCTGCGATATGGCGTGGAAATACGCCGTTCCGGAGCCGCTGCTGTCAGGTACATTCGACTCCTGTCTGGAAAAAGAACGCGACATTACTGAAGCCGGCGCCTTGTACAACACCACAGGCTGTGTGGTCTCTTATTTCGCTGACACTGTGGATTCTCTTGAAGCGATCCGCTATCTCGTCTACGAAAATAAACTCTGCACGCTTCCTGAACTGGTCCATATCTGTCAGGAAAACTGGAAAGATCATGAGGAGTTGCGCCAGATCGCCCTCAAGCGTCCCGGCAAATGGGGAAACAATGATCCCCGGACCGATACGCTGGCACAAGAAATCGCTGCTTATGTTTCCAAACTTTTATGGACTCTCCCCAATGGGCGGGGCGGGAGCTTCTTTCCATCGCTCTACGGTCAGATGGTGGTGGAAAACGGCAAGCTCTGCGGCGCTCTGCCTTCGGGCAGACTTGCCGGGGAGCCCATGTCAAAAAACATGGACGCCGTTACCGGCATGGACCGCAAAGGCATTACTGCATTGATGAATTCGGTGCTGAAAATCGATATGCGCCAGTTCCCCTGCGGAACCTGTCTGGATATCATGCTTCATCCGACTTCGGTGGCGGGAGAAGAAGGGATAAAGATCCTTGCCTCTCTCATCAAAACCTTCATTGCCCGGGGCGGCAGCGGTCTGCAGTTCAACATCTTCGATGCCGCTGTCTTGCGTGAAGCACAAAAAGCTCCTGACAAGTATGAAAATCTTCAGGTCCGGGTCTGCGGATGGAACTCCCGTTTCAATGATCTTACCTCAGAAGCTCAGGAAACATTTATCAAACAGGCAGAAACTTTGTCATAACCTGTCAACACCGCCTTTCAACGCTGCAGACGGCGTGATGCAATGCCTGAGGTAATTTCAAAAGTCATTCAAAAAATGGCAAAGATGCCATTCGCAAAGAGCTGCAAAGGGTAGTTTGAGGTTGCTACCTGTAAGGTAACAGCCGCTTGTCCCGCCGTAGCTTTATGCGAAGGCGGAAAAACGCTCCCTTTGTCAGATCGAAGCGAGGGCGCTTTGACAAATTTGAGGAGTTTTGAAATTGCCTC
>JAZODE010000065.1:0-6045 GCA_045596885.1 Victivallaceae bacterium
ATACTTTTTTAGAAGGTGTGCGGCTCCGAAAAGAGGTGGTACAATGTACATTCTTGATTACGGCGCCCCCCGGAGACAGCCTTTCGGCTGATCTCCGAGGGGCTTAGTTGCTCGGGTTTCACTCCATTCGCGCCGACATGAGTCGGCGCGCCCGCTGCGGAATACCGCAGCGGCTTATTCCGTTCCAACCCTGCGCGCTCGGCGCGAAGCGCCTTCGCTGGTCTCCGGCTCCGGCGTGGGATTTACATTGTTTCAGCCAGCGGGCGCCTTGTCCACTGGTCAATACATACGGGCTGTGCCAAAACAACGCCAACGCCCGCAGACTGCCAACCGGCTAGAGGGGATAATAAGCCTCTACGGCGTAGAATTCACAGCTAAGGTAATTTCAGTCTGTGGACCAAACATTATCGGCAACTTTCCATAAGTTAAACTACCCGCTAAGTTTTTGCAACAGCCCCATTTTTTTGATATTTCCCCGGGGATATCCTCAAAAATCAAAGACCGCTGCAAACTTTTTTGAAGTCAACAGCGGTCTTTCCATCTTTTATCCCGAAGAACATCAGGGTTCTTCCCGTCTTATGATGATGATCTGGCAAATAAGTTTTGTCCCCAGTTTCCCGAAGAAACGGCTCTGGATGATCTGGGTATAAAGTTCATTCTGCTCTTCGACCGTTGCACCGAGGTAATGCAGGATCTTTTCAACAGCCAAGATCCCCAGCTGAAAATCACCTTGCTTGATCTGAGTGATTGCTGCAGGCGACATGCCGAGCAGCCTTGCAAGGTCACTTTGATTCTTTCTGCGCCTGAATAACAATCTTTCGATCAACTGCCAACCATTGACATTCATATACGGCTCCTTTCATGAGTTTTTTGCCTTATTGTTAATATAGCGCATAATTAATTATTTTTCAAGAGCTTTAAAAAATAAATTAATCTTTTTATTTAATATAATACTTAATTTACAAATATAAAAATAAAATAAACACACAACAAATTAATTATCAATATATTATAAAAAATAATATTTGTTTTATATTAAAAATATCAAGTTCTAACTTCCCCCTCTCAATACTTCATTGAGATAAAAAAAGCTCCCTCAGAAGACCGCTTTTGAGTCATCTGAAGGAGTTTTGCAATTAAGGGTTCAGCGGCAAAAACGCTTATTTATGTCCTTTACCATAGACCTGTTCAGGATCAAAGAGCTGTTCGCCAAGCTCGGTGAGAGATCCGTCTGCGTTAAGCTTGCGGAAGAAGCAGCTGGCATGGCCGGTGTGGCAGGCGGCACCGCCGATCTGCTCCACCTTGAAGATCACAGTGTCTTCATCGCAGTCCACAAGGATCTCATGGACGATCTGCACATTGCCGGAGCTTTCGCCCTTGTGCCACAGCTTCTGACGGGAACGGGAGAAATAGACACCGTGACCGGTCTTGAGAGTTTCGTTCCAGGACTCCTCATTGATGTAGGCAAGCATGAGGACTTCATTGGTCTTCCAATCCTGTGCAATGGCAGGGATCAGACCGCCGCATTTTTCAAAATCAAGTTTCAGCATTTTTATATATCCTTTATGTATAAATCATTCGATGATCTTGTTGAGGGGGAATTCGACGATGCCTCTGGCTCCGGCGCGTTTCAGTTCGGGGATCAGCTCTCTTGCCACCTGTTCGGGAACGATGGTGTTCACCGCGACCCATTCGGGATCGGAAAGAGTGGAGACAGTGGGCTTTTCCAAAGCAGGCAGCAGCTTGAGGATGGCATCAAGTTCAGCCTTTCTGGCGTTGAGCATAAGTCCGCATTTGCCTTTGGCAAGCATGACGCCCTGCAGAAGCATGGCAAGGTTTTCGATCTTGCGGCGCTTGAAATCGGACTTCATGGCAGCGTGGTTGGCAATAAAGCGGGTGGTGGAAATACACAGCGTGTCAACGATACGCAGATTGTTGGCGCGCAGAGAAGAGCCGGTTTCTGTGATCTCAACGATGGCATCGGCAAGCCGGGGAGGCTTCACCTCAGTGGCGCCCCAGGAAAATTCGACCTTGGCGTTAACGCCGTTCTCAGCCAGATAGCGCTGGGTCATGCCCACAGCTTCAGTGGCGATGCGTTTGCCTTCCAGATCCTTCACAGACTGGATGGGGGAGTCGTTGGGCACTGCCAGGACCCAGCGCAGAGGATTGGTCCCCACTTTGCCGTAGACCAGTTCAGCCGCTTCGTGAACATCGGAGTTGTTTTCACGGATCCAGTCGTAGCCGGTCAGACCGCAGTCGATGATGCCCTCTTCAACATAGCGGGACATCTCCTGAGCGCGGATCAGAAGACATTCGATCTCAGGATCGTCGATGGAGGGATAATAGGAACGGGAACTGATCTGGATCTTGTAGCCTGCCTTGGCAAAAAGATCAACGGTGGATTGTTCAAGACTCCCCTTGGGGATCCCGAGCATAAGTTTTTCCATGATGGTATTCCTTTCTGTTACAATGCAATGTCATTGGGATAAAATACACCGACTTTGGACTTTAGTCAAGTAAATAGCCGTTTTTTTCACATTGCGGACTGGAAAAAATCTCTTTTTGTGCTAAAGTAATAAGGAATACCAAAAGCAGTTACACACTTAACGCACTTATACAAGGGTAAAACATGGGCACATATCTTGCATTTGATCTGGGCGCCTCAAGCGGGCGCGGCATACTGGGAACCATCAAGGAGGGAAAACTTTCTCTGCAGGAGATCCACCGTTTCCCCAATGGACCGCTGGAAAAAGACGGTTCCTTTTACTGGGACTACCCCGCTTTGCTCAACGAACTGAAAAAGGGTCTCCAAAAAGCTCTTGCTGCAGTTCCTTCCATCGACGGCATCGCCATTGACACCTGGGGCGTGGATTACGCCTTTTTCAGAGGCAATCCCCCGGAGCTTGTCCGGCTGCCTTACAACTACCGCGATCCCCGTACCGTGGCTGCGGCAGAAAAACTCTGGAAGATCATTCCTCAATCAGAGCTCTACAAGCTCACCGGGATCCAGTGCATGACCTTGAACACCATCTATCAGCTCTATGCCCACAGTCTGGAACATCCTGAAGACTTTGAAAACAGCTGTTTCCTTAACATTCCCGACGCTCTGGCGCTGGGACTGGGGGCAGATTTCTCAGCTGAGTATTCTCATGTTTCCACCACCAATCTGCTGGATCATGCCAGTGGCTCCTGGTGCTGGGAGATCATCGACAAACTGGGACTCCCCCGCACCATCTTCCCCCCTGTGGTCCCCAGCTGTACCTGCGGCGGAACATTGAGTGCAGCGCTTCAGAAAGAGCTGAACGCTCCCGCACTCCCCATCTACAAAGTGGGTTCCCACGACACTGCCAGCGCCGTACTGGCGGTCCCCGCCCCCGAAGAGGGCTCATGGGCATACATCAGCGCCGGTACCTGGGCGCTTCTGGGTGCCGAACTTGCCAAGCCTGAGCTTACCGCCGAAGCCGAAAAGAACGGCTTTACCAACGAGGGCGGCGTAGGCGGTACCACACGGTTCCTGACCAACATCATGGGCAGCTGGCTCTTCCAGGAGACCCGCCGGGTCTGGAACGAATCCGGAAAAGATCTTTCCTTTGCCGATTTGGAAAATATGGCTCTGGATGCAGAATTCTGCTCATTTTTCATCAACCCCAACGACTCCGGTTTCGCCACTCCCGGCGACATGCCCAAGCGTATCGCCGACTTTTGCGAACGCACCGGTCAGGGGCGTCCCGACTGCGACAGTGAGATCATCCGCGCCATCTACGACTCCCTTGCCCTTTACTTCAAGTGCAAACTGGAAACCCTTGCTGAAGTCCGTAAAGACTCCTACGCCTGTTTGAACATCGTAGGCGGCGGCACCAAAGACAAACTCCTCATGCAGCTTACTGCCGATGCTTTGAACATCCCTGTGGTGGCTGGTCCCGTGGAAGCCACCGCCATCGGCAATGTTCTCGGTCAGGCTATCGCCGCAGGGGAGATCGCCGGTGTCACCGAAGCCCGTCAGGTGGTGCGCAACTCCTTTGAAGTTGTCCGTTACACCCCTGATCCCACAGTGCACGCAGGCTACATGCGCCACTTTGAACGTTTCAAGAAAGTTCTCTGATGCGCTTTTGCCTTCTTTTTGCCACACTTTTCGCGGCGCTGCTCCTCTCAGGAGAAACGCCGCGGATCATTTACTCCGCTCAAGGGGGCAAGGTCAAAAGCTTTGACCCCATACTGGCGGACGATTTGGGCTCCTTCAACATCATAGGAGCCCTTTTTGACACGCTGGTGCAATATGACTACACCAAACGCCCCTACACCCTCAAGCCCGCCATGCTGGCGGAAATGCCCCGTTTTTCCAAAGATTTCCGTTCCTGCCGTTTCAAGCTCCGCACGGATCTGCATTTTCAATCCCATAAGGTGTTCAACTCTTCAAGCAAGGGAACAAAAATCACGACAGATGATGTGTTTTTTTCTTTGAAGCGGCTCTGCGACCCACGAAAAAACAGTCCCCTCTACTGGATATTGCGGGGAAAGATCGCCGGAATGGAGGAGTTCCGCCAGGCAGCCTTCAAAGCACAGCCTTACGATTTCACACCTTACGATCGCGCCATTCCCGGCATGATCAAACACAATGACCACGAATTTACGCTCCGTTTCACCTCTCCCCAGCCCCGTTTTCTCTATCTTCTCGCCATGCCCAGCACCGCAGTGGTTTCACGGAACGCTGAAATGTTTTTCAAAAACCGTTTCGGGGACCACCCCGTCAGTTCCGGAGCCTTCTGCATAAAAAATTACCGCCGGGATTACAAGCTCCACCTTGTCCGCAACCCCAAATTCCGCAAAGAATATTTTGCCGGAGCCGCCACTGCCGCCGACAGAAAACGCCCTCTGCCCCTGGCAGATGAGATCGTGCTTTTCACCGTCAAACAGCCCGTCACGGCGTGGCTCCTCTTTTTGCAGGGAAAAATCGACTACAACGCCATCGGCAAGGATGACGCCGACCTTGTGGCAGGGGGCGAACTCCCCAAAGCTCTGAAAGACAGGGGTATAAAACTTTTGCGTTCACCTTCTTTTGAGGTCCGCTATATTGGATTCAACTGCAGTGATCCCCTCTTGGGCAAAAACAAAAAGCTCAGACAGGCATTGAGTCTTGCCTACAATGTTCAAAGGCGGATCCTCCACGCCAATTCCCAACTGCTGCGCGCCCACACCCCTATTCCGCCGGGAGTTGCGGGGCATGATGAAAAATTCCTCAACCGCTGGAGCGCCGATGATTTTGCCAAAGCAAAACAGCTCCTTGCCGAAGCCGGATTCCCCGGCGGTATGGATCCTGCCACCGGGCGTCCCTTGCGTCTGACCTTTGACCAGTCCGGGGATACCACCTCCCACCGGCAGATCGCCGAACTGACCCAAAAGGAATTTCAGGAGCTGGGCATAGAGCTTGAGTGCATATTCAATTTCAAGCCCCGTTTCTTTGACCGTCTGCGTCGCAACCGGATGCAGCTTTTCCGCCTCTCATGGACAGGGGATTACCCCGATGCGGAAAACTTTCTGCAGCTTTTTTACTCAGGCAACGCAGGCAGCTGCAACCGGACCAATTTTTCCTCAAAGGAGTTTGACCGCCTTTACGAAAAGATCGTCGCCATGCCGGACTCCCCGGAACGGGTGAAGCTCTGCCAAAAAGCCGCCGCTCTCGCCGCTGCCGAAGCGCCGTGGATCCTTGAAGGGTATCCTGTCTCCTATCAGATGCTCAACCCGTGGATGGAAAACTTTCTGCCCCACGACTTTGAATTCACCCGTCTGAAATATCTGACAGTGGACCCGGCAAAGCGCAGCAAGCTCCAAAAGCTGCTGACTCCCCTCGATTTTTCAGAGCTGCGCTGAGTTAAGAGGTAATTTCAAAAGTCATTCAAAAAATGACTTTCGATGCCATTCGCAAAGAGCTGTAAAGGGTAGTTTGCACTTGCTACCTGGCTTGTCCCGCCGTAGCTTTATGCGGAGGGGGAAAGGTAACAGGCGCTTGTCCCGCCGTAGCTTTATGCGAAGGCGGAAAAACGCTCC
>JAZODE010000066.1:0-4410 GCA_045596885.1 Victivallaceae bacterium
TGAAGATGTGAAGGTGTGAAGAGTTTGCCTGCGGCAAACGTGAAGTGCGCCCTGACGGGCGTAAGGATGTGCAGTTTTTATGAATTTTTTTGAGGCAATACAACGGTAAAACACCTATTTGACAAGTAGCACTCACCAGCAGTTCGATCAGCGTGAATTTCCATTGTGAAGGTGACTGCATTTTTTTTATTTCCTTAAAGTCAGGTTAAAAAGTGGGCGTGTAACAATATTTGTTCCCTGAGTTGTAGAGGGTCTTGTACGCCATAGGGGCAACATGAGTGTCCATAAAAAGGGCATTCATGGAGTTGCTGTGGCGGAACTCCAAACGGTCTCCGTCAGGATTTTTGGTCAGATGGATGGGAAAAGTGGTTACTGAAAATGTAGTACAGAAATAGGCAAGGTCAAGGGTTTCTGCAAGATACATGAATTGTGAAGGAGTTTTGAGCTTTTCCGGTTTCTGCATCTGGTGGGAGTTCAGATCCCATGCTGCGTAGTAATTGTTCCCGTAAGAGTACCAGTGCCCGGCACCTTTGTAGTATTCATTTCTGATCGTATCAGAGGGGCACTGCAGAGGATTGTTTTTCTGCAGTCCGTTGGTGATGTTGTCCCACTTGGTCAGCTGGGCTCCGGGAAGGTAATGGAGCATGGCATGACCGAAACGGCTGATGGAACGTCTGACGCCGTCGGGACAGAGCATTGAGACGTTGCCAGTAATGGAGCCCGGCATAAAACCCCGGTTGTCACCCATATAATTATTGACAGCAACACCCACGGTTTTCAGATTGTTGACACAGGTCGTGCTGCGGGCACGCTCCCGCGCCTGCTGCAAAGCGGGCAGCAGCATGGCGGCAAGAATGGCGATGATGGCAATAACGACAAGAAGCTCTATTAAGGTGAAGCTGTACAGCTTCACCTGCCCATGGGCAGGTGAAAGACCTTCTTCTTTGCCATAAACACGATCACAGCAGAGATGTGATCTTTTCACCAACAGTTCGATCAGAGTGAAATTTGTCTTGGGCAAATTTTTCTTCACAGGACGCAGTTGCATTTCTTTTGATCTCCTCAGGATTTTTTTCTGTATTGACAAACTGAAATTAATATATCACACAATGTTCTAAAATTCAAGGTGTTATACAGTAATTTTCAAAAGAGTTCATTATTTGACCGTTCTGACCCTTCCTTTGAGGGCGTGGCAGATCTCGTCGATATCGGTAAATTTCAAGATCCCGTAGGGCACCATGGATTGAGGAATGGGCGCCAGAGGATCGGAAATGGCATTTTCGTATGTGACAGGAAGTCCCCCTGCCAGTTCAAGATCCACCTTTTTGTCAGAGAGCAAAGCTGCGAAGATCCCCAGATAACGGCTGTTGCCGTATGCACGCAAAGTCACCTTTTCCGCCCCGTTGGCAAGAAGCAGATTGACGGCACAAAGTATGTCGAAAACTCTTCTGCCCATGTAGGGCTTGTTGAGCATGAGCCCCAGAGCGGCAAAGTGGTAGTCGGCGCCGTAGTCGGTGTAAAGACGGCGGAACCTGTCAACAGCGGCAGATTCCGACTCCCCCATGCCCCGGGGATCGAGAGCGAAAAGAGAACGGGCGTTTTCTTTTTTGAAATATTTGACCAGCTCTTCTCTTGCGGAGATATGAGGCAGCATGAGGACGGCGTGTTTGTTGACTCGCAGTTCAAAGTCGATGCCGGTATCCATATAAAAGAGCGTGGCGGTGATCCCTTTTTCGGGAGTGATGCCCACCCGCTGAAAGAGTTTTGCGTCGATCTCTGTCATGCGCAGACAGCGGTAAGGAGGCAGATAAGAAAGATCGCCCACCTTGAGCAGATCGGCAGCTTTTGCACGGAGTTCTTTAAGGGGAAGGGGATTTTTCTGACGGCGGAGCCGCAACTGTACTGCCTGCTCTTTTGCCAGATCCCGTACCGTTTTCTCCCCGGGGATGGAACGGATCCCCTCTTTGCCGAAGCAGTTCAGAGAAAGAACTTTGGGGGAAAGTTTGTGTTCCTCAGGGAAATTTTTCAAGTTAAAGACAGCGGTGAAAAATTCATAGGCTTTCAGCCGTCCCGCCTGACCGTAGGAGTGACGCCCCGGGATCTCGACCATGGAAATATTTTCCTTTTTCCCCAGAAGACGGTAGATCTTTTTTGCCAGAGCGTAAGTCTTGCGGGCACCCCGGAGATCAAAGTAATCCCCTTTCTGAGCGATGATGCGGTAGGGCTGCGGTGCCCGGGCAATGATCAGATCCGCCATTTCGCCCCCGGCGGCAAGAAATCTTGCGGGCATCTGTTCGCCGTCGGCGGCAACTTCATTTTGCACATTGTGGCAAAAGGTGGTGATGTAACAGCTGGGAGCTGCCGCCATGATCCGGTGGTCGTTGGCGAAGATCAAAGCGGTCATGGTGCCGCCGCCGGATTGTCCGTTGATGCCGATGCGGCAAGTATCCACCTCCGGACGGCTGAAAAGGTAGTCCACCGCCCGGATCCCGTCGTAGGTGCGCCAGTCGGAAAAGGTTTCACCCAGAGCCGTGAGCTGACGGTTCATGCGGTTGTGAAAGACAGTGCAGTTGAGCTTGGACTCTTCTGCGTACTGATATCGCTCCCCCTGCTGGATGGGATCGATGGAAAGTACAGCGATCCCCCGGCGGGCAAGGTTTTCGCAGGCTCTTGCGTAACCGCCTGTGCGTTTCCCTGAGTTGGAGTGCCCTTGAACAAAGAGCACCGCAGGAACTTTGCCCGTGCGTTGGGCTGGAAGATAAAAGTTAGCAGTGACAGTAAAGTTTTTGCGGCTCTGGAATGTGACATTTTCAACGATCACATCTCCGTAACGGGCTTTTTTCAGAACTTTTGGGGCAAGGGGGCATTTTTCAGCGGGGAAACGCCATGAATTTTTGATCCTTGCCTGAGCGGTGCGGACGATCTTGAGGGCGTCTGCTTTTGTTTTTGCCTGATTGATGACGGATTCGTAACGCTTCAGATTCTCTTCAAAGATCTGCTGGTAATAGTACTGCAGAGCACCTCCGTAGATCCGGTGGCCCTTCCAGGAGTTATCCTGAATTTCTGCCGCAGCAAGAGAAAGTGAAGCAAGGAACAGTGAACTGATAAAAAAGTTTCTTTTCATTTTTGTGCTGCAATATATTTAAGGAAGAAATATTCACAATCTGCCCACTGGCTGTAGCCCTCCGGCAAGGGGTGGAGCGCATTGGCGGCACGGAAGACGGTAACAGCACTTGACGCGTGGGCAGGTTCTTCAAGTGAAGGATAGTTGACAGAGCCGTCTGCATTGTGATATTCAGGCAGGATCATATAGTCCAGCTCTCCGGCAAGAGCCATATATTTGCGGCAGAGCAGATCTGCGTTGATGAGCCAGCGGCGGCGGCTCTGGAGGCAGCCGTAGTTTTTGCCGAAGGCATCCTGACTCCAGGCGCCTTTGGGGATCAGTTCCACTGCCAGCACCGCATCGGGGAGCGCTTCATGGGCAGCCTGGATCATCCTTTTCATAAAAGGATAGTTTCTTTCATTCCAGAACTTTTCAAATTCCTCATCTGTTCTGCAGGTGAATGTGCCGTTGACTCCCAGCTCAAAGTAGACCACATCGGGGCGGACACCGTGGCAGACGGTTTCCAGATAGGCTTGGAAATCAAACTCCTTTTTGCCGTTGCGGTCAAAGAGGAAAGGGGAAGGCACATCGTAGGGGCGCTTGGGATGGAGTCCGTCGTTATCCAGCTGGGTGGACTGCTCTTTTTCAAAGAAGGTCGCCCAGCTCCATCCGCCGTAGGCTTCATTGGCGGGACCGCCGGGAGTGACGGGAAGGTATCCGGGGGCGTGGGAGCCCAGCATCACCAGTTTGGGGTTGCCGGGGAGCTGAAAGCGGCTGTGGAGTTCCTCGCCGTGTCCCTTTGCCGCCATGCAGCTGGCGCCGATCTGCAGTATGGTCAGTGTTTTGCCTTCACCTGCGTTGCGGGGCGTGACGATAATGGTGGTTTCGGCTTCGGCAAGGAGTCCTTCATCGCTCCAGACGGAAAGTTTGAGTTTGTGTTTGCCTGCATCCTCCTCTTCCGGGATCCAGCGCCAGCGCAGCTGATCGCAGCGACCTTTTTCGCATTCCACATCAAAAGCGTAATTGGCAGGATTGATAACAGTGACGACGTTTTGAAAATAGATATTGATCTCAAACCCGGGAAGGGCATAGATCACTTCAGGAAGGAGCAATTTGGGGTCAAACATGGGCAAACACTTTCTTTATCACGGAAATTCAAAAACCTTGGAGGTAATTTCAAAAGTCATTCAAAAAATGGCAAAGATGCCATTCGCAAAGAGCTGCAAAGGGTAGTTTGAGGTTGCTACCTGTAAGGTAACAGCCGAAAACGCTCCCTTTGTCAGATCGAAGCGAGGGCGCTTTGACAA
>JAZODE010000067.1:0-5594 GCA_045596885.1 Victivallaceae bacterium
CATTCGCAAAGAGCTGTAAAGGGTAGTTTGCACTTGCTACCTGGCTTGTCCCGCCGTAGCTTTATGCGGAGGGGGAAAGGTAACAGGCGCTTGTCCCGCCGTAGCTTTATGCGAAGGCGGAAAAACGCTCCCTTTAACAGATCGAAGCAAGGGCGCTTTGACAATTTTGAGGAGTTTTGAAATTGCCTCAGACCGCTTTTTATTTTTGAGTTTGCTCAAAAATGAAAAGCGTTACTGAAAAAGGTTTGGAAATCCTCCTTCGCCAAGGCTGCGGAGGACAAGAAAGGGGTGGGGTTCGGGGAGGGGAAAAAGGACCTCCCCGACTCCTCAAGCCTTATTTACCGACCTTTGTCGGAAACAGCGCCAAGAAAAAAAGAAAAAAATGGCTGCAAAACTCATTTTGATTTGACAAATCGCTTTTATTGCGCTATATTTATCATAAAGCATAGTCACTACTTTTGTTTCAATGGAGGTTTTTTATGGAAATTGATCTGCTGCTTGATACTCTCGAAGAAAATATGATGAAGACCGAAGAGGCTTTGAAAACTGCTTTCAGTGCCCTGCGTACCGGCAAGGCTTCTCCTGCTCTGGTGGAAAATATCACTGTTGACTACTACGGAGCCCCCACCCGGATCCGTGATATGGCAAATATCACCACTCCTGAGGCCCGTCTGCTGGTGATCCAGCCCTGGGATGCCAGCGCTGTGAGCAAAGTTGAAAAAGCTCTCATCGCGTCATCCATCGGCATTACCCCTGTCAGTGACGGCAAGACCCTCAAGCTGCCCATTCCGGAGCTCAGCCAGGATCGTCGTCAAGCTCTGAGCAAACAGGCTAAAGCCGACACAGAAGAAGCCAAAGTTGCTCTGCGCAACATCCGCCGCGACGGCAATGAAGCTGCCAAAAAAGCTGAAAAGAACGGCGAACTGACAGAAGATGAACTCAAGAAGATGCTGGAGGATATCCAGAAGCTGACCGACCGCTACATCGGTATTCTTGAGAAGATGCTCGCTGAAAAAGACAAAGATCTGATGACCGTCTGATGGCTGTTCACAAAAAAAACAACGCCGGAAATCTGTTTTTCCGGCGTTTTTTTATCCATATACTTCTGGTAATTGCGGCACTGGCATTTTTTCTGCGGCTGGGAGTTGCTTTGGAATTTTCCGTTATCAACAGCGGCGTGAACAATATGCTTGCCCCGCCTCAGGCTTCCGACCTTCACACCTACATCCGGCTGGGAACAGAGATCGCAAAAGGGAATTTCCCCAAAGAGTTTTATTATCAGCCCTTTTATTATGCAGTATTTCTGCCCCTGATCTATCTGGCAACCAATTTTTCCCTTTGGGCTGTAGTCCTTATCCAAGCCATTCTGGGGGGAGCAACAACATTTTTGACAGGACTTTCCGGGAAGGAGCTTTTCGGGCGCCTTGCCGGAGTGATCGCAGCGGTTTTCACAGCCATTTCCACGCCCCTGCTTCTTTATGCCCCTTTCCATCAGAATGAAACACTCCAATGCTTCAACCTGACTTTGCTTTTCTATCTGCTGCTCCGGGCACTGCGGAAGAGAACTCTTCTTCACTGGGGCGCCGTAGGAGCCGTTGCTGGGATCGCCACTCTCACCCGGGGCAATATATTGCTTTTCATGCCCCTTTTGCTTCTGGCATTATGGCTGATGAAAAACTGTTCCGTCAGAAAAAAAGTGCTTCTTACCTCTCTTATGCTGGGCGCTTTTCTGCTGCTCCAGTTGCCTTTCATCATTTACAACACCCGTGCCCGGGGCACTTTGACAAGTCCCAGCACAGCTGCCGACGCGGTTCTGGCTCTGGGGAACACCCCGGAAGCCCCTCCCGGCGGCAGAAATGCCGGACTCCCGGCAGGTCCGATGGAATACCCCCAAAGTTTCCACGACTTTATGGCAAAGACCACCAGAGGTATTTCAGTTCCCCGCCAGATGTTGGGGTGGATGTGCCGGGAACCGGGCGCATTCTTTGAACTGCAGTTCCGCAAGCTGCTGCTTTTCTGGGACAGCCGGGAGCTGCCGAACAATGTCTCGTTGTATGGAGAAGGCAATTGTTCTCAAATCATTGCCCTTCTTCTTCCGGGACGCTCCGGCGTGCTTCTTGCCTGCGCCCTGGCTGGGATGTTTCTCTTTGCCGCATCTGCGTTGCGTTCCTCTTTCAGAAGACGGACATACCTTTACGGATTTGTGCTCATTTACTGGGGAGCTATTGCCGTATTCTACATTCTTTCCCGCTTCCGGGCTCCCATACTGCCTTTAACGGCTATTTTTGCCGGAGCGTTTCTCAGTGCCTTGTTCCTGCGCTGGAAAAGCTGGGAAAGCCGCCGGAAATCTCTTGCCGTACTGGCTCTTGTTTCAGGCACTTTTATTACTGTGGGAGCATACGACTTTTACGGTGATAATCTGGAACCTGTTCTCATGAGGCTCTGCCGTCCGGCGGGAACTCATACGGAAAATGCCGTTCTGGATAACGGTCCCTTTACCTGCGGCGCATGGCAAACGGCAGAAATGGTTCCGGGAACCAGAGTGGGCAAAGTTTTTGCGGTCAGGAGTCCCGGAGGGAAAGTGCGGTGGCAGCTTGTCTCTCCGGGGGGCGTAATGGTATTCAAGGTCAACGGCAAAGAAGAAAGCCTGATTCTCGACCCCAAAAACAATTACGCTGAATTTGAAGCACCTGCGGAATTTGAAATCGAAATCATATCTGTCCCGGAAAAAACCTTTGCCATCTTTGACGGCAGAAGGCAATACGGCAGATCCTCTTTCAACGGCAAACAACTGCCGGGAGAGTGGGTCATGCGCTTTTCTTACCGCTGAAGCGCTTTAAGAGCTCTTTGATCTCAGCGCTGCCGGTCATCCATGAACCGATCAGGTAAAGCACTCCGAAAACGGAACCTGCAATGCAGAGAGCTGTAAAGTCTGCCAGCCTTCCGGAGCCGCAATAAAAACGCTGCAGCCCGAAAGCGGCGGCAGCTCCGGCACCGACAGAGACCAATATGGAACGGAACAGCGTTCCGCTGACCTTCCGGAATTCAACATTGACACCGCTTCTGCAGAGAAAATAAAGCAGCAAAGCAATATGGAGCGCCGCAGATACAGTTGTTGCAAGAGCGATCCCCCCCTGTTCCAGGGATTTGAGCAATGCCACACTCAAACACAAGTTGACAGCAATGGCAATGAGAGAACAGCGCAAAGGAGTTTCCATATCCTGCCTTGCATGAAAAGCCGGGATAATGATCTTCAGCGCACAGAAAAAGGGGATACCGCTGCCGTAAAACATGCAGACACGCCGTGCGGCGTTGAGATTTTCCATGGTATAGGCTCCTCCAAGGCAGATCACCTTGAGCATAAGCTCGTGGAAGAGAAAGATCCCCACCGCCATGGGGATACAGAGAAAGAGGAGCTGGCGCAAGGCGAAATTCATCTCTCCGGCAAGTTCACCTATATCGCCATTGGCGGCAGAGCGGCTCATGCGCGCCATAAGGACCTGGCCCATTGCCACGCCGAAAATGCCGATGGGAAGATCCACCAGACGATCCACATAACCAAGAGATGCGACCCCCTGCTCATTTATCATAAGAGCAAGATTCCTGTCAATGAGAAAGCTGATCTGCAAAGCGGCACCGCCGATGAATCCGGGCAGAGCAAGATCCCAGAGTTTTTTAAGTACCCCCAGGTGTTTGCGCCATGAAAAAAAATCGGGAAAAAAGCCAAGGAGTTTCAGCTGAATGAACATCAGCACCATCTGAATGACTCCGGAAAGGAGAAAGAGATAACTTAAAATGTGAAGGAACTTTATTATATCCAAAGTTCCCTCAGACTCTCTCCAATACCATCCCAGTGCCAGACCTCCCACCAGAGCAATATTCATCAGCAGAGAGCAAAAGGCGGGCAGCACAAAGCGCTTTCCGTAATTGAGCACCGCTGTAACGACTCCTGTCATGCAAATAAATATGGCATAGGGCATGACAATGGGCAGCAGTGTGCAGACCAGATAAACTCTTAAATTAGACTCTGCCGTAAAAAATCTGCCCACAATGAGCGCCGCAAGAGCGGCAAAAATGACAATAGCTCCGAGAACAATTCCCAGACAGGGAAAAACCACAGCAAGAGCCCCTTTAACAGCAGCTTTTCCCTCTTCGTGGTCCAATTCGGCGACAATGGGAGTCAGAGCTGTCCCCAGCGCCCCCTCCCCCAGCAGACGGCGGAGGATGTTGGCATAAGAGGAAACAAGCTGCCATGCAGAAGCAACGGCGCCGCCCCCCAGTATTTCAGCTTCAAGGCGTACCCGTGCCAGCCCCAGTATGCGGCTCAAAAAAATCGCTCCTGAAACACCGAAGAAATGCTTCATGAAACCGGATGCTTTTGCCATAGAGATCAAGCTCCTTCTTCACTGGCGGTAAAAGCTTTGACCATGGTCTCAAGTTCAGCGGTTTTGGTGCTGTCGATCCTGAAGCTTCCGGGATAAAAAAAGATCACTCTCTGGAGCTCTGACTCCCGGGCACAAGTTTCTGAACAGCGTTTGATGGCAGCGGCAGTCAAAGTGTTGCCAATGCTTGAATCGTAGCACACCCGCCGCCAGTTGTCGTGAAGCCTGAAAGTCTTGAGAGCACTTGCAATGGCTTCAGAAGCATTGGGTTCGTGGGGATGTATTTCCAACAGCAGTTCAATGTTGCAGCAGAGAAGATCTCTGCGGAATTTGAGCAGCTGTTCCCAGCCGTCAAAACTGCCGCCTCCGGGAATGCGGCAAACCAAATGGAGCACTTGATCGAACTCCCGGATCACTCCGGCACAGCGGCGCAGAAACCGTCCCAGCTTCTCCCCGTATTGCGGTGAAGCCAGCGCCTGAAAAACATCAAAAGAAACGGAAAAATCCTTCACCCCCAGAGCAGCCGCTTTCGCACAGCGTTGCTGAAAGTGTTCTTCAAGCTCCGAACGCAGCTTACAATTTTCTTCAGGGATCAGGGCTGATATCTCAGGAGAGATAAAATCTCTGCCTGCAAGGAGGATGCCGTTTCTGGCAAGTTGTGAAAGTTTCTGACATCCGGCAGAGCTTTCGAGCATATCCCCCGGAAATTCTACAGCAGAAAGTTCCCGGGGAAGTTTCACCGGCAGCCCCATGAGATGCTCCGGCATTGATGCCGAAATCCCGAAACGGCAGTTCATAAGATCCCCGCCTCTTTCAAATCGTTCCAACTGGCTTTCCGGGAACCGGAAGCGGAAGAGTTGAGAAAACTCAGCTGGCGCCGCAGATATTTGGCGATCACATCGGTTTCCAGATTGACAAGTTCTCCGGGGTGCCGTTCTTTAAGCGCCGTGGCGCTGAGAGTCTGAGGGATCAAACGGACAGCAAAATGATCCTCCCCCAGTCCGGCAACAGTCAGGGAGACACCGTCAATGGTGATAGAGCCTTTCATGGCGATCTCAGGAGCAAGTTCCGGGGGCATTTCAACGGCGAACTCAAAGTCTCCGTCGGGGAGACGCCTCAATGAACGCACCCGTGCGGCGGCATCCACATGACCCTGGACGATATGTCCCCCCATGCGTCCCCCGGCAGCCATGGCGCGCTCCAGATTGACCT
>JAZODE010000068.1:0-16732 GCA_045596885.1 Victivallaceae bacterium
TTGTCAAAGCGCCCTCGCTTCGATCTGACAAAGGGAGCGTTTTCGGCTGTTACCTTACAGGTAGCAACCTCAAACTACCCTTTGCAGCTCTTTGCGAATGGCATCTTTGCCATTTTTTGAATGACTTTTGAAATTACCTCATTTTGTCAAACAAAGTTTCTGAGTGCTCCGGAGCGCTTGAGTGTGGAGCGGCGGCGCTTTGCCGGACCTGTCAGACATTATTGGTGCGCCGTCCCTGAGAGCCGGGGGGGCTTTTCCCCCGCCCCGACACCTCAAACCCTATTTACCGCCCTTCAGCGGGAACGGCGCTTTTTACGCTCTTTTTCAGCGGGGGGGGCGATGGCTCTGACGCCGGGACCTTTAAGGGTGCTGCGTCCGCCCCCTGAGGGGATGACCTCGATGATACAGGGGATCTTTTCTGAGAGAGCTGCCACATGGCTGATGACGCCCACAAGTTTGCCCCGGTTGCGCAGATTGCTCAATGCGGCAAGGGCGATTTCCAGTGTATCAGCGTCGAGGGTGCCGAATCCTTCGTCAAGGAAGAGTGAATCCACGCTGATCCTTTCCCCTGCCATTTGAGAAAGTCCCAGAGCAAGTGAAAGAGAGACCAGGAATCTTTCTCCCCCTGAAAGGGTTTTGCAGCTCCGGATCACATCTCCCTGTTCTTTGTCTGCCACGTCGATGCCCAGCTCCTCCTCTTTGCTGCGGAGCAGACGGTAACGGCCGCTGAGTTTTTCAAGTTCGTTGTTGGCAAGGACCAGAAGATGTTCAAGGGTTATCCCCTGAGCAAAGCGCTGGAACTTATCTTTGACGCCGATCAGATCGTCAAGAGCTTTCCACAGTTCTCTGACCTTCTGCTGCTCAAGAAGTTTCTGGTGCTGTTCCGCCATTTTTTCTCTCTCCTCGGCATCCTTGCTGAGTTTTTGTCTGGAGCCCCCCAGGGTCTGATTTTTCCCCTGGAGCAGCTCTGCAAGTTTTTCCAGCCCGGCAACTGTTTCCTCTTTGTTCTTTTTGCCCTGGAGGAACTCTGAAAGAAGTTTGATCTCCATTTCGCACCGGGAACGGGTCTCTGCCAGCTGTTTCTGCCGTGCCTTGAGTTCGGCATCTTTGCCGGAAAGACGGGTCATTTCCTCCTTGTCAAGGAGATAAAGATGGAACTCCTCTTCCGTGACTCCGGCAGCGGTACACTCCAAAAGGAACCTTTCCCGGGCGCTCATGATCTCTTCGTTGAGAAGGGCGATATTTTCTTTTGTCTTTTTCACCTCTTCAACAGTACGGCTGCGGTTGGTGGCGCTTTCGGTGGCACTGCGGCTTGCTTTTTCAAGCAATGCCGTGATGTTCTTTCTCTTTTTCTCAGTTGCCTGAGCTTCAGCAGCAGGATCTTTTGTGCCGAAAAGTTCTTCACGGCGGCTCTTTTCGGCGGCAAGTTTCAGAGAAACTGAGCGCCACTCTTTCCTGAGAGTCCTGCAGTTTTCAAGGTATGAGAGCAAAGCCGTATGGAGCTTCAAGATGCGCTGAGCGTACTCTTTTTTCTTTTCCTCAAAGATCGCCTGTGCCGCCTTGCACGCTTCAAATTTTCTGATCCTCAACTCCAATTCTGCCGGAAGAAGGAACTTTCCCTTCTCCCGGGTCAAGCCGGATCTCTCCAGAGCGCTGTCGATCTTCTCAGCAGCTGCGGCGATGTCGGTTTTGAGTTTTTCTGCAGCTTCGTCAAGGCTCTTTTTTTCCTGCACTTTGCCTTCCAGCTGGAGTTTGAGCTGCTCAAGAGCATTTTCAAGCTGTACCCGCACATTTCCGCAGCTGTTGAGATCGGCGGAGATCTTCTGCAGATCTTTTTCAGCGTCGCCGATGGCGTTGAGGCGTTTTTTCAAAGTTTCCAGGACCTCATACTCCCTGTCGGGTTCGGGGATGTTCCCTGCGGCAAAGGGATGTTCTTTGGAGCCGCAGAGGGGGCATTCCCCGCCGTCGTGGAGCTGTTTGCGGTGCTCAGCCAGAGATTTGCAGAGCTCCGCCTGACGGCAGCACTTGTCCTGCGTTTCAAAGAGGGTCTGCCAGTGCTCTTTTGAAGCACCTTCCAAAGTATCGAGGATCTTCTGCTTTGCGGCAGCTTCAGCGGCTGAAATTTTTTCAAATTTCCCCTTTTCACTTTGCAGCGCCTTCTCTTTTTCCGCCAGAGTTTTCTGCAGAGCGGCGATATTTTTCTGCAAAACGCCGCTCTTTTGGGTGTTTCCGGCAAGAGCAAGGGAAGAGTCTTCGAGGTTTTTCAGCCACTCTTCCCACATTTTCCGGAGCAGAGGCAGTTCGCTGTCTCCTTCATGGGAGAGCAGATAGGCGGTATCTTCGGCGTTGTTTTTTTCCAGTCCGGCAAGCTGGCGGCGGGCTGAAAAAAGTTCCCGGCGGCACTCCAGAGCCTTGTGGAGTTCCGCTTCTCTTCTGGAGCGGGCGGAAAGCACATTTTCAGAGAAAGCCCTGATAACGGTATCAAGTTTGTTGACGGCGGTCAACACTTGGGAAAGAGCGGTGAACTCCTTTTCAAACTCCTGAAAACTCCTGCTTTTTTCCTCAAGGGCATTTGCTGCATCGGCACAAAGTTTTTCCTGTTCCAGCAGGAGCTGTTCGCTTTTTGTCAAAGCTGTGGCAGCGACAGAGTGCTGATCCTGCAGCGCCTTGAGAGGACGGTATGCCTCATCGGCTCCGAGGACCCTTCTGCCGTCTTCAAAACGCTTTTTCAGGGGGGAGAAATTTTCAATTTCCTCACTCAGAAGTTTTTCATCTTCCGAACATTTGGCAAGAGCAGCCCTCTGCAGTTCCAGCTGCTGGAACTTTTGCAGAAGCTGATTCAAGGCGCTTTGCTCTGAATTGAAGTGACCGATCTCCCGGGTAAGCTCTTCGATCTCCTGCCGGAGCGCTTCTCTTTCTTCGTCAGAGAGGATGGTGATACCGTTAAAAAGGGCTTCGATGGATTTGTATTTCATCTCTTCGCCGGTGTAGCGCTGTTTCACCTTTTCGGCAATGCGGGAATAGATCTCAGTGCCGGTGATCCTTTCAAGGATCTCGCCGTTTTTGTTTCCGGCGCTGAGAAAGGCGTCAAAAGATCCCTGAGCCAGCAGAACGGCGCGGCAGAAGCGGTCAGAGTCCAGACCGGTGATCTCTTCGACCTTTGCCTTGACGAGGGTGGTTTTTTCAGCTTCGGTGATGCCGTTGCATGACAGGGTATGAAGGGCATCTTTTTTCATTTTGCCTGCGTTGCTGCCCTGGGAGATCTTCTGGTAGGCGTAGGTGGCGGTCCATTCCTGATTCCGGGTATCGAGGAAAGTCAGTTCGCACATGCACTCATTGCATCCGCGGCTGACAGCTTCTGCGGTCTCTTTTTTCAAGCGGGGTGTACATCCGTAAAGGGCAAGGCAGATGGCGTCAAGGATGGTGCTTTTGCCGCTGCCGGTGTTGCCGGTCACGGCAAAAATACCGCTGCGGCGGAACTCTTCACAATCAAAGTCGATCTCCCATTTGCCGTAAAGACTGTTGATATTCTGCAAAACAAGTTTTTTGATTTTCATAAAGCAGATTTTTCCTTATCGTTCTTCTTCTCTTACAGCGGTTTCGATTTCGTTGAAAGCACCCAGCAGCTTTTCAGCGGTCTCTTTATTGATCTCAGCTTCCTGAAGTATGAGCTTGAAAACATCCACAGGTGCAAGTTCCTCAAGTTTCCGTTCTTCCGGCAGACGCTGGAGCACTGCCGGATTGGTTTCCCGGTTGCGGCATCTGATGATCTTTACCCGGCTTTCCCTGATGACAGCGCTCAATATTTCCAGCAGAAGCGGTTCATAAGAGCCGGTATTTTCCACACTGCACCAGATACTTTTACCTTCGGCTGCCAGTTTTCTGAGCTCTTCTTCAAGCTCTCCTCTGTCCCCCTCAAGGAGACGCATTTCCTGAAAGGCGGGCAAGGGGATC
The DNA here is from genome assembly GCA_045596885.1 of Victivallaceae bacterium. Classification (GTDB taxonomy): domain Bacteria; phylum Verrucomicrobiota; class Lentisphaeria; order Victivallales; family Victivallaceae; genus UBA1784. The sequence goes on from JAZODE010000068.1 coordinate 3,955, forward strand.
TCCCGGAAATTTTTCACATCATCGGTGTCGATCACTGTGACTGATTTGGGGACCGCCAGCTCTCTGAATGAAACATTCAAAGGGGATCCGGCGTAACGGACGACGGTTTTATGAGCTGTTTTCAGAGTCATGGCATCGTGCAGATGTCCCAGAGCCAGATAGTCGATGGAGTCCGGGAAATCCCCGGCTGAAACGCTCATAAGAGTACCGGTCCAGATGTCATTGCGTTTGCCGTCATCAACGGCAAAGAGGTGTCCGGTAAGGATATGGGGCACTGACGGGTCCACAGCCTTGAGGGCGTCTGCCATTTTCCGGTAATACTCCAGCATGGCAGTGCGCAGGGCGGTTTCTCTTTCCACCAGTCCCTGTCCTCCTTCCACAATGAGCAGATCCTTTTCGTGAAGATAGGGCACAGCGCCGATGAGAGCGGCGGTATTGCCCTTTTCATCCTTGAGGGGAAGGATCATATCAGAACAATCCCCGGCAACTGAAGCAAACACATGGACCGAAAGGTGTTCCAGAACCTCTTTCGGCGCCTCAAGGTAGGCGGCACTGTCATGGTTCCCCCCTGTAACGATGATCTCTCTGGCGCCCGCCCTGCCGGCTTCAAGGAGAAAGCGGTAATATTGCCCCGCGGCACGGTTCGGGGGGAGATGGGAGTCAAAAACATCACCGGCAATGATGACAGCGTCGATTTTTTCCTCTCTGACGATATCGACCAGATGATCCAGCAGTGCATCAAATTCGTCAAAGCGCTTTTCCGCTCCCAGAGCGACCCCCAGGTGCCAATCGGCAGTGTGCAATATTTTCATCTTTGGAACTCCTCAGTTGTTTTTTCTTTCCCGGACACACCTATAATATAGCACAGCACCCCTGACATTTTATGGTGGGGGTATAAAAATTCCCGGAATTTTTTTTAAAAGGCGCTGTTCCCGATAAAGGTCGGTAAATAAGGCTTGAGGAGTCGGGAAAACTGCCCGTCTTGAATTCAGGAACTATCTGCCTCAAGCTTCTGAAGTCATCCGCCGCGGATGCGGTCCCAGAAACAACAAATGACCGGTTTTGACATAATTGATGCGTACATCAAATTTTCAAAACCGGTCTTTCCGGTGAGCTTTGGGAGCGGTTACTTCAAATTCATGTAGTATTCAAGATCCGCAGGGGGTTCCGGGATCTCGGCGTGGTATTTTACAAAGGTCTGTGCCGCCAGCAGATCCCAGTGCTCTGCGGTGATGAGATAGTGGTTGACATAAAACATCTCGCGCAGGTATTCGGGATCTTTGAGATCACCTTTGTCCATGAGCTCAAACATCTTGCGGATGTGGGTCTCATAATGGGTGTAACGCATGGAAGCTGCGTTGTAATAGGTGTCGCAGAGCTCATCCTCGGCAACGATATTGCAGAGTCCTGAAAGGCGTTTCAGGAACTCTTCTCTGTTGGCGCCCTCCTTGATTTCAAGGCACTGGTCGGCGTTGATCTGGTGGGGGATCACCTCAATGGCGGCAACTTTGTGCTTGTTGATGAAAAGCTTCAAAGAATAGCTTTCGTTCCAGGAGGGGGGCGGCGTTGCGCTGCGGGCGGGGAAGTGGAAGTTCCCCAGACTGTAGGCGATGAATCCGCCGTTGTAAACCTCAAATCCCTGAGCGGTGTGGGGATGGTGGGCAATAACAGCAGCCGCACCGGCATCGACGAAGGCACGGTAGTTTTCACGGATGCGCTGGGCGGGGAAGGGAACTTGTTCCTTGCCGTCGTGGATCACCACCAGAACAAAGTCGCTCTGCTGTTTTTCCTTAGCCACCTGAGCGGCAATGGCAGGGGGATTCAGGGGGTTGGAGCCGGGAGTAGTGCGGGTGCAGTCGCAAGCCTGACGCATGGAAGCGCAGATAATGGCGATCTTCAGTCCCTTCACATCGCAGTAGAGGGTTTTAGCGGCATCGGCAAGATCTTTGCCGCCGCCCACAAATTTGCCTCCGGCGGCGGTGATGTGCTCCATGGTCTCAAGGAATGCTTCATCGCCAAAGTCCCGGGAGTGGTTGTTGGCAAGGGCATAGACAGAGAATCCGGCTTTCATCAGAGCGGGCATGACATCGGGATCGGCTTTGAGGTTGGGACCGCACTTGTAGATGGGTTCGCCTCCACGGGTCAGGGTGCACTCCAGATTGGTAATGCCCAGATCACAGGATTTGATCACAGGCAGAACAGAGCCGAAAACAGTTTCGGTCTCCCCTTTGCAGAGTCTTTCTTCTGCAAGTTCACGGGGGATCAGGTCGCCGGTGATGAAGACGGTTTTTGCGCCCTCAAGGGCGGCGGCATCATAGACGATCTTGCCGTCAAAAGGAATAGGGTTCATAAAAAGGGATCCTTATGTTGAAAGTTGAAAAAAGCATTTTCGATAATTTACAGCAGATTCTTTCTTTTTGCAAATCTTTTTCGGCACTTATTTGTTCTTTTCAGGTAATTTTGTTTGACTGCAAGGCTCCAGTGTGTTATATTATCGGTCGTAACAGAGTCTTTGTTAAAAAGAAGGAAAAGAAAAAATGACTGATATGGAAAAAATGAGCTATGCTCTCGGCATGAACATTGCCGGAAGCATTACCGAACTCCCCATCGAACTGGATTTCAAACAGGTCCTCGCCGCCATCTCTGATGTGAGCTCCGGCAAAGCCCCTGCCCTTGAACTTGACGAATACCACAAGTTCATGCAGTCCTTCCAGCAGAAGGTCCAGGAAGCAGCCCGTGCCGCCGCCGCCAATGCTGCCGAGGCAAATGTGAAAGCCGGCAAAGAGTTCCTCGAAGCCAACAAGTCCAAAGAGGGGGTTCAGGTCACTGCCAGCGGACTGCAGTACAAGGTGCTTAAAGAAGGAAGCGGCAAAAAACCTCTTTCCTCCGATAAGGTCAAAGTGCACTACACCGGAAAACTCATTGACGGCAAGGTCTTTGACAGCTCCGTGCAGCGCGGAGAGCCTGCTGTTTTCGGCGTCACTCAGGTGATCCCCGGATGGGTGGAGGGACTCCAGCTTATGAACGTGGGCAGCAAATATGAGTTCGTGATCCCCTCTGAACTCGCCTACGGCGAACGCGGCGCCGGAAATGCCATTCCTCCCTGCGCCGTGCTGGTCTTTGAAGTGGAACTTATCGACATCGTCTGATAAAGAATGAAAGTTCTCAGCAAACAGCGCAACAGCCGCATGTGTGCCGTCTGCGGACTGGACAACACCTACGGCTTGCAGGCGCCCTTCTATAATATGGAGGACGGCAGTGTGGTCACATTGTTCCGTTACAAGGAGCACCACCAGAGCTACCCGGGCAGAGTCCATGGGGGATTGATTTCCGCCATGATCGACGAAATGGGACTCCGGGGGCTCTGGGCGCACCACCAGGATGAATCCCTTTTCGGCGTCACCATGACTTTGGACACCAAATACCGCAAACCGGTGCCCTACGGCGTGGAACTGCTGGGCAGAGGCGTGGTCACAGCGGAAACTGCCAGAGCCTTTGAAATCGACTCCTTCATCTACGACCGTGACGGAGTGCTTCTTGCCAACGGTCATGTAAAATACATGAAACTTGCCACCGAGCTCATCGCCGCCGGTGCAGATGTCCACGAAGAGATGCCCTATCTCATTGAGGACAACATCAAAGAGATCGAGATGTAAAATAGTGCCTGAGGCATTTCCAACGCACCTCAATATTGTGGAAACGCTCTCCCCTGTATCTGACACAGAGGAGAGCGTTTTCGTCGTTTCTGAAACTTTCTCAGAGTTTCACAAAATCGGGATTCTGTGCCTCCTTGATAATGTGGAGATCCTCTTTTGCGGCGCTCATCTGATAGCGTTCTATCTGCAGCAGCGCCGTGCGGAGCAGATCGTGGTGCGCCTGACAGGTCATCAGATTGCGCAGCCCCAGACAGGCTGTGACATTCTCACGGGTGTCGAACTCCTCAGGCTTCTCACGGCCGAAAAGAGCTGAAAGATAACCGCTTGAGCAGCACCAGGCGTTGAAGATCTTCTGCAGTTCCTTTTCGTCGGCGATGGGGGCGCTGAGTTTATCCAGATAGGCGAAAAAGGCTGCGCTTTCCTTTTCATCGGGCAGCCGGAACCCCTGCTTATAGTTGAAGTAGGGCAGGATCTCCATGGCGTAGGCGCCCTCTTTGTCAAAGAAGAATTTGGGCACATATCCGATGTACCAGCAGGGCAGAGAGGTGGGACGGTTGGGGAAATAGAAGTTGCCGGGTGAATAGACGATGGGCACTCCGTTATAGATCTCATACCCCAGAGGACAGTGGGTGTGGCAGTTGAAGACCGCATCGGCGCCGCAATCGGCAAAGTAACGGAACCAGGAACGCATACGGGGTGAAGGATAGGGCAGATGTTCGTGTCCGCCGTGCAAAGTGACGATCACCAGATCGTTCTTTGCCTTTTCCGCCTTGATCTGGGCGGCAAGACGGATGGGATCAAGAGCGTTGGAGCCCGGCTTGTCGCCGTATGCCATGCCGAACTCATATTCAGCGGCGTTGAGAAGGGCGGCTTTGAGACCGTTGTACTCCACATAGAGGGGCTTTGCCGCTTCTGCTTCGTTCATGCCCGCCCCCACGGTGCGGATCCCCATGCCGGCAAAGGTATCAAGAGTATCCCTGACACCGGGATCCCCGTAGTCGCCGGTGTGGTTGTTGGCAAGAAGAACGGTGTCGATGTTGAGGGCTTCTGCAAAAACAGAGCACTCAGGATAGCACCTGTGGTTGGGACCGCTCTTGTCGATGGGGGTATCCTGTTTTGTCACAGTGCACTCCCACTGGAGCACGCGCATATCGGCACTTTCAAAAAAGGGCTTCACCGGCGCGGTGATCTCCCGGACTCTTGCAACCAGATCGGCACAATTTTCCTCTCTGGGGCAGAAATCACCTGCAATGGCTGCTGAAAACTGTTTATCGCCTCTCTGGCGCCACTGGATCATACGGGTATTCATCTTTTTGACTCCTGATGTTTGGAAGTTATAACACCCTCTTAATTTACACGCCTACAGCGCCGATTGCAAATGGAACCCCGGGAATTTCTCATTAAAAAACTCCCTGCCTTCTTTTTTTCCTTGCAATTATGCTTCAAGAAAGCTATATTACCCCAAAATCCAAATCAACACTGAAAGAGCCGGAGCCCTGTTATGGAAAAACAACCTTTGAAGATCTACTTTGCCGGAGACCTCTTTGATGCCAAAGATCTGGGAGGCAACCTTCTTCTTGCCGATGCCATTGAAAAGTGTTCCTCCCACCGTTACCGGATACTGCTCCCTCAGGAGGGAGAGTGCGAAGTCGGTGTCAGAAGCGCCGAAAATATCCGGGATGCCGACTTTGAACTGCTCTTTGAGTCCGATCTGATCCTTGCCAACTTTGACGGCCCCGATCTGGATTCCGGTACCGTGGCGGAGTTCTGTTTTGCCAAGATGGTGGATATGCCCGCACTGCTGCTGCGGACCGATTTCCGGGACACAGGCGACAGCACCCTGCCCGACGGAGATCCCTGGAACCTGATGTGTTCGTGCTATCCCAGGACCTCTGTGCTCTTTCTCAACGCCATGGAGCGTTACCACCAGTGCAAACAGCCGGACCGGATGGCTTTTCTCAACGGATTTTACTCATCCATTGCCAAAGATATCATCAGAGAACTGGATAAACTTGTGACCCAAAAGTCATGGCTGGGCTCTGAAAGAGTTTACGACCAACTTGCTGCGGCACTCCAAAGCATCGGCGGCTCTCTTCACAAACGCCTTGACGCCTCCCGGCTCAAAGCTCTTGCCGACGCCAAAAAAAATTCCGGACTCTACTGAAATGTTGATTCGGGTCCTTCCCTTCTTCCGCTGCCGTTTTGCTGCGGGGCAGATGAAAACAAAATCATTGCATTGACGGCATCTGTCTGTTCCACATACCCTGCACAGTGGTGTCCGTTATCAAAGAAATGGTCCCCTTTTTCCTGAAACTCCCGGATCAAGGCTTTTATATGCCTTGCTATCTCCCGGGCAAGGCAGGGATCATTTGCAAGCTGCGCCGCAAGACACTGACGGCGTAAAAATCCGCCGCTTGTCCGGTGCACACCGTTGTAATCCTCACGGACGCTTTGCTGGATCCGGCGGGTCATTCCGGCGGCAGCATCAAGGAGTATGTGGTGATCCGGACAATTTGCCGGAACTGCCCGCAGGAGCGGTTCGATCAGCCCTGCCAGCAGATGTGCGCCATTCCAGGCGGTTCCTTTCAGGGCGTTGACGCCCCACCAGGGCCCCACACCGAAGCCGGAGCGCCAGAAATACTCTTTATCCAGTGAAGCACGGACATCTCTGGCGATTTGCAGAGCTGCTTCAAAGTAATGGGCATCCCCTGTTTCATCGGCAAGGATGGAAATGCCCTCCACCGGTTCAGCATCTCTCCCCATATTGTGCCGGGGCTGATTCTGGCGGTTGACGGCGATCCAGCGGTCAGCGGCGGCACGGGCGAGTTCAAGGTGGTAAGGGTCTCCCTCTTCCAGAGCGCTGTAGACCAGTCCGGCAAAACGCATATAGATCAGAGAAAAGGTGTTCCACTCCGGCGAATCGCTGTGATAATGGATATTGAAATTCTGATGGTCCAGGGCGATGTCGGCGATATAGCGTGAAGCTCTGCGGGCACTCCGGTAGAGTGCTGCGGAACTCCGCAGATAAGCGCCGCGCCACAGGAAAGCTGCTTCATTGCCGTCGTTGGAACATTCATAACGCCCCCCCGGAGCCTGCTCCAGATAACGGTATACGGCGCCGTCTGCCATGCCGCCCTGTTCCTGATTGCGGAGATGGACTTTTTCCGCAAGGTCAGCCATCTTGTAAAGTTCCGGGAAGGGCACATCCGTGGGGAGTTCCGGCAGCTGGATGCCGAAAAGGGAACAGCGGTTGTACCAGTATCCCGGAGCCAGACAGCGCTCCGGCAGCATCGCTCCCGCAGGGGCGACGGTCACATCAAAGCTGAAACCGGCTCCTTTGACAAAGCCTTTTTCCGAATCTCTGACATAACTGAACTCATTTTCACCCTTATAGACTCCCATGCCTTTTTGTCCGTTTTTCTGGAAGATCCGTGAAGAACTCAAGGGTTTTATAATACAGGTGTCTTCACTTCTTTCCACCGCAGCTCCCGGAGCACCGGTCGTTACAAGATCTTCCCCGGTGCAGCCCAGCAGCTTGAAAAGAGGCAAACCGAACGCCATATCCCCTGCGCCGTAGCCCTGCACATTGGCGTAGTGGATGGTGCTTTCGATCAAACCGTCATGCCACACTCTTATAAAGGCGCGCACAGAAACCATGCGTTCCCGGCAGAGATCGGATTTTTCGGCTTCTCCGGCTTCTGCCATGGTCAGCTGGCGGTCCACAAGACCGGCATAAATATGTCCCCCCACAGTAAAGGCAGAACACACCGGCGTATTCCAATGGGGCTGGATCTCTCCCCATTGCATCCGGCGGAGCTCCCCGTCGGGCATGACCCAGCCGGGAATAAATTCATATCTTCTGCCTGAAACGGTAAGAAAAATTTTGTTTTCGCACTTGACATAATGATAAAGAGGCACTTCCAGATGGGCGTACTTCTCTCTTTTGCGGTAGATTTCCCCGTCACGGGAAAATTCGACCATCCCCTCAGGTACTTCAGGGATCTCCGGGACCGGGGGCGCATCGGCGGGAGTCAGTTCCACCTCCACCTTTTCAGGGATGCCGCCGGGAAAGTCCGCAAAAAGCAGTACCCGGCGCGGAGGGGGATTCAAAAGATCCACACCGCTGGTATCGAATCCTGCTGTGACTGCCGGATTCTGCAGCGCAAAAAGACCGTATTTGCCCAAGGGGACGGTTGACTGCAAAGAGGCGCCTTTGACCAACACATTGGTATATTCCGGTCCCAGAGGCAGAGAGCAGATGATCCTCCGGGCGTTTTCAACACCGCCCAGAGGGTGTAATTTCAAAATCTGTTTTTTCATGATTTATTCAAAGATCCATCGTGCATCATTAAAGGGTGAGGCGATCTCCTCTTTGAGAGGGACATTCTGACAATGTCCGTCAAGGAAAACCATGTTGTTGCTCAAATTGTGGAGAAAATAGAGGTGCTTGGTCGCTCCGTTCGCCTGCCGGTACACTGAACGTGTGGCACAGATATAACCGTCTGCCCACATCATCAGCTGTGATGAACGGCGGGCACGGGTAACACGTTTGGTGCTGAGAGCTGTGTTGGAAGCGTAACTTGAGACAAACCCCAGTCCTTCATTGTTTCCGGCGCGCAGAACGTAGACTTTATTCAGATCCGTATTGAAAAGGTCTTTGCCATTGGGGTTGAGCCGTGCTTCCGGACAGATAAAGAAGTTGCTTATGGGGAAGTGGCTCCAGTCCTTTTTCATATCCCAGTTGTTGACATAGGGGATCAGCACACGCAGATGGTGTTTGTTGATGGCAGTTGCTGTATCATCGCCGTTCATATTGACTGAAGGCATACGGTCGTTGAAGGCGCCGAAATACTGTGCCATGTGAAGCCCGATCTGTTTCAGCTGATTGGTACAGGAAACATTGCGCGCCCGCTGCCGTGCCTGCTGCAGAGCAGGCAGAAGCATGGCTGCCAGAATAGCAATAATTGCTATTACAACCAACAGCTCGATCAAAGTAAATACAGCTCTTGACACTTTTGGGGAAATGGGGGCTCTTTGCATTTTGACCATTTTTTGATCCTTTCTGAAATTATCTCTTATTTTATCCGTAAAACAGCAAAATCCATACTTTTTTCGGCAAGGAGGCTGTTTTTCTCTTTGAGTTTGAAAGAAAGTTTATAAAAACCGTCTTTGAAAGGAGCTGTATCAAGGGAAAAAGCAGCGCTTTCAGCCGGATAAGTACGGGTGAAAAGTGTTTTCCCGGAGGTGTCAAGTACCGATAACTCCAGTTGAGCCTTCTTTGCAAGCTCAGGTGAGATACGGCATTTAACGGTCGCCTTCAACTGATTTGAAGAGTCAAAAAATACTCTTTCGGGAGCCGTAAGGACCAAAGGCGAAAGGATCTGCACATTTCTGCGGCTTTTCCAGACGCTTTTCCCGGCGTCATTGAGCGCTTCAAGTTCGACTCTTGCTGTGTCCTGCCGCAAATGGTAATGCAAGGCGGCGCTGCCGTCTTTGCGGATGGCAGCGGTAAAAGAACTGCTTTTGCCCTTGCCGGACTCCCTCAGGATAAGTTTGCCGCTCCTGAGTTTTTCAAACCGGAGATCAAGAACATTTCTGCCCATAGAGCTGCTGAGCACAGGCACTGTACGCAACCCGGCTTCACCGGCGGCGGTCATGTCAGGAAATTTTTCCGGCTGATCGAAAAAACCGATGGCTTTATTGGCGATGTTGGTCCCGATGCCGCCTCGGGCAAGGAGCACTCCCCACAAGTCGCCCGGGGAGGCGTTGATGGAGTTGAGCGGGATCACTGCTTCAAGATGCCAGACGCCATTTTTACCGGTGACTTTTGCCTCCCATGGACAACTCCAGCTGCTCTCCCGTTTCTGCCCCTCATAATTGACGGCAAAAATATTTTCCTTTGCGGAGCGGCTGCCTGAGCAGTACATTTCGCTTTTCTGACCGTGACGGTTGACGGCAAAGTGATACCAGACGCCGCTGTTGCGGAGCGGTTCAATAAGGAATTCTATATGATCCCCGCTGAATCCAGCCATTTCTCCTTTGCCCGGAGCAGACTTTGCGTTGGCAGGGTATTTGAACTGCCCTCTTACATACAGATTGCAGCTGTCGGCAGAAAGCTGGAAACGGGTCCGGTATTTTTCATTGTTCCACGCCATTCCGGTGACATAGTGGTATAATTTGCTGATTTCCAATGGTTTGTTCTTTGATGATGGGATCAGATGCACCGGGGGTGCAGTGACTTTCCCGGGAATGGGAGTCCTGACCGCAAGGGGGGCTTTCGTCAGACCGGCTTTTCCGCTCCATGGCGTTTGACCGTTGGCACTTTGGATGCCGATGGCGCAAAGACGCCGCAGACGGTCGGCGATTTTGTCATTGAATGTTTCCGGAGCAAAAGAGTCATGAGAGGGGATCGCCTGAAGGATACAGTTAAGTACCGTTTTTCCACGGGCGGCATGGGCAAAACGCTTTTCTTTTTCCGCTTTGCTGATGGCGTACTCCAGATTGCGGAACCATCTGTAATCCCGGATCCCTTCTCTGATCCCTTCCCAGGCAACAGATCTGACAGCCTTTTTCCCGGGCTGACGGGGAGGATAGACCAGAGCGTAATCTTTGGTCACAGCATCAAAGTCATCAAAGGGATCCTTCCGGATACGCTGGTAGGTCCAGATCCAGAGACCGTCAACGCCGGATCTTGCCACATAAAAGCCGCTGTTGTAGCGGTTGGGCATAATGGAAAAATTCTGTCTGGCATAGGTTCCGGCGGAAACGGCAAAAAGTTTCTTCCCCATCTTGTGATAACGGTTGAGCAAAGTACGCTTACTGTCCCTATCGGGGATGAAACTTGAGTAGCTGCAGACAACATCCAGATGGGACAATGCCTTTTCTGCCATGGCAGGACTGCAGTTGCAAAAGGTCACGCCCCCGGCTTTCCGGGCCTGAGCCAGCTCCTGAAGTTCTCTTCCGGCAGATTTGGGATCGTTGCCCGCTTCGTCGGTGCCGAAAATAAGGGGCGTCAGCCCCAGCCGTTTCACGGCAGCGGCATTGGCGGCGATGATGCGGCGATACTGTTCTGCCACAGGTTCCGGCCAGGGGGCATTGCCGTCAAAGCGAAAGGAAAGTCTGCGGAAATTGCTGTGGGACAAGAGTTCTCCTGCGGGATCATCTGCGGACTTCATACTTAACGTTTTGATTTCAAGATCTTTATTGCCGGTGAAAGAAAGATAAAACATGAATTGTGCTGTGGGAAAGGCTGTGTCAAATCCAAAACTCTTTGTTGTGGTGTCTGCCGCAGCAGGGAGGGCAAAAGTGAACTTGCCGACACTCTTCCGGCTGCTGTCAAAAAGGCGGACCTCCCCCCGGGCATTGCCTGCGGGCATACGGTAGGTGATTTGCACATTGTAGCGTTTCTGTGGAAAAGCGGCGCACCAGTAGGTACTGCGGATCTCACTTGTTTGTTTTTTATTGCCGTGGGATAAAGTCAGCACGCCATTGTTCTGTTTCCAGCTGCCTTTGGTGGAAACAGTCAAACTTTTCAAGCCCCATAAGATCATATTGGTGCCGCTCAAAAGGATCTTGCGGTCGATACCCAGAGAAATTGCCCGTTTGAGTATGGGTTCCAGACGGTCAAAGTCAGCTTTGACCACATTGCCGTGGGCATCTTCGTGGAGGACTCCTCCTCCGGGAGCCATACGCAAAGTCAGACCGTTGATACCATGTTTTGCCATGTCGGCAAGCTCATCGCTGATTGCTTTATCACTCATTCCCCGCCAGCGGTCGGCATCGGCAGAAAGGATAAAATCCTTGTCATGGGCTTTGAGTTTGATGGCAGAAACGGTCAGTTCCACGGGGAGTTTCACGATCCCTGCGGAAGTTTCTGCTGAAAACACGCCCCGGTAAACCCCTGCGGGAGTCCCGGAGGGCACCTGAATTGTGAAGTAGCAGGGCAAAGAGGAGCCTGCGGCAAGTTCCTTCGGCAATGAGTACTCCAGCAATTCTGCAGTTTTGCGGCCTGTGAAACGGTTTCTGTCATATTCGGAACGGTAGAGACAACTGAGGGTAAAAAGTTCTGCATTGTCCGCCTTGATGATCCCTTTGTCTGATTTCAACTCTGAGAGGGCGATTTTTTTTACGGTCACTTTGCGGGGGGCATGAAGTGCGGCAAAAAATCCGTTGATCTCACCGCCAGCTGAAAACCCGGATATCCGTGCCGGGAACTCCCCCGGGCGGGGAACTGTATCATCAAGCATCCCGCCGCTGAAATCCCGGATAAAGAAAAAAGGGGCATTGCCCCCGCCGCCGGGTAATGGCTTGTTGATGGTATAATTGAAAACCTGCAGCGTATGTTTTCCGAATTTGACTTTCTTCGGCTGTGCGGCTGCCCCGCCGGTTTCCGGAGCCGCTTCAAACTGTTGTTTGAGCTGCTGCTTTTGGGCTTCAGGAGCCTTTTCGATCTCGATGGCTCCGACGCAAGTCCGGTCACTGTTCCGGGAGGCAGTGGTAAAAAAGCGTATCTTCAATTTTCCATCGGTCACAACTGCGGGGCAAGTCCGTTTGATCTGGATACCCCAGCCCCCCACACCCGGAGGCGGCAGCAGGATCCTGCCGTTGATTTCCACACACTGCCCCGTGCGTCCTTCTGAGGGCTGCTGAGTTCCCAGAGTCACTGTCACCCGGTAGACCCCATTGGGGAGTCGGCATTGAAAAATGCCGTCGATACCTTTCCGGTCGGCGCAAAGACCATCCCTTCCAACACCTGAGCCTTTGGCGTAGACCCAGGGGGTGCCCCACTCTTTCACCCAGCCGTATCCGGATTTTTCGTTATACTTTGTCCTGCGTCCCAGGCGCACCCAGCCGGATTCAGGGGGCTGTTTGTCGGGACCTGCATCAAATTTCCAATTTACCTCTTCTGCCGTCAGACAGAAACATAAGAGCAGGAAAAACAACTTTGCATACAGAAATTTCATAATCAACTCCTTTATTTGATGAGGTAATTTCAAAAGTCATTCAAAAAATGGCAAAGATGCCATTCGCAAAGAGCTGTAAAGGGTAGTTTGAGGTTGCTACCTGTAAGGTAACAGCCGAAAACGCTCCCTTTAACAGATCGAAGCGAGGGCGCTTTGACA
>JAZODE010000069.1:0-6001 GCA_045596885.1 Victivallaceae bacterium
AAAAGAGAACAAAAAAATGCCTTATTATGCTTGCGAAGCAAGCGCTTCATGCCCCAACGGGGCGCTTCATATTTTCCGCAGGAAAATGCTTCATACGGCGGAGCCGTGCTTCATTCGATCAGCGTTCACGCTGATCGAACTTCTGGTCGTTATCGCCATCATCGCAATCCTTGCTGCCATGCTGCTGCCCGCTTTGCAGCAGGCAAAGCAGCGTGCCAATGCCGCAAAGTGTCTTTCCAATTTCGGACAGATCTCGAAGGCTGCCATGTTTTATACCGCTGACAATTCAGGATTTCCGGTACTTTACCGCAATTCCGCCGGTTCCACCGGTTTGCCCATGTTCAGATCGTGGTATTCCGGTTCCGATTCAAAAGGTATGCTTTCTCTTTATCTGGCAATGATCTCAGATGCCCCCGTGGGGGGAGCTGCGGTCAGAGCCCCCAAAGTGACAAAGCATCCCTTGCTTTGTCCTGCAGTGCCGCCACCGCCTCTGGATCCGGCGACCAAGGATTATTACGGCATGGGAGTACTTTCAAAACTGACAGTTCAGGAGATCGCCAATGGCAATGCGGGGAAACTTTCTCAAGTTCTTCTGCCTTCCCGGGGGTGTTATTTTGCTGAAATGGCTTTCAAAGGCGGTGTTATGTCCTGCAGTTATTCCGGAGCCAATTTTCCTGCCTTTCCCCACAACAATCCTCTTGCCGGCAGCGACGGCTCCGGAACAAGTGCTCCGCTGGTGACTGGAGCCGGAGACAGCACTGTGCTCTTTCTGGACGGTCATGCACAGTTTATTTCGAGGAATAAACTCCCGGCTTTCAATAAAACGCCTTCTGTGGATACGACCACTTTCTGGCATCCCTGGCGGCGTAAAAGACCTGTGAACGACAATTGGTGATCCTTTAAAAAAACTACACGGAGCATTGTGATAATGAAAAAAATTTTACTTTCAATGTTGACTGCTTCTTTCGCGCTGGGGGCATCGGGAGAGGTGTTTTCCCCTGGCGGCGTTTCTTTTGATTTCAGCAGATTTAAAAATGAGCCGGATATTTCCGTAAATAAGAAAGACAATGTTCTGCGCAACGGGAACTTTGAAGAAGGCGTCATAAATTTTTCTGCGCCGCAGCCAAAAGGGCGCTGGCGGAACGGAGTGAATGTCCATGGCAGGAGCCCCAATACGCCTCTGATCAAGAAGATCTGCAGCTGTAAAGTGGTCTCAAAGGGGAGTGCCGAAGGAAAGTATGCACTCTGTCTGAATACGCCGGGAGAGGTGGTGAAACTTGCCCCTAAAATGGTCATTTCAAACAGACTTGTTCAGGAAATCACCATCCCGGAGACAAAAGAAGATACTGTTTGGACGCTGAGTTTCAAGTCCCGGGGACACCATCTGCCTTCTCATGGCACTTCTGCACTGGTGATCCTTTATGCGCCTTTGAAAAAGGTGCAGGGGAAAAAAGGATACCGTCTGGCTCCTGCAGAAGGGTACAAGAGCCGCTTTTTCACCCTTCGTTCTGAATGGAGTTCTGCAAGTGTGAGCATCAAGGCTCCTGCAGGGACGGCGGGATTTTACATCTGTCCGGCTCTCTATGGCGCTGGAACGGCGTATCTGGATGATATGACCTTGACTCCCTCGCCCAAAAATCAGGAGACGGCAGTACGGGTATCGCCTCAGGGGTTTATGGACAATCTCTATGCCGTGGGCGAAGGACTGCCCGCCATGATCAACTTTGCTTTTGCCGCCGACAAAGTTCCGGAGCGGAAAGATCTTTTCCTTGAAGTGACTTTGCCTGCCGGTTTTCAGGCTCTGGGAACAAGGGAGTTCGTTCCCCTGACAAGCCGCAGGAAAAATCCGGACGGTACGACTCAGGTCATGATCTCACTGAAATATCTTCCTCCAACTGCCTTTACCCGGAAATTTTTCAAAATGCACGCCGCCGTTCTGGTGGTCAAAGCTCCGGGACTCAAGGCGGGGACAACGCGTTACCCGTTGCGTTACCGTCTGGTCAAAGGCGCATGGAAGGGCAAAGAGCAGTACCTTGATCTGCAGATCATTCCAGCCCTTTACGGCAAGCGTCCTGCAAAATTCCGTTCTGCCGCCATGATGGGGATGGAGTTCCGGTTCAAAGGCGAAATGGCGAAACAGGCGGCACTCTTCTATGGGGCAAGCGGTTTTTCCTGCGTTCACGGTGCCCAGACGGATCTGGCGGCGGAGCTCAAAAAATTGGGGATCATCCGCTACAGAGGACACTATTACATCTGCAACGGATTCCGCATCGGTAAAGGTGAACGGCCGGAGTCGGCAGAGTTCAAACTTGTTGACGGAAAAGCCTATCCCCGCAAGATCTGTCCCGTCGAAGTTTACCGGGAGGGACCATTTTTCAAAAGCAATGTGGTCAAACTTATTGAAGACCTGATCGTGAAAGAGGATGCCGCTGAACATATCATGACCAACTGGGAGCCTTATTACCTCAACTCCAAAGGGTGTTTCTGTCTCCGCTGCCGGGAGGAATTCATCAAATGGGCAAAAGGAGATCCTTCTGCAGCTGAAATCACCGCCGCCTGGCCCAAAGAGACTTTGCAGCGTCACGGCAGCCGTTGGGCGGCTTTCAGAAGCTGGCAGCACGGACGGTTGATGGTCACACTTGAAAAAACGACCCGAGCCGCAGGTGCCAGAGCAGGGAAAGAATCTCATTTCATCCCGGAAGTTTCATGGTCCAGCATGACCCCGCAAATGAATTTCTGGGCGAAGCAGTACAATGTGACCGACTACATCAGCGAACTGCCCTGGCTGGAGCCATGGGGTCCCTACACCTGCTGGCGTTGGGATACCCCTTACAGCTATTATCCAGCTCCCCACCTGACTTCATGGCTGGCGGCGGAACAGGTGCGGGAGTTTGCCCGTTCCAAGTCTCTCCCCGGCAAGATGCCCAAGCTCATTGCTTTCCCCCACGGGCGCATGGGGGATACCACCATTTCCCAGCCAGAAGGGATCGCCTTTGAAATGCTCTCTTTTTTCCTTCAGAAGTGGCAGGGGGCATTTCTTTTCACATTCCCCGGCGGCTATGATTACCGTTACTGGAGGAATTGTGCAAAAGCCAACACCCTTATTGCTGAACATGAGGAGATAGTCGGCTGCGGCAAAGATGTTTCTGCGGCAGTGAAGATCCTGCCCCGCTCTCCTTATCCGGAAAATCCCGACTTTGCCCCGGATTGGGCTGAACCTGCCAACGGGGAGGGAAAATTGCCCGGACTGCACAAACTCAAGATCTTTCAACACCGTGCATTCCTTCACAAAGGTGAATACCTGGTCGCAGTGGGCAACTTCTGGAAGAAGGGGGAACTTTTCTTTACACTGCAGTTGAAAGCTCCCGGAAAGGACAAGTGGCATGTTTCTGCCGGAAAATATGATCTGGGAGCCTTTTCCCCTCAGGAACTTGAAAAAGGCATACTGCTTCAAGCGGGGGCTTTGCGGTGGCAGTTCATCTGCCTCTCTCCCCGGAAAAAGAAAGATTTGATTCCCTTTGACCAAGGTCAGATGAAGGCTCTTTTCAGAAAACGCCTGCCCGCCATCAGGCGTGCCGCTGCCGCCGAAGAAAAACTGCATCGCAGCCGTCAGGCGGCGGCAACGGTGGATCTGAGCAGAGTCAAAAGTGTCAGCGTCAAGGGGATAAAGGCTGTTCCTGCAGGGGAAACTGTCGTCATTACTGCTGAACGCTGTAAAGTTGTGGTCGATTTGAAACAGGGCGGCAGGATCACTGAACTCCAAAGCCGCGGAGAATCTCTTGCCGCCGTGAAGGGGAAAGGATGGTTTGCCGTTCCCGGGGTGTGGTATCCCAGGAATACCACCTTTATGCTCAATGCCCCCATGGAACTGCGGCAGCTGAAGGCTCTTCCGGGTGGTGTCCGGCTGGAGCTTTACCGTAAACTCACCCCCATGGATCAGAAGAATATGAGCGGTGCCGGAATGGTGATCCGCTATGATTTTCTTCCTGAAAAAATCATTGTTGCAGGGAAGATCATCAATGAGACAGACGATGCCCTTGAATATGCCTTCCGTTTTCACTCCATGCCGGGTGTTCTGGGCAGAAGAGGTGATGTGACAGGGGGCGTATCATGGGAAGACGGAGTCCGGTTCCGCAGAGGTTTTTTGGTGCACCTTTACCACTACGGAGCCCTTGATCCTCTGATGACGGGCAAGGAGTTCAACATTTCTTCGGGTACCAAAGTCATGTCAAGAAAACTGACTCTGGGGGCTCCTTTTCTCAAGAGCAAACTTGCAGTGGCTTTGCCTGAAAATGTGCGGCAGGTCGTTTTCTGGGACTCCGCCAGTCAGGAAAATTCCACCTTTGAGGTGATCTACGACAGAAAAATACTCCACCCCGGGGAAGAGGCGGAGTATACTATGAGTGTGGCAATAAAGTAAAGTTTTCAGAAGACCCAGCTGCCCTTGCGGAACACGGGGATTTTTTCTCCTGAAGGGGTGATGCCGTCAATATCGAGGTCGGCACAGCCGATCATAAAGTCAACATGGATCATACTGTCGTTGACGCCCATGTTTTTAAGCTCTTCACGGGAGTACTTTTCATAGTCGGCAACGCAGATGTCAAAGCCCCGTCCCAGCGCCAGATGGCAGCTGGCGTTTTCATCGTACAAGGTGTTGTAAAAGAGTATCCCCATATCGCTGATGGGAGAATGGTGGTCGATGAGGGCACATTCCCCCAGATAAGGAGCTGTTTCATCCATGGCGATCATTTTTTCCAGCGCCTCCTGCCCCTTTTCTGCACGGACTTCAACGGCTTTGCCTCCTTCAAAGCGGATGGAAAAGTTTTCAATGAGAGAGCCCTGCCATGAGAGGGGCTTGGTGCTGACCACGACGCCTTCGGCTTCTCCTTTTTTTGGGGAGGTGAAGATCTCTTCGGAAGGAATGTTCGGGTTGAAAACTCTTCCGCTCAAATCGGTTTCGCTGCCGCCGGCAAAGATGCCCTGTTCCATGAGTCCCACCCGGAAATCGGTACCGTTGGAGCTTTTGTATTCCAGAGCTGCAAAGTGGAAACTGTTGAGTTTGGCGGCTCTTTCGTGGACGGTTTTATTATGCTGCTCCCAGTTGGCGATGGGATCGCCCAGAGCGCGGGAGGCTTTCAATATGGCATACCAGAGCTTTTCCACAGCTTCATCTTCCGGGACTCCGGGGAAGACCTTCTTTGCCCAGGGAAGACCGGGGACACCTGCAATACACCACTGGTGGCGGTTTTCCATAGCTTCACGGAAGGGTTTGATAAGGGGGAACCGTGCCGCCTGACTGCGGGCGCGTTTGCCCTGATCGATGCCCTCCATGCCGTCGGGATCATCGGAGTCCAGCCACAAAAGAGCCGGGAGCGCATCGGCGCGCCATTTCCATTTGGCAAGCTCCCAATCGGCTAAGGATGAAAGGGATTCTTCACTTCTGTGGAGCTGATCCAGTTTGGCAAGGGGCATATCTTCCCATGAGACCACCACTTTGGAGGCACCTTTTTCGTAAAGTTTTCTGACCGTCATCCGGACGAACTCCGGCTGATCCAATCCGGCAATGACAAGGACCTCCTGACCTTTGTCGGGGTTGACTCCCTTTTGAACGATCAGATCGGCGTATGCTTCAAGCTGAGTTGACAGTGATTCCATCTTGTTTTTCCTTTCCTGAAATAATTGCAACAGTAATATACACCTGCGGCACAAAAAAAGCAAGGGGGCTTGCACTTGACAAGCGCCACAGTACTGAAAAACGCTCTGAGTGTGCCTGAGTGTGCGGTGCGGCGCATTTTACGGACATTTACGGACTGAAACGGACTTTTACGGACTTCAGTTGGTGCGCCGATGCGGCGTGACTAAAGGCTTAAAAAGGGGGCTGCGGCAAAAACTGCCGCAGCCCCCTTTGTGTGTGTTAAGATCAGGAGATCTTCAAGGCAAGAGTGCCGTTGTTGTTTTCGAGGGTGTAACGCTTGTCGTTGTAATCAAGGTACTCACCCAC
>JAZODE010000070.1:0-7340 GCA_045596885.1 Victivallaceae bacterium
AATGGCAAAGATGCCATTCGCAAAGAGCTGCAAAGGGTAGTTTGAGGTTGCTACCTGTAAGGTAACAGCCGAAAACGCTCCCTTTGTCAGATCGAAGCGAGGGCGCTTTGACAATTTTGAGGAGTTTTGAAATTGCCTCCATACTATAATTTAATGCACATTATCGGTTTTGTCAACCCCTTATACTAAAAAATCTCTTATTTTTATGATCCTGGGACCTTCACGGAAGGGAACTGCCCGAAGCAGTTCCCTCTGCCGGAAAAAGGAGAAAGTCACTGAAATCTCACCTCGCCGAAAGCGTTGAGGTTGTCGGAAATGGAAAGATTTTCCAGATTGGGGGACCACAACCCCACCTCTCCGGCTTTCCCCAGAGCTTCAGGATAGCTTTGTCTTGCCACATTCATGGTCCAGACGGTGCCCTTGACGGGGGGAGTCGTGTTCAAGGTGGTGTAGGGAATGGTGATCAGCACCTCCCACACATCACCTTTGCGGCGTGTTTCGTAGCTCCACTTGCCGTTCCAGCTTTTATCCTCCTTGCCGAAGCGGGGGTGGAGAGGATCTTTGATGAGCCCCAGAGCCCCTTCGTACCATGAGTTCGGCAGGGGATTGCAGATAAAGTGGTAAGAAACCTCACGGGCGCCCACCGGGTCAAGGAGTATTTCCATACCGTCATACCACCAGAGATCCCCGTCGTGGCCCATGTTTTTGAACTTTCTTTTGGCGGGAAGTTCGGAAATGATGCCGAAATAAACATTTTTGTTGTCGTAGAGCATCTTGAAGCGGGTCTGCTCGTGCAGTTTCCCCAGCTGGATGTGGTTCAAATGCTGCCACTGCCCTTTCTGCCACTCAGGTTTTGTGAAGTCGAAAGAGGGCGCCTTCTGCACTCTGACCGGCACCATGGAACGCACTTTGGCGCCGGGGAGGATCTTTTTCTCTTTCAGGAATTTGATGTTCCAGTTGAGAGGAGCGCCGATGGGGGCGGCATTTCTGCCGTTGCTCAAAACCATCGACTTGGGGAATTTCCCGAAAAAGCGGATCTCCTGCCAACCGGGGAGCTCTTTCATCTGTCCCTTGCTGTCGTAAAGGTCTGCAACCAGAGCTTTGTGGGCTTCGACGGCATCCCCCAGAGCGTTGAAGGAAGCGTAGGCAGGCTTGAGCTGATATGCGTTGTAGAGATTGAGGACCGTAATGAGACTTTTAAGATAGTTGAACTCCTTTGTCACAAGGGCAATACGCTTTATGACTTTGGGATCCTTTGCCAACTTTTCAGCTGCCTTGAGTTTCAGCTCCATATTTCTGACCAGTTCCGGGGAAAACATGACATTGACCAGGACTCTCGGGTCTTTGGGGAGCAGTTTCTTTTCTTCCAGGGTGCTGTAAAGCTCAAGGCGGGGCTCGTAAAGGTCGTAGAATCCCTTCATGGGAACGGCGGCCTCAAGGAAGGTGCGTTCAATGTAGCGTTCCCGCAGCTTGTAAAAGTCTGCCGAAGGATCCTGAAGCATACGGGCATGTACATAGTAGCCGGGGCCTTCCAGACCGTAAAGTTCTCCGTGGCCGCAGCGGTAGATGCTTTTGACATTGTACTTGTGGAAAAGTTTTGCCTGTTCCGCCAGAAATGCGCTACCTCTTTTGGGGAGGAATCCGGGCATCTTGTATTCGCCCCAGTTGTAGATGTAGACGCCGTAACCGGCAATGCCTTTGATCTTTGACCAGGCTTTGAACTGTTCTTCCGGATAGGCACAGAATTCAATAAAGACATTTCCGGGGAAAGCATCGAAACTTTCCGGAGGAGCGTAGTTGGGGTAGTAGCAGAGGAACTGCATGAATTTTCCGGGGCGCTCTTTTTTAAGTCTCTGAGCCAATTTCAGATTGAGGATCCAGATTTTTTCCCCGGGGTCGCTGACGCCGCCGAATGCCTGACAGGGTTTACATTCACACTGCCGGTAGCCGTCGGTCTGCGCAATTTGTACCACTCTTGCCCCGGCGTCAAGACGGCGGAGCGCCTCTTTGTAGATCAGATCCTGCACGGCGGGATTTGAGATACACAAGTGTCCGTAACGGTTGAGATTGTCCCGTTTGCCCCCCAGAAGGGCGAAGTACTCCGGGTTGCTTTTGCCGTAACGCCTTTGGGAAACTGCCACACTCCAGCTGTGTCCCCGGTAGTGGAACACGTCACCGAAGCCGAAGTTGCTGTTTGCCATGTCGTAAAAGAGGTCGTTGTCCCTGCCGGTGAGAAGAGTGTGACGGGAGGGGGAGACCTTGTTCAGATCACCGGGGATCGTGATAAAGTTTTGTTTGTTCACATTGGTTCCGGTCTCTCCCGGCATGAGGAACTCCACTTTGAGGAACTCTTCCATAAAGAGCACCGCCGCCCGGACACTGCCGAGAATACAGCTGTTGTAATGGGGGATCCGCTGGGTTCCGGGAGCCCCCCGGTCGAGTCCTGCAAGATAGATATTTTTCCCGTCGCTTTTGATGAAAGCTGTCATGGGAGCTGCTTTGTGCACCGCCACCCCCAGACGACGCAGTTTGTGGGTGTTGCCGATGAAAATGGCAGACCTCCCTTTGGGGATCCTGTTTTCCTGAAAGATGGGAAGTCGGACTCCGGTGCTTTCCTTGATGACACTCTGGAGCTTTTGCGCCGTAAGATCCAGATAATGGTCCACTCCCCGGGACTTCTCCGGCATGGGGAGGGCGATCACATAGTCGGATCTGCCATCTTTGACCAGCTGCAGATCGGCTCCGCACAGCAGCGAAAGCAGCCCTGTGCACAACAGAAGGATGTTTTTTTTCATTTGATCGTCAACTTTCCACATTTATCGTTGGCTTGTCTGTAGGTTTTCTGGTCGAGGTTGTATTCAAAGATCCATGCCGCAGGTCCGAAGCGGTTGGCGTTGAAGTCGATGGTGTTTCCTGAAACGCCCATCTTATCCAGATCCACGGTGACGACCACTTTGCCGTTTTTCATTATCATGGGGAACTTTTCAGTGGGGTCGAGGGTGTAGACATCCCCCTGCCCGCCGTTTTCACTGACAGATTGGGTCCGTTTGTAGAAACTTGCAAACTTGCGGAAAGGGCGTCCCGCGAGGCGGTAACGGTTTTTGCTGTCCCCGAAAAAGAGATAGAACTCTCCTTTATTCAAAGTATCAGGAGCAGCTTTGGGGGCTGTGAAGGTGATTTGCAGTTTGTTCCGGGTGCCGGTGACGGAAACATAAGTGGGATCCGCTTCAATGCGCTTGTCGGGTTCGGAAAAGTTCCTCTGGACAAAGAGATGGGCTTTGCCGTCATTGGCGATGGTGCGTCCGAAGGGTTTGAAATCCCGTTTGCGCCACAAAGAGCTTTCCCAGTTGAAGGGCGCCCGGAGCCTGCCCCGGAGCCTGCCCCCCTGCATGAGGGTACTGACAGGGGCGCACCCCATAAGGCGGAACTCCCCGAATTTGGCGATCTGTTTCGTACCTCTGACGGTCTCAACAGGAAGTTTGGCGATGAAGTTCTGCCGTTTTTCCAGAGCATCAAGGAGCCGCAGCCAATCTTTTTGTGAATGGCTCCGGCGCATTTCGTCGAAAATAAGAGAGGTTTCAACGGTGAGTTTCAGGTAATCAAACTCTATGCGGGCAAGTCTGATAAGCCGGTTTTCAGGAGCCGCTTTTTCAGCTTTGGCAAGTTCAGACTCCATGGCGGCAGTGACCTTGCGGGGATAACGGTTCACATGAAGCCTTGCCGTTTCGATGAGGGCGGGGGTCTTGTCTGCCAGAAGTTCCACCTTGTACCAGTCGGTGCTCCGGTCAACGTCGTAACCGTTGAGAGTGCGGTCAAGGATGGTGTACATTTTTTCCATGTAAGGAGCCGCCTTGCCGAAAGCGGCACGGCAGTAGCGTTTCATCAGCTGTGCGGTGTCGGCTTCAGGATCTTCAAGGAGTTTTCCCCAAAGGTAATATGCCCAGCCTTCCAGACCGAAAAGCTCTCCGAAACCGCAGCGGTAAAGACCGGTAACATTGTGGTCACGCAGCAATTTGGTCTGTTTTCTCAAGGCATTGCTGCCCAGTTTGGGCATGAATCCTTCAAGCTGGTAGTACTCCCAGTTGTAGAGATAGGCTGAGAATCCCCCGGGGACCTTGACTTTGCTCCACTTTTCCAAAGCCTTTTCATTGAAGGGAGCCAGATTGACCATGACATTGGCAGGGAACTCTTTGAAGGACTCAGGGGGATCCTGTGCCACGCTGTAAGCCATGATGTTGACCATCTTCCCCGGATTGCTTTTCTGCCACCGCAGAGCCAGATCCCGGTGCATGGTCCACAGCTGTTCGCTGCGCTTGATCTTTTTGCATTTTTCACATTCGCAGTGGATAAATATATCGTTGTGTCCCACCTCCGCAAGGAAGGTGTGGCGGCCGTTCAGGTAGCGGCGGATATCCTGAAAGATCCTTTCGCGGACCTCAATTTGGGCGTAGCAGTAGCTTGAGTTCCATGAGCGTCCTGTGCCCAGAACTCTTTTCCCTTTGGAAAGGGCAAACAAATGGGGATGGGTCTTGCGCAAAGATTCAGGCATGGCGCGCCAGTGGGAGTGTCCGCCGCTGACAGCGTACCAGGGGGCGGGGAAAAGGTTGTTGGCGATCTCGTAAACAAGACCGTTCCAGCGCATTGGAACGGTGACATTGAACTTGATCCGGGGGGTGTTTTCAATGACTTTTGCGGAGTCGAAAAGGATTTTTTCCTGAGGCGGCGTTGCAAAACCTTTATCACCGGGGGCGAATGCCGCAAAGCCGGTGGTCTCCTCAAGAAAAGCGATGGCAGCACGCAAAGAACCTGAGACGATGCTGTTTTCATCCCGGCTCCTGAGATAGATGTTCTTCCCCGCACTGTCGATCCGGTATTTCCACCGGATGAGTTTGCCGGGAAGATTGGTCAGTACGATGGCAGGCGTCTTTGGCACTTTGGAAAAAATGGGCAGCTCGACGCCCGTCGCCTCTTTGATCTGGGAGCGCAAAAACTCCGCCGCTTTCCTGTAATAGCTGTGGGTGTAAACGATGGCGTAGGGGGATTTTTTCCCCTTTTGGGCAATGACCAGCTCCGCTCCCCAAAGAAAGGAGAAGGAAAAGCACATTGCGATGAGAAAGATTTTTTTCATGTTGGACCTTTTGAGTGTTTGACTTACCAGGTGTCTACCCACTGAGGGGTGGCATTGGGATTGGGACGGGGAGCGTAAAAAGTTGACTTCCAGCCGCCGTGGAGCGTTGGGAGCGTGTCGTAGCCCTCACGGGGGACCCGGTTGAAGGGCAGATAGGCGGTGTGACCGTCAACAAAAAGCACATTGAGCCCCCCGGAGTGCCGGAAATCCATGGAACCGCAGCTGGCACTGCTGACCCGGTTGACATAGTACCAGTAACGGGCATAGCGGCTTTCAACTGAAATACTCAAACGCCCCGGTTTCAGGCAGCGGCTCAAATGCGTGACACTTGCAGGTGCGGTCAGTTGGTTGCTCAGGGCATAAGAAAGGATCACGATATGGTTTTGACCGTTGGTGGACATCATGGCGCTGGAGGCGCCGGGGCAGTTGAGTTTCCCTGCGTAGATCTGTTCAGTACCGTTGAAACGCCAGCCGCAGTAGACGCTGTTTTCCGCCGTTACGCCGAGATACTGTCCCAGCCGGGGACCGAACCAGGGATCGCCGGGATCGTAATCGTGATTTTTCAGGGCAAAGACAGGAAGAAAATCCTTATTGTCTGCGGTGTAAAAGGTGATGGCTTTGCCGATCTGCCCCATATTGTTGAGGCACTGGCTCTTTTTGGCGTTGTCCCGTGCCTTCTGCAAAGCAGGCAGCAGCATGGCGGCAAGAATGGCGATGATGGCAATTACAACCAGCAGTTCGATCAGCGTGAACATTTTTTTCTGCGGCGCCCCATGTGTCCGTAAGAGTCCGTAAAAAGTGCGCCGCCTTGGGGATACTTGATTTGCCATGGTTCAGTTTCCTTTCCCGAAAGTTTAAGGTTGTGTTATTTGAGAAGAAATGATGCGTCCGATCTCTGCGACGCACTTTCCGGTACCACTATTTTGCTCTCCACCTTCGATCCGTGACACAAGATCTTCGGCTGCCGTGCGGCAGAGCAGTTTCACATCGTGGATGGAGACAGGCAGCGGGGGATCGTAATGGCGGGCAAACTCAGAGTCGCCGCCCCCGAGGATGTATATATCCTCAGGAACTCTGATCCCTTTGCGCACCAATGTGTTGATGATGGAAAAAGCCATTTCATCCGAGGTGCAGTAGAGGGCTTCGGGGAGCTCTTTTTCTTTCAGCAGCATTTCTGCGATCTCTCTGCCGTTCCGGAAATAGGTGTGGCAATCGCCGGGGACGCTGTAAAATCTGCCCGTCATGCCATATTTTGCCGTCAGTTGGGCAAGGAGTTCTCTGAAATCATGTTCCGAGTTGGCACAGCAGGCGATTTTTCTGAAACCTTTGTTTTTGAAGTGTTCCACCACCGTGGGCAAAGTCTCCTTGCCCCAGAGGATCTTGATGTAGTCGATGGATGTTCCGGGGATCTCTGCAGTCATGCTCAATGCCGGGGGAGCGTTGGAAAAAATCTCCTTGAACTCCTCCATGCTCTTTTCTTCACGGAAACCCAGAGACCAGATGGCGATGCCTGCCGGAAAATTTATCAGTTTCTTCAAAAACTCAAGTTTTGCCGTATCGGGCAGATCCACAAGAAACTGGATCAGAAGATTGTAGTTCCGTTTCCCCAGTTCATATTCCAGCTGTTTGAGGTGCTCCATGTCGCTGTGGCGGCAGACGTCGCCTACGATGCAGAGAATGATCCGGTTTTCCTGATTGCGCAGCGCTGAAGCATAGGCATTGGGGCGGTAGTTGAGGAGAGCGGCGGTCTTGCGGACAAGTTCCACCGTTTCCGGTTTGAACTTGTAACGGTTCCTGCCGCTTAAAATGTGTCCCACTGTGGCACGGGAAACCCCGCACTCTCGGGCTATGTCACTGATAGATACGCACTTTTTCAATTTTATTCATCCATTTGAGAAGTTAACTATATCGATATAGTTAATATAGTCTCTCTTTTTCAGTCTGTCAAGAGGCAATAAAAAGATTTTGGGAAAATAAGAGGCATCTGTGGAATATACTTGTACTATTTGTTGCATAAAGGTATACAAAAAGACATTGTTTTTTCCCTTTTGCCGGATTATATTATTGAGCAATGAGGTAATTTCAAAAGTCATTCAAAAAATGGCAAAGATGCCATTCGCAAAGAGCTGTAAAGGGTAGTTTGAGGTTGCTACCTGTAAGGTAACAGCCGAAAACGCTCCCTTTAACAGATCGAAGCGAGGGCGCTTTGACA
>JAZODE010000071.1:0-64952 GCA_045596885.1 Victivallaceae bacterium
AAATGGCAAAGATGTCATTCGCAAAGAGCTGTAAAGGGTAGTTTGAGGCTGCTACCTGCAAGGTAACAGCCGAAAACGCTCCCTTTATCAGATCGAAGCGAGGGCGCTTTGACAATTTTGAGGAGTTTTGAAATTGCCTCCGTAAACATTTCATATAACAGGAGTATGTAAAAATGTCTAAAATCCGTACAGTTCTCGGTTTCGACATGGAAACCGATATCGGCAGCTGGACCAGTTTCTACGACGGGTTCCGCATCGGTACCCCCAAGATCCTTGAGATCCTTGACCGCCGGGGCGTTACCGCCACCTTCTTCTTCACTGCGGACTCCGCTCAGAAGAACCCCGACATGGTGAAGATGGTGAAAAATGCCGGTCATGAGATCGGCTGCCACACCCTTTTCCACGAAACCATCGGCGACTCTCTCTTTGAGATCCCCGGTATGCTGCCCATTCTCCCTGAAGAGGTGGAGCACCGCATCGAACTCTGCACTCAGATCGTTGAAGATATTGCAGGCGTTCACCCCACCAGTTTCCGTTGCCCCCGTCTTTTCGGCTCCACCCAGGTGGTCCGCGCCCTTGAAAGACTGAACTACAAGGCAGATGCCACCTATCCCATGTACTTCTACAAAGAGCAG
Organism: Victivallaceae bacterium; assembly: GCA_045596885.1. GTDB lineage: Bacteria > Verrucomicrobiota > Lentisphaeria > Victivallales > Victivallaceae > UBA1784. The sequence goes on from JAZODE010000071.1 coordinate 636, forward strand.
CTTGTTCCCTACCATCCCAGCGCCGACGACTGGACCAAAAAGGGCGACATGAAGCTGGTTGAGATCCCCAACTTTGCCGACCTTTCCATGGAGTCCAAGGACCAGTACGGCAGAGATATGGACCAGTGGCCCCTGTGGAGAACGGAAAACGCCGAAGCGGTCATGAAACATGTGGAAGGCTACAGCAAATACTGCGCCGAACGCAATACAGAGCCCTTCCTCTGCTTCTACGCCCATCCCTGGGAGTTCGCAAAAATGCCCGAAGGTCTCATCCACTCCGGCGAAGGCGCTGTGCTGCCTGATCCCTTCATCATCAAGAACTGCGGCGAATACTCCGCCATCCAGTTTGAGCGCATGATAGAAATGCTCCAGAAAGAGGGCTACGAATTCTATCAGGCTGGCGACATCACCGTTGATTGAGAAAAATCCACCATATAAAAAACAACCCCTAAAAAAAGGAGAACCAACTATGAAGATCCCGACACAGGAGTATTTCGATCGTATTGCCAAGTTCCAGGCCAATATGAAAAAAGCAGGTCTTGACGCCTGTCTGGTCCATGGAACCGAATCCGACTTTGCCAATGTCCGTTACCTTTCCGAGTACTGGCCCACCTTTGAGCAGGCTGGTGTCTTTGTCCCCGCCGAAGGAGACGCCATTCTGCTGATCGGTCCTGAGAGCGAAAAGTATGCCCGCGGCCGCAGCGTGCTGCCCAATGTCATGCTCATGCTCAACTACCGTGAATCCGCTGAGCCCGACTACCCCGGTATCCCTCTTTCCACCTTTGATGTGGTCGCCAAGGCTGCTCTGGGCAAGAAAAAACTGAAAAAACTGGGTCTGGTCGGCACCGCTGTCATGACCAAACCCACCCTTGACGCTCTTGCCGCCCAGCTCCCCGGTGTGGAACTGGTCAAGGCTGACGATGTTTTCAAAGAACTCCGCTGGATCAAGAGCGAAAACGAACTTGCCTGCCACCGCAAGGCATTCAAGGTGGCTGAAAAGGCTGTTCAAGCCATGCTCAACGAGATCAAACCCGGAATGACTGAGTTCCAGGCCATCGGTATCGCCCAGCGCGAGATCTACGCCAACGGCGGTGAGTACGAAGGTCACAGCCTCTACTGCTTCGGCGGCGACCGTACCAGCAACGGTATCAGCCGTCCCACCTCCGCCAAACTGAAAAAGAACGAGATCATCCAGCTGAACATCGGTGCCCGTGTGGGCGGTTACAGCTCCTCCATCGGTCTGCCCGTCTACTTCGGCAAGCTGCCCAAGGCTCAGATGGCTCTGGTGGAGTTCGGTCTCCGTGCCCACAAGTACACCTTTGAGCTCATGAAGGCTGGCGCCGACGCCGCCAGCATCGCCAAAGATTACACCCAGTGGGGTATCGATCAGGGCTGGGGCGACTACATGCTCTATGGACCTGTCCACGGTCTCGGTATCATGGAAACCGAGTCCCCCTGGATCGAAACCACCAGCAACTACAAACTCAAACCCAACATGACCTATCAGATCGACACCTTCTTCACCGGTGACGGATACGGTCTGCGCTGGGAACGCGGTTGCGTCATCAAGGAAGGCGGATGCGAACTTTTCTCCAAGAAGTTCATGTCCCTCAAGGATTGCAAACTGGATTGATATTCCGTCAAGGCAATATGACTTCCGTTTCTCCCTCATGGGAGGGACGGAAGTTTTTTACAGGGAGCCATTATGCGAGCTTTGGTACAGAGAGTCAAAAAAGGCAGTGTCACTATTGACGGCAAAGTCAACGGCGCTATTGAACAGGGATTGGTGATCCTGCTGGGCGTCACCCACACCGATACCGAAAAGGATGCCGATTTCGTCGCCGACAAATGTGTGGATCTGCGGATCTTTGAGGACGAAAACGGCAAGATGAACAAAAGTCTTGAAGATATCGGGGGCAAGATACTGCTGATTTCACAGTTCACTCTCTATGCCGCCACCCGCAAAGGACGGCGCCCCTCTTTCGATGCGGCAGCACGCCCCGAGGTGGCTGAACCCCTTTACCGGTACTTTATTGAAAGAGTCCGCAGCAGGGGGATCCCGGTGGAAACCGGTATTTTTGGTGCCGATATGCAAGTTGAGATCCACAATGACGGTCCTGTGACCGTTATGGTGGAGTTCCCCGAAGTCTGAATAAAATCCAAGGAGCCAGTCACTATGCCACGCAAAGATGATATCTGGGAAAATATCGAATATTTCCCCGAAGGTGCCGAACTTACCCCTTTTATGTTCAAAGGCGAGGAGTACTATCTGCTGAACTTTTCCCCTGCCCATGATAAACTTCCCGAAGGCACCCTTGAGCACGCCAGGATCTACCACGCCGCTACGGGAAAATGCGGCGCCCCCCTTATGGAAGGGTACTACTTCATTTCCGCCTACAGCGATCCCCGCTCCGGCAAAGTCTACTGTTTTGCCCCCCGCTTTGAAAGACCCCGGGCGTGGCTAACAGGACACGCCATTGATTACATCTCTTCTGATGATCTGATCCACTGGAGCGCCCCCGCCCCGGTCATTGAAAACTACAACACCGGTTCTCTGCTCAACACCGGCGTCACCTTTGACGGCGAAAGATATGTGATGCTGGTGGAACTGCGTGATGTGGGCAAGCCCTTTTCCATCAAGTTCCTTGAGTCAAAGGATCTGAAAAGCTGGTCTCTTATCGACGGAGCCCTTTTCCGCAACAACATCACCTATCTGGGAGCAGGCGCCATCTACTTTATCCCTGAGGATGGATTCTATTACATCACCTACCTCAACGAATTCACCAACGAAGAAACGGGTGACCTCAACTACGACACCCACATCGCCCGGAGCCGTGATCTTTTCCACTGGGAACGGGGCAAAAGGTCCATTCTTTTCCCTGATTACGAACACATCATCCTGGGAAGCAGCGGCATCCGCGAGATCAACACCAGCGATGCGGAGTTCATTGAGATCGGCGGCAGAGTCAAGGCATGCAGTGCCGGCGGCAACCAGCTGGGCATCAAAGACCGTTACACCTGCTGGTACAACGGCACCATGGCGCAGCTTTTCGCAAGTTTTTTCTGAAGCCCCCTCTTCCCGGCAGAAGGCGGGTAAAACGGGTTTGAGCTTCGGGAGACAATGATAAAGTTTTACTCTTTTGCTCTTGAAGAAAATGATTTGCGGTGGTATATTATATAAATGCAGTTTCTATGTAGTTCTTCAACAGTAAAGGTATCTGGGTTATGGCTTACGACAAGATCAAAGTTCCCGCCGGGGATAAAATCACCATTGACGGCAGCGGCAAGCTGCAGGTTTCTGAAAAACCCATCGTCGGTTTTATTGAAGGAGACGGCATCGGTCCTGACATTACCGCAGCTTCCATGCACATCTGGAACGCCGCTGTCGCCAAAGCCTACAACGGCAAACGGCAGATCGCCTGGATGGAACTCTTTGCCGGTGAAAAAGCCAACGCCGTCTACGGCAAACCCGTCTGGCTCCCCGAAGAGACCGTTGAAGCTGTTTCTGAATATCTTATCGCCATCAAAGGTCCCCTCACCACCCCCATCGGCGGCGGCTTCCGTTCTCTGAATGTGGCTCTGCGCCAGCAGCTTGATCTTTATGCCTGTGTCCGCCCGGTGCGTTACTTCAAGGGGGTCCCTTCACCTGTGAAAGCTCCTGAAAAGACCGATATGGTGGTCTTCCGGGAGAATACCGAAGATATCTACGCAGGTATCGAATGGCTCTCCGGCACCCCCGAAGCGCAGAAGGTCATCAAATTCCTGCAGGATGAAATGGGAGTCAAAAAGATCCGTTTCCCCGAAACTTCCAGCATCGGCATCAAACCTGTTTCCGTTGAAGGCAGCGAAAGATTGATCCGTGCCGCCATGGAGTATGCCATCAAAAACAAACGCAAAAGCGTCACTTTCGTCCACAAAGGCAACATCATGAAGTTCACCGAAGGGGGCTTCAAAAACTGGGGCTATGAACTGGTCAAACGGGAATATGCCGATGTGGCTGTGGCTTACGACGACTGCAACGGCGTGGCTCCCGAAGGGAAGATTCTGGTCAAAGACTGCATCTGCGACGCCTTTTTGCAGCAGATCCTGACCCGTCCTGCGGAGTACGATGTCATCGCCACTTTGAACCTCAACGGCGACTATGTTTCCGACGCTCTCGCCGCCTGCGTGGGCGGTATCGGCATCGCTCCCGGAGCCAACATCAACTACATCACCGGTCACGCCATCTTTGAAGCCACCCACGGCACCGCTCCCAAGTACACCGGTATGGATAAGGTCAACCCCGGTTCCCTTGCCCTTTCAGGGGAAATGCTTCTCCGCCATCTGGGGTGGGATGAGGCTGCCGATCTGGTTATCAAAGGTCTTGAAAACGCCATCTCCGACAAGATCATGACCTACGACCTTGCCCGGTTGACCGAAGGGGCGACTGAGGTCAGCTGCTCCGCATTCGCCAAAGCCGTTGTGGAGCGGATGTAATAAGTCAAAACAGCAAAAGGATTTGTCATGACCGACGGTTTTCAGGTAAAAACAGTTCAACAGTTTACGCCCGGATTTCTTCAGGCGGCGCGGGAACTGTACCTTGAAAACCGCTGGATAGATGAAAATACAGACCCCGCTTTCCCCGGAAATGCCTTCGCCAACTCTTTTATCGTGGCGGGGGCTTTTACGTCTCAGGGGGAGCTTGCCGGGGTGGGCAGAGCCATTTCTGACGGTGTCTCAGACGCCTACATTCAGGATATCATGGTCAAAAGTGCTTTCCGCCGCAAAGGCGTGGGCAAGATGATCGTCTGCGCTCTGCAGGAGGAATTGAAAAATCGCCGCATCGACTGGATCGGTCTGGTGGGTGTCCCCGGCACCGAAAAGTTCTACGCTGAATGCGGATTCAAATGTGCCCCCGGACATACACTCTGGCTGGGGGGAGAGGAGCTGTAAAAAATGAAGATCCTTTTCGTCTGTACCGGCAACAGCTGCCGCAGCCCCATGGCTGAACTCTATTTCAACGCCCTCGCCCGGAAAAACAACAGCTCCTGTCAGGCGGACTCCGCCGGGATCTATGCCAATGACGGTGCCCCCATTTCACACGCCGCACAAGCGGTCATGGAAGAGCTTGGCATTGAGACAAAAGAGTTCTCATCCACAGCTTTCACCCCCAAACGGGCGCAGAACTACGATCTGCTTATCGGCATGACCCGCACCCACGCCGCCATGATGCGCCACATCGTGCCCGAGCTCCGTGAGAAGGTCCGCACTCTGATACCAAATGAGGATGTTCCCGATCCATTCGGCGGCAGTGTCGGGGATTACAAAGCTGTTTTCAACTTTATGAAACCATTTATAGATCAACTTTTTATAGAATCAAATAACCCTAACCAAGGAGATAAGTAATGAGCATCAAAGAAATCGCCGGTCAGAAACTGACCATCGGAATCGGTACGGATCATGCCGGATTCTCTGCCAAAGGAAAACTGGCTGAAGTGTTGAAATCTCTCGGACATCAGGTCGTTGACTTTGGTCCTTCTGCAGCTGATCCCGGTGATGACTATCCCGATTTCAGCGCTCCTGCCGCCAAGGCTCTCAGCTGCGGCGTCATTGACGCTCTGGTGCTGATCTGCCGTACCGGATTCGGCATGGCAATGGTCGCCAACCGTTTCCACGGTGTCCGCGCCGTGGTCGCCGGAACCCCTGAACTTGCCGCCAAAGGCAGAGAGCACAACGCTGCCAACTGTCTGGTCCTCCCCGGGGATGCCTGTGACAATGACGAGATCAGCAAGATCATCGAAGCCTTTTTGGCAACTCCCTTTTCCGCCGACGCCCGTCATGCCCGCCGTTTGAACAAGCTGGAAACTGCCACCCATGACGATATCGCTGCTCTCCGTGCCACTGATCCTGAGATCGCCGCCGCCATCGACCGTGAAAGCGCCCGTCAGAATGACGGTATCGAACTTATTGCCAGCGAAAACTTTGCCAGCTGTGCTGTCCGTGCCGCTCAGGGCTCTGTGCTGACCAACAAATACGCCGAAGGATACTCCGGCAAACGCTACTACAACGGCTGCGAATTTGTGGATCAGGTTGAAACCCTTGCCATCGAGCGTGCCAAAGAACTTTTCGGCGCCGAAGCTGCCAACGTTCAGCCCCACTCCGGTTCCGGAGCCAATCAGGCGGTCTACACCGCTCTCTGCCAGCCCGGAGACACTGTCCTTGCCATGAGTCTTGACCACGGCGGTCATCTGACCCACGGACATCCCCTGAACTTCTCAGGCAAACTTTACAACATGATCCCCTACGGTGTCTCCCGTGAGACCGAAATGATCGACTACGACGAGGTCGAGAAGCTGGCTGTGGAAAACAAGCCCCGCATGATCCTTGCCGGTGCCAGTGCCTATCCCAGAGTCATCGACTTTGCCCGTCTGCGTGAGATCGCCGACAAGGTGGGCGCCATCCTCTTTGTTGATATGGCACACATCGCCGGTCTCGTTGCCGCCGGAGTCCATCCCAACCCCGTTCCCTACTGCGACATCGTCACCACCACCACCCACAAGACTTTGCGCGGACCCCGGGGCGGTCTGATCCTCTGCAAGGAGCAGTACCTCAAAGCCATCAACTCCGCCGTCTTCCCCGGACTCCAGGGCGGACCTCTGGAACATGTTGTCGCCGCCAAGGCTGTCTGCTTCCTTGAAGCTCTCAAACCTGAGTTCAAAGCCTATCAGCAGCAGGTCAAACTCAACGCCGCCAAGCTGGCTGACGAACTTGCAAAGCGCGGATTCCGGATCGTTTCCGGCGGTACCGACAACCACCTGATGCTCATTGACCTGCGTCCCAAACAGGCAACCGGCAAGGCTGTCGCCAACGCTCTTGACATCGCCCGTATCACCGTCAACAAGAACATGATCCCCTTCGATCCCGAAAAGCCCTCTGTCACCAGCGGTATCCGTATCGGTACCCCCGCTATCACCACCCGGGGACTCAAGGAGGCTGAAATGGTCAATGTGGCAGACTTCATCGAGCGCGGTGTTGCTCTGCGTGAAGATGAAAACGCCCTCAAAGCTCTGGGCGAAGAGGTCAAAAACTTTATGGCGGCATTCCCCATGCCCCAGTTCAAATAATTTAAGGAAATATTGTTGAAATGCTGGATCTTAAACTTATCCGTGAAAATGCCGAAATGATCAAGGCAAACTGCCAGCGCCGCGGTTTCCCCCTTGACATCGACGGACTTCTTGCCCTTGATAAAGATTACCGGGCTCTTGACCGTGAGGTGGAGGAGCTCCGCGCCCGCCGCAACAAGCTGAGCAAAGAGTGTGCCTCAGACCCCTCCGCCAGAGAAGAGGTCAAAAAGATCAAACTGACGCTCAACTCCAAAGAGAGCGCCATGGAAGGGCTCAACAAAAAGATGATGGCGGTCCTGACCCGCATCCCCAATCTTCTTGCCCCCGATGTGCCCGACGGCACCGATGACACCGGCAATGTGGAACTGCGTAAAGTCGGCACCATCCGTGAGTTCGACTTCGATATCCGCGACCATCAGGAGCTGGGCGAAATGCACGATATCCTTGATATCGCCCGGGGTGCCAAGGTCGCAGGAACCGGTTTCTACTACTGGAAGGGCAAAGGCGCCATGCTGGCTCAGGCTCTTTACTTCTATGTGCAGCAGTTCCTTGTGAAGCGTGGATTCACCATGTTCATGACCCCCTGCGTCGCCAAGGAGCGCACCCTCTACGGAACCGGTTATCTGCCCTTCTTTGCCGACCAGACCTACAATCTGGAAGGGGAAGATCTGGCGCTCATCGGCACCAGTGAACAGACCCTCGTGGGCTATCACGCCGACGATGTGCTGGATGGAGACAAACTGCCCTTGTGCTACACCGCCTTCACCCCCTGTTTCCGGACCGAATCCGGCAGCTACGGCAAGGCTTCAAGAGGTATTTTCCGTGTGCACCAGTTCCACAAGGTCGAGCAGATCGTCTTCTGCAAACCTGAGGACTCCCCCAAATACCACGAATTCTGCCTGCAGAATGAAGAGGATCTCCTCAAGTCCCTGAACATCCCCTATCATGTGGTCAATGTCTGCGTGGGCGACCTGGGCGCTCCCGGTTACAAAAAGTACGATATCGAAGCCTGGTATCCCACATTCAAAACCTACCGTGAGGTCACCAGCAACACCAACTTGACCAGCTTCCAGAGCCGCCGTCTCAACATCCGCTACAAGCAGGGTGACGAGCGTGACTTTGTCCACACCATCAGTGCCACCGCTGCCACCGACCGTCTGATCATTGCCATCATGGAAAATTATCAGCAGAAGGACGGCTCCATCGAGATCCCCGAGGTCTTGCGCCCCTTCACCGGTTTCGACAAGATCGGCTGAAACATTCTGTAATAATTGCAGCCGGTTGCGTGTTATCATCATGCAGCCGGCTTTTTTCAAAGGTAAATAAAAATGGTTCTTTCAGATTTTCCCAAAGGTGAGATCCTTGTTTCTCCCTCTCTTCTTGCCGCTGATTTCGGCAGACTCAATGAACAGATCTCCGAGGTTGCCGCCGCCGGAGCCGAGATGCTCCATCTGGATGTGATGGATGGTGCACTGGTTCCCAACATCTCTTTCGGCGCCCCGGTCCTCAAGCCCCTGCGCAAGAACAGCAAACTTTTCTTTGACGTCCATCTGATGATCGAGCACCCTCTGCGCTACGCCCGGATGTTCCGTGAGGAAGCCGGAGCCGATCTGATGACATTCCACATCGAGTGCGCCGACGACATCGACGCCACCATCGCCGCCATTCACGGACTGGGGGCTCAGGTGGGTATTTCCATGAAGCCCGCCACCCCCGCCGAAGCGGTTTTTCCCTACCTGGATAAGATCGACATGGTTCTGGTCATGACCGTTGAACCCGGTTTCGGCGGACAGAGCTTTATGGCGCACCAGATGCCCAAAGTGGCGGCGTTCCGCAAAGAGATCGACCGCAGAGGATTGAATGTCAGACTTCAGGTCGATGGGGGCGTGGATGAAAACACCGTCAAGGAGTGTGCCGCTCATGGCGCCGACATCATGGTGGCTGGAACGGCAGTTTTCCGTCATCCCGAAGGCATGGCAACTGCCGTGGCACGGCTCAAAGCTGCCAAAGAACTTTTCGGCACCAAGGTGCAGTAAGTTGTTATGGCTGAACTGAAAAATACTTTTCTGCGGGAGTTCCATCTGGAAATGGGGGCGAAAATGGTTCCCCGTTCCGGATGGAGTCTGCCCCTCAACTTCTCTGAGGGCGCCGCTGACGAAGAGGAGTGCTGCCGTACAAAGGCGGCACTTTTCGACTTCTGCGCCGACGGCAGATACCGCGTGGCTTTCCCCGGCGCGCTGCAGGCAGTTGAAAAACTGCTTTTTCAGGGGGGCACCGAAAGAAAGTGCGGCAGCTGCACTTCTGAACTGCTCATTGATGATGAAGGTATGGCAGTTGCCTTCTGCCGTATCTCTCTTATGAGTGAGGATGATCTTTTTATCACCGTCCCTTTCCAGAGCCGTGACCGTGTTGAAAAACTTTTCAGCCGCAAGGGTTTGGAATACGGCGACTTGTCTGAATATCTCTGCTGCATCGGCATCAGCGGTCCTGAAAGCATCGATGTGCTGACCCAATGCGGCGTCAGTGAAGAAGCCCTCCCCGGAAAGGGAGAGACAAAGATCCTTGAACTTGACGGATTGCGTGCCATCGTCTCTTTTTCACAGGATCTTGACGATACCGGCTTTGAGATCAACTGCAATGCCGAATGTGCCGACCAGATCTGGGATCTTTTTCTTGAAACAGATATTCCCTGGCCCGCAGGACTTGCGGCGCAGGAGTCCTTGCGCCTTGCAAGAAATGTTCCCGGTGCGGCGGAACTCCAGCTCCCCCGGAGTGCAGCCGATGTGAAAAGCAAACTGGGCTGTGTGGTATTTTCAGGGAAGCGTGCTCCTTACGCAGGAGTCAAACTTTATGACCCTGCCGGTAATGAGGCGGGCGTAGTCACTTCAAGCGCTGTGTCAGCTGCTTTGGGAGCTGCCCTTGCCTTTGCCTTCTTCCCCGGCGGGATCCCGGAAAAGGAAAAGGAACTTCACGCCGACGCAAGCGGCGTGGAGATCAAAGGTTTCTGCCGCTGATATGCTGAATGTGAAGCTCTGTTTCCCGAATCATGGAGACAGAGTTTTTTTCCTCCAAAGCATTTTTTCATCAAAATTTGAAAAATAACTCTTATGGGTGTATATTATCTATTTGAATAGATAAAACAAGGAGTAACTGTATACCCATGAAAGACGATAAAGAAATTAAAGAAGAAACCACTCAGGAGCAGACTCAGGAGCAGACTCAGGAGCAGATTCAGGAGCAGCAGATCCCCGAAGAGAAAGCTCAGGAGAAAACTCCCGCTGCCGAAACTGAGGCAAAAGAAGAGAAGAAAGAGGAAAAAAAAGAGGAAAAGAAGCTGACTCCTGAAGAGGAGCTTGCCGCACTCCAGGCGAAATATCTGTATCTGCAGGCGGAATATCAGAACTACCGCAAACGCATGGTCAAGGAACTTGCCGATGCCCGCCGTTTCGCCATCGAAGATACGGTGCAGCCCTTTTTTGCCGTCTATGATTTCCTTTCCATGGCTGAAACTGCCGCCAGCCAGAGCGACAATATCGAAGCCATCCGTCAGGGACTCATGATGATCATTGCCGAATACCGCAAGGCTTTCGACGAATTGAGCCTCAAGCCCTTCAATGCTGTGGGTGAAAAATTTGATCCCTCTCTCCACGATGCTGTGGCTCATGAGAGCTCAGAGGAAATCGAAGAGGGAGTGGTTTCAAAACAGTGGAACTGCGGTTTCAAACTGGGAGAAAAAGTACTCCGTCCTGCCCGTGTTGTGGTTTCCTCCGGTGCTCCCAAAGAGGAAGATAAAAAAGAGGAGTAAAGATCTATGGATTACTATGAACAACTGGGGATTTCCAAAGATGCTTCAGCCGATGATATAAAGAAGGCTTACCGCAAACTTGCGGTGAAATATCATCCCGACAAGAATCCCGGGAATAAAGAGGCGGAAGAAAAGTTCAAAGAGATCTCCGCTGCTTACGAGGTTTTGAGCAATCCCGAAAAACGCGCCCGTTATGACCAGTTCGGTCACGATGCCTACACCAGTCAGGGGGGCGGCGGCGGTGCCGACTTCAACCACGCTCAGGATATCTTCAACGCCTTTTTCGGCGGCGGCGGATTCGGCGGCGGTGGCGGCGGTTTCAGTTTTGAAGACCTTTTCGGCGGCGGCAGAAGACGCAACCCCAATGCCCCTGTTCAGGGGGAGGATCTGCGTTTTGATCTGACCATTGAGTTTGAAGATGCCATGTACGGCGCTGAAAAAGAGCTTCAGATCCCCCATCTGGTCCGCTGTGACCAGTGTAACGGCACCGGTGCCGCTGAGGGCGCTTCAAAGAAAGTCTGTCCCCACTGCGGCGGCAGCGGCGTGGAAAATGTCTCTCAGGGATTTTTCAGCGTCCGCCAGACCTGCCGTGCCTGCGGCGGCAAGGGACAGACCATCGACAAACCCTGCCGTACCTGCGGCGGCAGCGGTAAAAAGCGTATCACAGAGCCTGTGAAGATCCGTATCCGTCCCGGCATGGATACAGGCAATCAGCTCCGTGTTTCCGGCATGGGCAATGCGGGGGACCGCGGCGGAGCGCCCGGGGATCTTTATATCTTTTTGACCGTGCGCCCCAGCAGGATCTTCCACCGGGAAGGCAACGATCTGATCTGCGAGGTCCCTGTGCCCTTTGCTGTTGCGGCACTGGGCGGGGAACTGGATGTGCCTACCATCTCAGGCAAAAGCACCATTATGGTCCCCAAAGGTTCACAGCACGGCAGAGTGCTGCGTCTGGCAGGGAAGGGGGTCCCTTCACTCCGTGGCGGCAACCGGGGAGACTTGCACATCCGTCTGGTCATTGAGACCCCCGTGGATCTCAGCAAAGAACAGCAGGAGCTGCTGAAAAAATTTCAGGAGTCTCTGGGGAAAAACAATACGCCGCAGCACAATAATTTCGTCAACAATGCCGGGGCATTTTTACGCTCCGATAAGGATTGAAATATAATTTATGGCAAAAAAACAGAAAAATGATTCTCCAGTCCTTGCCAACAACCGCAGGGCTTTCCATGATTATGCCATACTTCAGAAGATGGAGGCGGGGATTCAGCTTTCAGGAACTGAGGTGAAAAGCTGCCGTGCCCGGACGATCCAGCTCCAGGAGGGGTTTGTGACCGTTTCCGGCGGCGAAGCTTTCCTTCATAATGTGCATATTTCCCACTACGATTTCGGCAACCGCTTCAACCACGATGTGCGGCGGATGCGCCGTCTGCTCCTTCACAAAAGGGAAATAGCCGCTCTTATCAGGCATATTGCAGTCAGGGGACACGCCATTGTGCCCCTTTCCTTTTATTTGAAAGGGGGACTGGTCAAAGTCGAGATCGGACTGGCTCAGGGTAAACACGAATATGACCGCAGAGACGATATCAAAAAGCGGGATTCAGACCGTGAGATCAAACGGGTCATGGCAAATTTTAACAAAAAAAATGAGTAAAGAGCTCATTTCTGACTTGAAATTTCAATAAAAAAGGTGTAATGTTTAAGAAACAGATGCTTAAAAGAATATAAATTACAGAATATAGAAAGGAATTGTAAAGTGGCAAAAACAAACATCCAGGTCTCAATAGACAATGGACGGCTGATGACCAAATTGTCGGTGATCAGTTTGATTTTTTCGGTCTGTTTTCTGATACTGACGGCTGTAATAGGCTCCATGCGGGGCGGAGATGTCTTCCGTTTCGGCTTGATAACCTATACGCTTTCGGCGATTTTCAGTTTCGGTGCTCTGATCTACGGGATGCTTTCCACACAGGCAGGGCTGGAAAATGAAGAAAAACAGTTCCTTGAGGAGCGCAACGCCGCTGAAAACAGGGCTCTCAATGTGGAAGAGGATGTGCGCTTCACTGCCCAGCGTTCCTTTGACAACTACCGCCGTTTTGCTCCTTACGCTCTGGCTCTGGTTGGAGCTGTGGTCACAGGGGCATTCCTTTTCTATTTCAACACCATCTGGGCAAGCCGCAGTTCCGGAGCGGTCAGCATGGGGGGCAATGCCCTTTACACCGCTCTGATCGCCATTATCATGATGCTGCTCAACATCTTTATCGGCGCCTTCTACGTGGGGCAGTCACGGAGCAAAGCCTTCCGCTGGCTCCGCCCTGTGGGGGCATGGCTCATCGCCGGTTTTGCTGTTATGGCGACCGCCACAGTCATGGCGCTGCTCCACAGCAACAACATCATGGAAGCCGACCTCAGCGCAGGAAAGGTCTTTTTCTGGATCTTCCTGGTTCTGGGTGTAGAATTTGTCACCAACTTCATCATCGAATTTTACCGTCCCCGCACCCTGAAAGAGAGCCGTCCGGTCTTTGAAAGCCGCCTCCTTGCTCTTTTCACCGAGCCCGGGGGCGTCATGCGCAACATCGCCTCAGCTCTTGACTATCAGTTCGGATTCAAGGTTTCAGGGACATGGCTCTACGGATTTGTGGAGCGCTCTTTCTTCCCCCTTTTCATGCTGGTGGTGGTATTCTTCCTCTTCTTTTCCTCCATCCACGAAGTCGGTCCCAGTCAGGTGGGTGTCAGAGAGAATCTGGGACGCATCGAAAGAAAACTCCTTACCCCCGGTATCTACTGGAGTCTCCCCTGGCCTTTCGGAACTGTCAACATGTTCAGCACCAGTGAGGTGCGCCAGATCGTCATCGGGGAAAAGACCGTTGGGGACGGCAATGTTGCCGACGATCTGAATGTGAAAGCCGGAACCAAACGCAATTCAGAAATTTCAGAGACCGTCCTCTGGACCAAAGCTCACGGCGGCGGCGAGGACAGCAACTTTCTGGTGGCGGTCAAGAACTCCGGCAATCAGAGCGATAAGCAGGATCCTGCTGCAGCTCCCTCCATCTCATTTGTCCGTCTGACCATGCCCATCCAGTACCGCATCAAGGATGTCTTTGAATATGCCTACAGCAACGCCAATCCGGTCTACAGTCTGCGCCGCATCGGTCAGCAGGCAGCGACGGAATATCTGGCAAGCACATCCATGATGGAGCTCATGTCCTCCAACCGTCTCAACGCCCAGAAGGCGATCATGAAGCGGGTGCAGTATCTGGCTGACCAGCAGAAGCTGGGCATCAAGGTGGAAACGCTCCTCATCCTCGACGCCCATCCCCCCATCGAAAAGGTGGCTCCCGCCTATCAGGAGGTCATCGGCGCCATGGAACAGCGTGAAACTGCCATCCTGGGGGCAGAAGCCTACAAGATCAAAACCCTCCCCGAAGCCAGGGCGGAAGCCCAGCGCATCGTGGCTGAGGCAAAAACCTACAGCGCCACCACCGGTAAAGTGGCACGGGCTGAGAGCGAAAGATTCACCAAACAGCTCATTGCCTACCGTGCCATGCCCTCTGTGTTCAAGCTCCGTGAGCTTTTGAATTTCCTTGCCGTTGACTGTGCCGGGATCAGAAAGTATGTGGTCCCCCTCAACAACGAAAGCGAAGTTTACGAACTCAACTTTGAGGAAAAAGAACGGCTCGACCTGGTCGATACCGATGTGACTCAGCTCAGCAACAAGTAATGGAACAAATTATTTCAATACATAAAATAAAGGAAAATCGTCATGGCTGCTAACAATTTTTTCAAACATTGGCCGACCTGGGTGTTGGGACTGCTGGTTGCAGTGATCCTGCTTTTCGCTGTTTTCTCTTTCCAGCTCAACGAAACCGAGGTGGCAGTTGTCACCACTCTGGGGCGTCCTGCGCAGGTCACTGAACCCGGTCTCCACTTCCGCTGGCCCTATCCTTTCCAGCGTATCTACCGCTTTGACAAACGCACCCGCTGCTTTGCCGGCGGCGCCGGGAAGCTGGAGGAAACCACCACCCGCGACGGACACAATCTGCTGGTGGCGATCTATGTGAATTTCCGCATCGCCGATGCTGAGAAATTCTTCCGCACCCTTGAGAACATCACTCAGGGCGAGGAAAAACTCAACGCCCTCATGCGGGGTTACAAAAACGCCGCTATCGGTGAATGTCTTTTCAGAGAGATCATCAACACCGATCCCAAAGAGATGAAGCTGACCATGATCCAGGAAAAGATCCGGAAGAATCTTGCTGCTGAAACCAAAGATTACGGTATCGCCATCATCGACGTGGGTATCAGCACCATCAATGTGCCCAAGTCCATCAGCGAGAAGGTCGCCGACCGCATGATCGCCGAACGCAAGGTCCAGTCCGACGCCTACATCTCAGAAGGTAACGCCCGTGCCAAACAGATCCGCACCGAAGCCGATACCTCCAAGACCATCCAGCTGGCTGATGCCGAGGCAAAGGCACGGACCATCCGCGCCGAAGGCGACGCCGAAGCCGCCAAATATTACGCCACCTTTACTCAGGACCCCAAACTGGCTGAGTTTCTCCTCAAACTTGACAGTCTCCGCAAGATCATGAAGGGGCGCACCACTCTGGTCACAGACTACCGCACCGCTCCTTTCGATATTCTTCAGGAGGGCGCTGAGGAACTTAAAAAGTCCCAAAAAGGAAACAAATGAGCATGGAACCCAAAAGCGTTATCAATCAGGAGTTTGACCGTTCCGGACGCTATGAAGGCGGTCTCAAAGCTCTTGTCAAAAGTCTTCAGTATGCCTTTGTCATACTGCTGGTTGCCATTGTCGGCATGATCGTTTACTTCTTCACCTGGGGCGGCTACTTCTCAGTGGAACCCCAGCAGGCAGTGATCGTGCTGCGTTTCGGCAAGTTCCACGGCGCCTATCAGGATGGTGCCCGCTGGTTCATGCCCTATCCTGTCCACCGGTTCGTCCGGGTCCAGACCAACCAGCAGCAGCTGGATGTGAACTTTCTGCCCGTGGAGATCCCCGGCGAAGAGGTCAAGGCTTCTCTCACCCCCGGTGACGACCGTTATCTCCTTACCGGCGACGCCAACATCATCCACGCCTCATGGCAGGTGGCTTACAAGGTCATCGACCCCAAAAAGTATTATGAAAAGCTCTGCACTCCCGCCAATCCCGTGGTGGCAGGGCGGGTCCTTGAAGACGATCTTGTGACCGACTTCAACGGATTCACCTCCGGTCGCGGTCCCCGCACCTTCCTGACCAAGCTCTTTGAAAGTGCTGTGATCCGCGTCACCGCCATGGAAAAGGTGGATAACATCCTTTTTGCCAAAAAACTGGAGTACAAGACCCGTGTGGAAGAGCTTTTCAGCCGCATGGTCGCCCGTTTCGATTGCGGTATCCAGATCGAAAATGTGACTCTGCTCCGGGCATTCCCCCCCAGCCGCACCAAGGCAGCCTTTGACGAAGCCACCGCCGCCGGTAACGCCAGCTCCGAGCTCCGGAGCAAGGCTCTCACCTACAAGGTGGAAACCGAAAACGAAGCCCGCGCCAAAGCCGCCGAGATCATCGCCGCCGCCCGTGCCTACAAGAGCCGGGTCGTGGCTGATATGAAGGCTGAGACCGAATATTTCAAGGCAATCAACGCCAAATACAAAGAAAGCCCCCGCACGGTGCTTATTGCCCTTTATACGGCGGCGCTTTCAGAGGCAATGCAGGCCTCAACCGAGGATCGCTTCATCATGGGGTCCAGCAACAAAAAACGGCAGATCCGGGTGCAGTTGAACCCCCAACCCAAAAACCGGCCCGCTCCCAAAAAAGATGCCGCAAAGGAAGGAAAGTAAGAAATGGCTCATCACGAACACAACTGCTCCTGCGGGCATGACCACGAACATGAACACAACTGCTCCTGCGGCCACCATCATGAAGAACACGGCAAACCTAACTGCCCCTGCGGTCACGACTCCCTTACCGAAGGTGCCGGTCACGACCGGGGAATGGGCAAACTTTTCTTTGCTCTGGGGGGCGGTCTGCTGACCTTGAACTCCTTCATCCTGGAGTATCTGCTCCCCTCTCAGGAGTATGCCGTCCAGCTCAGCGCCCTTGCCGGTGCTGTGGTGCTGGCGCTGCCCATCGTCCTGACCGCCATCAAGGATCTCTGGCGGGGCAAGGTCTACATGAACGAACTGGTGGCTCTTGCCATTCTGGCTTCTCTTGCCAACGGGGATTTCCAGATGGCGGGCATCATCGCCTTCTTCCTGCTGCTGACCATCATCATCGAGACCCGTACCGCCAGCGGTGCCCAGCGCTCCATCGAGGAGCTTATCAAGCTGACCCCCAATGTGGCGCATCAGGTCATCGACGGCGTGGAACAGGAGTCTCAGGTCACTGATCTGAAGGTGGGTGACATCATCCGCGTGCGCCCCGGCGAAAACTTCCCTGTGGACGCCGTCATCGTCGCCGGTGAAAGTACCGTCAATCAGGCATCCATCACCGGTGAATCGGTCCCTGTGGAAAAGAGCGTGGGCTCCGAGGTCTTTGCCGGTACCCAGAACCTGACCGGTGCTGTTGAGCTTCAGGTCACAAAGGTGGGCGAGGATACCACTCTGGGCAAGGTCAAAGATATGATACTTCAGGCAGAGGCGAGCCGCACCCCTGTGGTGCGGATCATCGACCGCTATGCCGGATTCTACACCCCCACCGTCCTCATGATCGCATGGGTCTGCTGGTGGTTCACTGAAGATATGAACTCCGTCATCGCCTTTCTGGTCATCTCCTGCCCCTGTGCCGTGGTTCTTGCCACCCCCACCGCTGTGGTGGCGGCAGTTGCCGCCGCCGCCCGTCTGGGTATCTTCATCAAGAATGTCTCCCATCTGGAGCTTGCCTCCAAACTGACCGCCTTTGTCTTCGATAAGACCGGTACTCTGACCGACGGACTCCTCTCAGTGGTGCGTCTGCAGGTTTTCGGCGATATCTCTCAGGCGGAACTGCTCCAGACCGCCGGTGCCGTGGAACAGTCAAGCAACCACCCCACCGCCAGGGCGATCCAGAAACTTGCCGCCGAAGCCGGATTGGAACTCCCCCTTGCCGATGAGCTCACCGAAGCCCACGGTAAAGGTGTCTCAGGCAAAGTCAACGGCGTCGAGATCATCGTCGGCCGTGCCAACTGGATGAAGGAGCAGGGACTTGATATTCCTCTCCACGACGACCTTGAAGCTGAAGGCATGAGCGTGGTCTATGTCGCCCGGGGCGGCAAGGTCATCGGCTGGATCGGATTCCGGGACAAGATCCGCAACGAATCCGCCGCCATGCTCACTGATCTGCGGAAACTGGGCGTCCGCTACTGCGCCATGGTCACTGGCGACCGTAAATCCGTTGCCGAGACCGTCGCCTCCCAGCTCCAGATCGACGAATTTGAAAGCGAATGTCTCCCCGAAGGCAAGGTCGCCTTTGTGGAGCGGGTCAAAGAAAACCACCGTGTCGCTGTGGTCGGTGACGGTGTCAACGACGCACCCGCTCTTGCCGCAGGTGATCTGGGTATCGCCATGGGAGCCATCGGCAGCGACGTGGCGATCAACAGTGCTTCTGTGGCACTCATGACCAACGATCTGCGCCGCATCGCCATGCTGGTCTATCTGTCACGCAAATCACAAATGATCATCAATCAGAATCTGCTTTTCGGAATGCTGTTCCTCTTTGGCGGCATGATCGTTTCTGCAGTGGGGCTCATGACTCCTGTCTGGGCGGCTGTGCTCCATGCCGGCAGTACTCTGATCATCATTTTCAACAGCGCCCGTCTGGTGCGTACCGGTGAAGAACTTACCCTTGAGGAAGGGGAAGATGATTCACCTGAGCAAGAGGAAGAATAATTGAATATGGAAGATACCATCACTCCCGTTGTCAGTGCCGTGGGACTTACCAAAGAGTTCCGGGATTTCTGGGGACGCCCCAAAGCCCGCGCCGTCAATGATATCGACTTTGAGATCCGCCCCGGCGAGGTGGTGGGACTGCTGGGACCCAACGGTTCCGGTAAATCCACCACAGTGAAAATGCTTCTGGGACTTCTCTACCCCACCGGCGGCAAACTTACCGTCATGGGGCGCTCCCCCAGAGCTGTGGAAACCAAGAGAGATATCGGTTATCTCCCTGAGGAGTCCTACCTCTACAAATATCTGACCGCAGAGGAAACACTGGACTTTTTCGGTTCACTTTTCAACCTTTCCGCCGCTGACCGTGCCATGCGCATCGATCAGCTGCTGGATATGGTGGGCATGACCCACGCCCGGCGCCGCCGGGTGGGGGAATTTTCCAAAGGTATGGCGCGCCGTATCGGTATCGCTCAGGCGATGATCAACGATCCCTCTTTCCTGATCCTTGACGAGCCCACCAGCGGTTTGGACCCCATCGGCTGCCGGGAGGTCAAAGATCTGATCCTTGCCCTGAAAAAGCGGGGCAAAACGGTTCTTGTGACCAGCCATCTGCTCAGTGATGTGGAGGATATCTGCGACCGGGTCATCGTCCTTTACGGCGGCAAGATCCGTGCGGAAGGGGCTTTGAATAAGCTGCTGACCGTTTCTGACTCCACCTCTATCACCACTCCTGTGCTGCCTGAAGAGACTATGACCAAACTCCTTGAGCTTCTGCGCGGATCACTCCACGGTGAAGAGTTCAAGGTGGAGCACCCGAGACGCACCCTTGAAGAGTTCTTCCTTGATGTCATCGGCAAGGCAAAAGCCGAAAGCGTGGAAACTGCCGGTGTGGTTTCCGGCGGACGCATTGCCGAATATCTTGAAAAGGGCGATGAAAAGAGCGCCGTCCTTGAGTCTCTGCTCCAGGAGGAACAGCCTGTGCAGAAGAAGAGCGAAGTTCCTGCCGCAGCTCCTGCTGAAGAGGAGAAAGCCAAAGTTGCAGAGTCTCAGCTTTCCGGACTTATGGAAGAAAAGGGCGCTGCCAAAGTTGAAGAGGCAAAGCCTGTTTCACCCGCCGCCGCTGAGAAACTTTCTGAAGCGGACCGTAAACTCAACGATATATTGGGCAATCGCAAATGAGAGCCTTTCTTGCAATCGTCAAACTGACCTTCTGCCATGCGGTAAGGTCCCACATATTCCAGCTGCTTTTCGGTGTGCTGCTTTTGTGTGTTGCTTTGATCCCTACCACGATCACCAACTCCTCAGCGGCGGACTTTCTGAAAAGTTCCATCTTCTACAGCCTCTGGATCGTCAGTGCTGTACTGGGACTTTCCTCCATCTGGCTGGGATGCTTCATCATGACCTGCGATATCGACAGTTACCAGCTGCACATGGTGGTGAGCAAACCTGTTTCACGGATCACCGTCTGGCTGGGTAAATGGGTGGGTGTCTGTCTGGTCAATCTGCTGCTGCTGGTCTTTGCTTCAGCTGCGGTCTACTTTATCATCCTCAACCGCTTTGAAAAGCTGGAGTTTCCCGCAGAAGAAAAAACACGGATGCGTTCCGAGGTCCTTGTGGGGCGCCGTGCTTTCAAGGCGGACCGTCCGGATTACTCCGAAGCCATCACAGAACTGGTGCGCCGCAAGATCGCCAAATTGAACGCTCAAGGGCGCTCTGTGGACACCCAGATGCAGGAAAAACTTATCAAAGACTCCCAGCTTGAGGTGGTTTCCGCCGACTCCGAGGTGCGGCACAACACTGTGAAGAGCTGGCGTTTTTCCAACATCCCTGCCAACACAGGCAAGTCCATCTATCTGCGTTACCGTCCTTACATCAACAAGGTGGCAAGCGAAGATCAGAGACCTGCCCATCTCCTCTGGTCAGTGGGGATCCCCCGTGAGCGCAAAGTTGCTCTTCAGGCGGGACCTGTGGCGCAGCGCAAAGGGAAACTCTACGACATCTATCTTTACCCCCTTGATGAGAGACCCGATCAGGTCATGACCGGCGTCTTTCACGAAAAAGAGCTGAAACCTGAGTGGAAGGTCGTCTCCTCTGACGGTCACGTTTTTATGACCGTTGCCAACCTTGACCGCCTTCAGGGAAATATGTTCTTCCAGCCTGCGGACGGTCCCAAATTGCTGGTCCCTGCCACAGGATTTGCGGGAAACTATCTCCGTGCCGTGCTGGTCACGGCTTTGGAGCTGATGCTCCTTGCCGCCTTGAGTTGTGCCTTTGCCGGATGTCTTTCCATGCCTGTGGCGATCTTCATGGTGCTGAGCTATCTCCTTTTCGGAGCTTTCTCAGTCTATATGGTCAATCTGGAGTATCTGGCTGGCATGGCTGACCGTTTCGGGCAGATGGTGGGTAAGATCCTGCTTTGTGTGGTGATCCCGCTGCAGCAATTCGATGTGAGTTCACTTGTCTCTGACGGCGTGCTTGTGGAGTGGAGCTTCATCGGATCCCTCTTCCTCAACATGATCGTTCTCCGGGCGCTGCCGCTGGTGCTGCTGGGGATCTATCTCTACAACAAGCGTGAACTGGGGCTGATCGTAAGAAAATGAATAAATTCCGCATTATTACCATGTATTTCGTGCTGGTGGTCCTGACCATCGCACTGCTTTTCGGTGCCTCTGCCGTGTCACGGCGTCTGGATGACTCTGTTGAAAAGAACCATCTGCGCTTTACCGGGGAGATCAAAAACGCCCCGGTGCTTGTGACCTTCACCACAGTGGCTCTGGGCAGTTTCCGGGGCATCATCGCCGACTTGCTCTGGCTCCGTGCCGAAGCGCTGAAAGAGAAGCAGAACTACTTTGAAATGGTTCAGCTTGCCCGGTGGATCACTGATCTTCAGCCCACATTCTCAGGAGCCACTGCTTATTTGGCGTGGAATATGGCTTACAACATCTCTGTGACCTGTTCCAGCCACGCGGAAAGGTGGCGCTGGGTCAACGAAGGTATCCGGCTGATCCGTGATCTGGCGTTGGAGTACAACCCGGAAGATCCCATTCTCTACAAGGATCTGGCGTGGATATTCCAGCACAAGCTGGGCAACGTCCTTGACGATGCCAACTTGTTTTACAAGAACCGCCTCGCCATTGAAATGACCGATATCACCGGCAGTTCAGAACCTTCATGGAAAGAGCTTGCCGCCGCTCCTGCAAGCGAAGCTGAGTTTATGAAAAAGTTCCCCGCAGACGGTCCTGTGTGGAAGGTCATCCATGAGAACGGTTTCAAAGACTTTGAAGCTCTTTACAACGATTTCAGAAGCAGAAAGCCTGCCGCTCTTCCCCCTGTGCTCACAGGCAAACTGGGGGCACCGCTTCTCAAAGAGATGACCACCTTTTTCCGGGCGGAACTTCTGCGCCGCCGTCTGAAACTTGATCCCGATGTCATCGTTGAGATCAACGACAAGTACGGTATGCTCGACTGGCGTGTGCCTGAGTCTCAGGCGATCTACTGGGCGACAATGGGGCTGAAACGGACTCCCGGACACAAAGATATCAGTCTGAGCCGTCTCATCACCCAGTCCCTCTACGAATCCTTCCGGGGCGGCAGGATCCTTATGGTCAACGACAAGGATTTCAATAACCTTGTGGTTGCCCCCAACATCGCTCTGGTGGATGCGGTCTACGATACCTACAGCGAGGTGCACAAAGTCTACGACGGCGGAGCTGAATACTCCACCTTCCGCAGTGCCAAGATCAACTTTATCAAAGAGGCTATCGGTATTCTTTACAATTTCGGTAAATTCACCAAGGCAAAAGAGTACTACGAACTCCTCATGAAAGAAGAGCCCCACCGGAAACGGGAGGATCTTGAAGCATTCGTCGCCGCTCAGTGGGCTGAAGATGTCCGCGATGCCGGAGTCAAGAAGGCAAGCGAGGTCATCAGCGGTCTCATCTTCAAGAGTATCTACTACCTGATCTACAATGACAGCGATGCCGCTCTTGCCAACGAGCGTCTGGCACGCTATATCTATGCCAAGTACTCTGCCGACATCGGCAGCATGGAGCGTATGAAACTGCCCAGCTACAACCAGATGAAACGGGTGGTCGTTGAACAGTGCATGAAGACCCTTCCTCCCCAGATGGTCCTTGTCCTCAAGGCGAAGATCTCTGCGGAGCAGGCTGAAAAGCAGATCGACTCCATGTTGAAAAAAGTCCCGGGCACGCCGGGAGCAACAGAAAGGAAGAAATGATGTGAGATGCTGATAACAGAAAAGTTCTTCCGGTTCTTGAATGAAGTACGGGCTTTTCTGAAATTTTGCACCTGACTTGACAAAAACTGCCGGAAGTGTATGTATTCCTCTTCCGGCAGGAACAGCAGGATGATTGGGGAGCACCCCCTTTGTAAAGGGTGTTCCGCGTTTTACCAAAAGGAATCAGAGAGCCGTGGAGACGGCGTATAAATACTCAAGTCAAATCATAAATAGCCTGAGCAAAAAAAATTGATGCTCCGGTAACAGAAAGGAAAAAATGGACGCTTTAGATCCGGCGGGTATAGGTTTTATTGCAAATATATTGGAAACAACCGGCAGCAGCTCTTTCCGGTGGGAATGGGTTTACTTTTTCAGCAGTGTGGTAATTGCCATGTCCTTTTCACACTGCTGCTCTCTGATGGAGGCGGCACTCTTGAGCATTTCCCCCAGTCAGGTGGCTGAACTCAACCGCAAATCTCCCCGGGCAGGCAAGTGCCTTATGACACTGAAACAGGATATCGATAAGCCTCTGGCAGTTATCCTCATCATCAACACCGCCGCCCACACCATCGGTGCCGCCGAAGCCGGTGCCAGTTTGAATGCTCTCTACCCCCATAATGCGACAGCCATGAGCATCTTTTCTCTGGTCTTTACTTTGCTGATGGTCCAGTATACCGAGCTGCTCCCCAAGACTCTGGGCGTCCGTTTCAACATCAGAGTCATGCAGGTGTGCGGTCCTTTGCTTCAGGGATTGCTCTATGTTTTCATGCCTATCATCAAGGTGACTCAGTGGATCAACAAGCCCTTTGAAAAGCGTAAGCCTGAAAAACCCACCACCACCGAAGAGATCTCTGCTCTTGCATCTCTTGCCCGCAGCACCCAGAGCATCTCCTCCCGTCAGGAGCGCATCATCAAGATGGTGCCCCACCTTTCAGAAAAGAGTGCCAGGGATGTTATGATCGATGTGGAAAACATCTCCTTCCTTACCGCCGATCAGACTCTGACCGATGCCATGAACTCCACAGCCAACGATTACCATACCCGTTATCCTGTCTGCGAAGAGGACAACAGAAACGAGGTCCTGGGCTATGTGAACTTCAAGGAGTTGGTGGCGATCCACCGTTCCCATCCCGGTACGGTGAAGGTGAATGACATTCTGCGTCCTGTTCCCTTTTCCTCCCCCGATGACACTGCCGCAGAGCTGCTTGAACATCTGACCATGCAGAACTGCCACATCACCATCGTCCGTGATCCTGAGACCAACACCACTTTGGGACTGGTCACTCTTGAAGATATCATTGAAGAGCTTATCGGCGATCTGGACGATGAATTCGATCCGCTGCCCCGCACGTTTTATTCCCCCGGAGAGAACTTCTGGGTGGTGGGCGGCGGCGTTCCCCTGCGGCTTCTTGCCCGGGATACCCATCTGGATCTGCCTTTGCGGGCTGAGCCTGTGGGTGTCTGGATCTCCCGTACCCTCGACCGCCCCGTCAGAGTCGGGGATGTGATCCGTCATGGAAATGCGGAGTTTTATGTCCGCAAGATCCGCCGGGGACAGACCTGGGAGTTCAACCTTAAAAGGATGAGAGATTAAAGAATGAAGCTTTTGTCAGTAAAGATCATACCCCTTTTGACAGCAGTGCTGTTTCTTTCCGGATGTATGAGTTTTGACTATGTGGGGCAATCCTTTGCCCCCCGCAGTGAGTCTGCTCCTGTGACCATATTGCAGGGGCGTGACGCTATCCCTGCTGATGCGTACCGGATCATCGGCAGAGGCGTTCTTACAGGTCCTGCGGACACTGACCTCTATGACCGGGATGCACGGCTGCGCAATGAAGCCCGTGCCCGGGGAGCGGATGCGGTGTGTGTCGTCAGCAACATTGCAAAAGCCGTGGGGGTCTATCCCCAGACCGGCGATGAGTTTTCGGCGCCCCTTGCTGCCAGCTCCAATGTGGATAACCTGAGCCGGAGCAATACCCCCTGGGAGACCGACTCATTCGGCGAAATGCGGACCTTTGAAAACAATGAAAGGAAGCGTTACATATTTGAAACGAAGGTGATTTTTCTCAAGAAAACCGCTGATTTCAATGCAGAAATGAAGAAACGCTCCTCTTTCCTGTAAATTTTTTTTCAAAAAAGCTCCGGCGTGATTCTTGCAATATGCAAAATAGTGGATTATATTACCCCGGAGCAAGCTTTTTTTATGAGTGACATATTGAGTATGGAGTAACAGCATCAATGGCTGAAAACACAAAAACTGCCGGTATCGACGAAGGCGGCAGGTTGTTCAGAATCGTTTTTCTGCTGGTTCTGCTGCTGCTTTTTGCAGCGGCAGTCCTCTCCTATTCCCCGACGGATGCTGTGGTCCTTTACGGCGGCGCCAGCCGTGTGGTCGATAACTGGATCGGCTGGGTGGGAGCCGTTTCCGCCCACGCCCTTTTTATGCACCTCGGACTGGGGTGCTATCTGCTGCTTTTGCTCTTCTTTTTCCGCTGTGTGCGTCTGACTCTGGGGGAATTCAATTTGGAGCACCGCTCCTTTCACCCCTGGCAGGGCTTTATGGCGTCACTCCTTATCCTGACCGGCGCTCTTCTTCTTCTGGGGCTGGCTCCGGAATCCTTTGAAGAGACCTTGCCCACTCTGGGACTGGGACACAAAGAGTCCATCAAGTCCGGGATCTCCGGCGGCGTCATCGGACAGTTTTTTGCCGCTCCCCGCAGCGGAGAGCTTTCTGAAGGAATACTCCGCCATCTCATCGGCAGCGTCGGCTGTGCCATCGTTGCCATAGCATTGCTGGCAGGGGGTGTCGTCTGGCTTTATATCGCCGAATGGAAAAAACTGATCGCCGGAATTTTTTCCTCCTTTGACAGCGACGAAGCTGTTGAGCCCGAAGAGGAGCCCCAACCCCGTCTCTACAGACAGGAGCGCCCCCCGCAGCTTTTCACTGTTCCGGAACCGGCTCTGGAACCGGCGCCTTCTATGCGTAAAAGTGCTGTCAGCGCTGTTGCTGCACCTGCACCTGTGGCGGAGGCTGAGGAAAACTCCCCCGGTGAAGCTGAACCGGAAAAGCCCTTTGAGGAAGAAGTGGCAGGATCTGCCCAAACCGCCGCTGCTGACGACGACGATGATCTCTTTGAGGAAGATCCTGAGGAAGAGTTTGAAGAAGAGGATGAAGAGGAGAAGGCTCCTTCCATGCCTGCACCCGCTCCTGCACCCGCCCCTGCCCCTGCACCTGTTCCCGCTCCCGCCCCGGCACCCCGGACCAATGAGCTTCAGACCAATATCGCCCGTCAGGGAAGCAGTGCGGCGGCGGCGGCTCCCCAGAGTGATTATGTGCTTCCGCCTCTTTCCATGCTTTCGCAGGGAGCTGATGAGGGGAGTGAGGATCTTGAAGAGATCTCCGCTGCCCGCATCGCCCTCAGACAGACCCTTGAAGATTTCGGTATCCCGGGCAGGGTGAGCAACTACACCTCCGGTCCCAGAGTGACCCGTTTTGAGGTGACTCTTGAGCCCGGAGTCAATGTCCGCAAAGTGGAGCAGATCGCCGACAACATCGCCATGAACCTTGCTGCTCAGAGCGTGCGTATCCTTGCCCCCATCCCCGGTCGCCCCGTGGTGGGTGTGGAAATTTCAAACAGCAAGGCATCTGCCGTTTTCATGCGTTCAGTGATGGAGTCTGAACAGTGGCGCTCCGGCAAGGCTGAGATACCCATTGCTCTGGGAAAAGATGTTTCCGGCAAACCTGTGGTCCTTGATATCGCAAGTGCCCCCCACATGCTTATTGCCGGTTCCACCGGTACCGGTAAGAGTGTCTGCTCCAACTCTCTCATCATGAGTTTGCTCTTCCGCTTCCGTCCCGATGAACTCAAGCTCATCATGGTGGACCCCAAGGTGGTGGAGTTCGATGTTTACAAGGATCTGCCCCACCTCATCACCCCGGTGATCAACGACTCCGCCAAAGTGCCTGTGGCGCTGCGCTGGGCGGTGAATGAAATGGAAAAACGCTACCGTATCCTTGCTGCGGCAAGGGTCAAGAAGATCTCCGAATTCAACGCCCGTCCCGCCTCTCCTGAACCTGTTTTCGATGATGAGGGTCTCCAGATCCCCGACAAGCTCCCGGTGCTGCTCATCATTATCGACGAGCTGGGGGATCTTATGATGACCGAGGCGAAGAAGGATGTTGAAAACTCCATCACCCGCATCGCCCAGAAGGGACGCGCCGCAGGCGTTCATGTGGTGGTCGCCACCCAGCGTCCCTCAACCAATGTGATCACCGGTGTGATCAAGGCGAATCTGCCCACCCGTCTCTGTTTCCAGGTGCGTTCATTGATCGACAGCCGTGTGGTCCTTGACTCCCCCGGCGGGGAAAAACTTCTGGGCAAGGGGGATATGCTTTACATGTCTCCTTCATCCATGCACATCGAGCGTGTGCAGGGCTCTTTTGTTCCCGACTCCGATATTCAGAAGGTGGTTGAATTCGTCAGCGCTCAGGCGCCCCAGCAGTTCAACAGTCAGGTCATCGCCGAAGAGGAGCCCGATGAGGACGGTGAGGAGGAGTTTGATGACGATGATGATGCTCCCTGGGAGGGGAGCGCCGATGTTTCCGGCATGATAAAGAAATATATGCGCCCCGGAGACAACGACATTATGCGGCAGGCCCTTGAGGTGATCCTCAGCGAACGCAAGGCAAGTACAAGTTATCTGCAGCGCCGTCTGGGGATCGGTTACAACAGTGCCGCCAAACTCATAGATGAAATGGAAAAACGGGGCATCGTAGGTCCCCCTTCCGGCAGCGGCAATAAACGGGATATACTTGTTTTTGACGGACTTGATATCAATGATTGAACCCCAAAAGGTGAAGATTTATGAATAACGAAAACGGCAGCAACGAACTTTTTTCTGAGAACGCAGATGTGAACTCCGTTCCGCAGCCCCGGCAGGAGCAGACGGTCCGGGAGTCCGGGAGTGTGAAAGAAAAGATCATTACCGAGGAAAGCGTTATCGAAGAGGAACAGATCCCCGATACCGATGCCTGCGGCGCCCGCAGCTGCGGAGAGTTTCTCAAGATCCAGCGTGAAAGACTCAATTTGACTTACGCAGATGTCTTTGCAGCCACCCGGATCAAGGAGGATATGCTCAGAGCCCTTGAAGAGGAGGACTTTTCCAAGCTCCCCCAGCCGGTTTATGTCATTGCATATGTCAAGCGGCTCTGTCACTTCTACAATATCAACAACGCTCTGGCACGGGAGTTCCTTGACAGGCTGCGTACAGAGATCTCCTTTGATGTGCCCGATGATTTTTCCAAGTCGGTGAAGGGCAGCGACGAGAGCGAAGAAAATATGCGCCGGATACGCAATCTGGCTCTGGTGGCAGTGCTGATTATTTTCCTGCTGCTGGCACTGATCGTTACAGGAGTCACACTGGTGATCGTCAATCTCCGTCAGTCCGGACATCAGCTTGAAACAAAGACTCCTTTCAACGAAAATACCCTTGTGGAGCTGCAGCCCAAGCCAAAACTTGTGATCCGGGAATTGTAAAATCGCTTTTGGAGTGCTATATTATGTAACTGCGAAAGATTATTTTGCAGAAAGAACATTGATTTTATAAGGGGGAAATCTCTCAGATGAGCAGAAAGATTTTATTGGTAAACGGTCCCAATTTGCGTCTTCTGGGGCGCCGTGAGCCTGAGATTTACGGCTACGATACACTGGCGGATATTGAAAAGGCGTGCTGTGATTGCGCTGCAGAGCTGGGCTTTGAATTGGTCTGTTTCCAATCCGATTCCGAAGGGGCTCTCATCAGCCGCATCGGAGAGGCTCCTCTTGAGGGGATCGAGGGGATCGTTATCAACCCCGCCGGTTACACCCACACTTCAGTTGCTCTCCACGATGCCCTTCTCGGGGCGGCGCTTCCTGCTGTTGAGGTGCACTTGAGCAACATTTTCAAGCGTGAGGATTTCCGGCACACCTCCATTACCGGTTCCGCCTGTATCGGCGTGGTCGCCGGATTCGGCAAGGCATCTTACACTTTGGCCATCCGGGCTCTGACAGCCCGCTTGTCATAAAAACAAAACGAGGATAAGTATGATGAATATTGAAGACATTAAGACCATAATGAAGCTCATGGCAGAGTACCAGCTGACCGAATTTTCGGTGGAAGCTGAAGGCAGCAACATCAGCATCAAGCGCGAAGCTGCCGCCCCTGCCCAGATCGCCGCTCCCGTTGTTATGCAGCAGCTCCCTGCAGCTGCCGCTCCCGCCCCTGCAGCGGCAGTTGAAGCAGCTCCCGCTGCCGCACCTGCCCCGGGGATCGTTGTGGAGTCTCCTCTGGTGGGAACATTTTATTCCGCTCCCTCTCCCGATGCCGCACCCTTTGTGCAGGTGGGCGACCGCGTGACTCCTGATACAGTCATCTGTATCATCGAAGCCATGAAGGTGATGAATGAGATCAAGGCGGAAAAATCCGGCGTGGTCAAAGAGATCGTGGCCCAGAATGGCCAGCCCGTTGAATATGGTCAAGTCCTTATAGTTCTGGAGTAATATGTTCAACAAGATCCTTATTGCCAACCGGGGAGAGATCGCATTGCGGATCATCCGCGCCTGCCGCGAAATGAATATCCGCACTGTTATCGTCTACTCTCAGGCTGATGCTGACAGTATGCCCGTGCGGCTTGCAGATGAAGCAGTCTGCATCGGTCCTCCCCAGCCCCAGTCCAGTTATCTGCTTATTGAACGCATTCTTTCCGTTGCCGCCATCTGCGATGTGGATGCAGTCCACCCCGGTTACGGATTCCTTGCGGAAAATGCCTACTTTGCCGAAGCCTGTGCCAAGCACGGTATCGCCTTCATCGGACCCAGCGCCGCCGCCATGCGGGCTCTGGGGGATAAATCCGTTGCCCGTGAGACCATGCGCAAGGCGGGCGTCCCTGTGACCCCCGGCAGCGACGGGCTTCTTGAAAGCGAGGAACAGGCTCTTGAAATGGCGCACAAGCTGAAATATCCTGTCATCATCAAAGCCTCCGCAGGGGGCGGCGGACGGGGTATGCGTATCGCCCACAACGATGCCAGTCTGATCCAGGGATTCCACGCCGCCCGCACCGAGTCTGAAAAGGCTTTCGGCAACGGCGATCTCTATATGGAAAAGTTCATCGTCAATCCCCGGCATATCGAGGTGCAGATCCTTGCGGACAACCACGGCAATGTGGTATATCTGGGGGAACGGGACTGCAGTGTGCAGCGCCGGAACCAGAAGCTCCTTGAGGAGTCACCTTCACCGGCACTGAATGCCCGTATCCGCGAAAAGATCGGCAGCGCCGCTGTGAAAGCTGCCAAAGCTGCCGGTTACTCCAGCGCCGGAACCATCGAGTTCCTTTACACTGCTGAAGGGGATTTCTATTTCATGGAAATGAATACCCGCATCCAGGTGGAGCATCCTGTCACAGAGATGATCACCGGCGTTGACCTCATCAAAGAGATGATCCGCATCGCCGCCGGAGAAAAGATGACTCTGCGCCAGAAGGATATCGTCATCAAAGGACATGCCATCGAATGCCGCATCAATGCCGAAGATCCTGAACACGGATTTGCTCCTTCCCCCGGTATGGTCTCTTTGTTCATTCCCCCCGGCGGACGCAATGTGCGCGTGGACAGCCATGTCTATTCCGGTTACAGGATCCCCCCCTATTATGACAGTCTCATCGCCAAGATCATCGTCTGCGGCGCCGACCGTCAGGAGGCTCTTTCCGTCTGCCGCCGCGCCCTCAACGAAATGGTCGTTGAAGGTGTCCGTACCACTCAGAACTTTCAGAAACTGATAATCAATCACAAGGACTTTGCAGAAGGCAAATACGATACCGGATTTGTTGACCGCATGTCCCAGAACTCAAATAAGGAGGAAAAGCATGAAAAGTGAAAAGAAAAGCGATGTTCAGGAAGTCCCCGCAGCTGTCAACGCACAGACTTCAGCAGAAACCTCTTTGATGGAAGGTGAACTCGGTGAGATCAAGATCCACGAAAATGTGATTGC
Organism: Victivallaceae bacterium; assembly: GCA_045596885.1. Classification (GTDB taxonomy): domain Bacteria; phylum Verrucomicrobiota; class Lentisphaeria; order Victivallales; family Victivallaceae; genus UBA1784. Next base: position 31,663 of record JAZODE010000071.1, read on the forward strand.
CAACCTTGTCGCCATGGCGACCCGCAAGGTCCCCGGCGTTTCCCGCCTCGCAGGAAGCACCGTGGTCGATGCCATCGCCAGCATCGTCGGCAGCCGCCGTATGCAGGCGCGTGCCATTACCGTGGGTATCGCAGGTGACAACTGTGTGACCATCGATCTCAAGCTCAATATCCTTATCGGCTACCGTCTGCCCGATGTGGTCCAGGCTGTCCAGCGTGCAGTCATCGACAATATCGAATCTGTCACCGGCATGACCGTTACCCGTGTCAATGTCGCTGTTCAGGATATCGACGAACAGCCCGAAGATGAGACTGATGAAGAGGAGGACGGCGAGGCAGGGAATGTTTCCGCTCCCGTGGTCAACATCCCCATCCCCTGATCCGTTATGTGATGGCGCAGTAAGAAGAAGCGTGACTTTCTGAAAGTGGAAAAAAACTTCTTCTCTGTGCCGGATCACATGTATTGCTCCGGAAGGGGTCCTTCAGGACCTTCCGGAGTGTTCAATTAACAGACCCCGAAGGTGTGTGCGGCAGAAAAAAAAGATTTTCTTCTGCAGCACCGGTTCAGATCAAACAACAGGTAAAAAACAAATGGAGTATTGGAAACTTTTCAGCGATCCTGCCTTGTGGAAAAACCTGACAGGCAGCGAATTCGGCAACGGTTTCGCCGCAGGTCTTGCTCTGGCTCTCGTCTGGATCCTCCTGCTCATCGTGCTCAGAGGGATCATCGCTTTCATCTTCAGGACCCGGCGCTGTTCATACATTGAGGTGGGACGGGGCGACGGCAACACTCTGGTCAACCGGGAGGTCATCGCTTCTGTGGTGGACCGTGAACTTGCGGCATATCCTTCCATTATTGCCGAAAAGATCGTTTTGACCAGAAAGGGGAAAAACTATCAGCTGACGGTGTACTGCAATTATCTGCTTTCTGACGCCTCAGGGATCCCCGCATTCTGCGACGAGTTCAAACCCAGGCTCATGACTGCTCTGGAAAAAGGTTTCGGCATAAATTCTCTTCAGGAGATCCGTCTGTGGATCTGCAATCCTGAAGAAAATTGGGATCAAAACGGTAAAAATCAGCCCCCGGCACAGGACAAAGATGCTTATATTGGCCTCTGAATCCCCACGGCGCAGGGAACTTCTCAAAAGGATCGTTCCGGAGTTTACCGTTCTTTCCCCTCAGGTCGAAGAATTGGAGGATGGGGCGGAACTGGAAAAAGTCCCTCAGGAGAATGCTCTTCTCAAAGCAGCTGCCGTGGCGGAACTTTATCCGGAAGCATTTGTTCTGGGGGCAGATACCGCAGTTTTTGCCGGAGGAAAAATGCTGGGCAAGCCAGCTTCTGAGGCAGAGGCAACCGCCATGCTCCGCTCCCTCAGCGGCAGGACCCACAAGGTCATAAGCGGCGTGGCTCTTATTTGCAGAAAGAAAAATTGGAGCTCTCTCTGGAGCGTGGTTTCAGAGGTCACTTTCAAGGAGCTCTCTTCACGGGAGATCGCCGGTTATATGGCGGTCGTGAATGTTCTTGATAAAGCCGGTGCCTACGCCATCCAGGAACATCCTGAACTGCTGGGGGCAACATGGAAGGGGGAACTTGAAAATATCATCGGTCTGCCCCTGTTGAAACTGCAGAAGATCCTTCAGGAGATCAGGGGGCTTTGAAAGACCGGAATGTTAAAAAGGTTTCTTCCGGAGAGATGTCGGAAAAGTCTCCGTGACGGAAAAAAAGAGGGATAAAAAGGCTTTTTTTCCTTTTTTTTCAAAAAAAAACAATATTTTTTCCGCTTTAAACTTGAAATATCAGCGTTTGGCATGTAAAGTATCTGATGGTTTATTGTAGAAGTATTTTTGAAGATTAGTACAAAAATTGATTATATTGAGGTAATGATGAGTTTGAAGCATATTCTGTCAGCCCTTCTGCTGGTCGCAGGTGCCGGTGTTTTTGCTGCCGGTTCAGTCAAGTCGGCATCGGCTCTTTCCAAAGAGATCGCCGCTGTTCTCAAGATGAAGGAACATACCCCCGAAAGCATTGATGCGAAACCTGCTGAAGCCATCCGGCAGCTCCAATATCTGAAGGGCAAGGTAAGTCAGGCAACAGCTTTGCTGGGCGTCTGTTATAAAGAGGGGTTCGGCGTGGCAAAGTCCCTGCCCAAAGCCCGCAGCTTATTCCTTGAAGCAGCACAAAAAGGCAATGCCATCGGTCAGTTCTGGGCAGGTTTCTTCATGCTGCGCGGCATCGGCGGCGCTCAGGATGTGCCCCGTGCTGTGGATCTGCTGGAAAGTTCAGCCGTTCAAGGTATTTCCAACGCAATGGTGGTCCTCTCGCAGGTTTATCTTGAAGGTTACTCCCGGAACAATAAAGTCATCATTCAGGAAGATCACCCTCTGGCACTGCGTTATTTGCGCCGTGCCGCAGCGGGGGGCAACAAACTTGCTGCCATGCTTCTGGGTGACTGGTTCTTCAAAGGGGGCATGATCAAAAACGATCCTGTTCAGGCACGGGAGTGGTTCGTTCTCGCCGTGGGAATGCCCGACAGAGAAACTGCTATTGCCGAAGTTGACTTTGAAAACGGCAAGACAAATGAAGAAAAAGTCCTTGCGTGGAACAAGCTCCGTCAGCTTGCTTCTGCCGGGAATGCCCGTGCTCAAGCCTATCTGGGCTTCTTCCATTTCAAGAATCAGGATGATAGTGCCGCATTGCCTCTGGCTGAATCTGCCATGAAGAAAGGGTATGCCCCCGCTTTCAGACTCCGGGCTCTCATCGCCCGCAGAGCCGGGGAACGAAATTGGATGGATCTTATGCTCAAAGCCGCAGAGCTGGGGGATCCCGAAGCTCTCGCCGCGGCAGGGTTCCAGCTGGCAACCACCGGCAAAAGAGCCAAAGGTCTGGATATGATCCGGCGTGCAGAGCGGCGCGGCGTTGTTGACGGCAAGGTGAAAATGGGTCGTGCCTATTTGCAGCGCCTCATTACCCCTGCCCATGATGAAGATCCGGCAGATGTTCAGGCTTTCAAGCGTTTCGTTAGCGCTTCAGAATCAGGCAATGCCGAAGCTAAATATTATCTTTCTCTCTGCTACCTCAAAGGCATGGGGTGCAAGATCGATTATGCCAGTGCCGCACAGCTTGCCTTTGAGGCAGCCCGCAGCGGTGACAGTTACGCTCAAATCCTTTATGCCGCCTATCTCAGAGACGGTGTGGGTGTGCAGCGCAATACCCTTGCCGCTGTCAGATATCTGGAAAAAGCAGCCAATCAGGGGAACAAACATGCTGCCGCCATGCTTTCTGATCTTATCAGCAAAGCTCATGACATCAAGGGTTCCCAGATCGGCAGCGGTATCGCACTGGTCCAAAAGTCTGCTGTTGACGGCAACGCCGCCGCCGCTTACTCTCTGGGTAAGATGTACACTGAAGGCGTGAAGCTCGACCGCGACTACAAACTGGGACGCCAGAATCTTGAACTTGCAGCCAAGCTCAACTATGATCCTGCTTATGTCCTCCTTGCTGAGTACTACTTTAACGGCTGGGGCGTTGAAAAGGATTTCCGCAAAGCCCATAGCTACCTTGCTCAGGGCAAGAACAAAGGCAATGGCGATGCTGTTGCAAAAATGGGATTGGCAAAACTCAACGGTGTGGGCGTGAAGAAAGATCCCCGTGCCGCTGTCAGAGACTTTGAACTTGCCGCCGCCATGAGGAGTTCTGAAGGCGAGCTGTGGCTGGGATTTGCCTACGCCAGAGGTCTGGGCGGCAAAGCTGTCAACGCCGAAACCGCATACAGACATTACAAAAAAGCCGCCGAACTGGGCAATCCTGCCGGTTATCTGATGGTGGGGCTTTGTATGCGCGACGGTATCGGCAGAGCACAGAATGGTCCGGCAGCTCTCACTTATCTGCAGGAGGCAGTGAAGCTGGGCAACACCGATGCCATGTATGAGATCGGACTTCTCTACTCCAACGGCAACATCGTGGAGAAAAATCTTGATACGGCTGTCAAATGGTTCCGCAGAGCTGCAGAGGCGGGGAACAGCTACGGCATTTATGAACTTGCCTGCTGCTACGAGAACGGACGGGGAGTCAGGAAAGATCTTGCCAAGGCAGCGGCACTCTTCCGTATTTCCGCAACAGCCGGTAACCGCTATGCTCAGTTTATGATCGCCAGATGTTACGAAGGCGGCCTCGGTGTCCCTGAGGATAAACACGAAGCTATCAGGTGGTACAGAAAAGCCGCATCCGGTCCTGACGGATTCAAATATGCGACCCAGCGTGCCGATGAGCTTCAGAAAAAATTGGAAGAAATCACTCTTTGAAGTATAAATAAACCCAAAAACGAAAGGAATTGTATTATGTGTCAGAAAGAAATTTTCGCAGACGGTATCGGTCAGATCCATTTCGCCGGAGCCATGGTTCGTTTTGATTTCGTCACCCTCCAGCCCGGTGCCGAAGGCGAAGCTCCCGTGCCCCAGAGCAGCATCCGTGTCATCATGCCTCCCCAGGGCTTCCTGAGCGCCTACAACTCCATGCAGCAGCTCATCGACAAGCTGCTGGAAGCCGGCGTTCTGAAAAAGAACGAAGCTGCCAACTGATCTGTATAACCGGTCAGTCCATCCTTTCTCGCCCTTTTCCCGTGATCGGGAAAGGGTGAGAGGATCCAAAGGAGAGGAGATACAAGAACAGTATCCGGTCAGTTCTTTTCGGATCTTGTTCTTGTGTTTTCGGAACAAATGTAATAAAAAACTATAAACAGACAACATAAACAATAGGGATCGAAAGTATGAAGAAGATCAATCAGTTTGTCGCAGGAACAGCGGTCATCGCTCTGGCTTTCCTCTTTGCAGGATGCCAGAATATGGAGGATTACCGCAATGAGCGTGCCGAGTTGGCTATCAGGCACTTTGAAGGTGCCAAATACCGTGAACTTGTGGAAGGCAAAAAGCTGACTCTGCGTGAATGTGTTGACATGGCTCAAAAACACAACCTCAATCTGCAGGTCAGCAAACTTGAAGAAAAGGTCGCCAAAGAGTTCAAAACTGCAGAAATGCTGGGAATGCTCCCTGAGCTCAACATCAACGATACTGCCACTTTCCGCAGCAACACCCCCGCTTCATCCAGTGAAAAGGTGGGCTCTGACGGTTTGACCTACGGCTACTCCAAGAGTCAGGATCGCAATGTGAATTATTTCAACATCGACCTTGCTCTGAGTGTCCTTGACTTTGGTCTTGCCTTCTTCAACACCCAGCAGGCTCAGGACCGGGTCTACATGCGTGAACAGCGCACCCGGCGCGCCTCTCAGAACCTGACCCTTGATGTGGTCCGGGCTTATTTCTCTGTGGCTGCCGCTCAGAAGGCTATCCGGATCACCTCCGGACTCCTTGACGAATGCCGCAACCGCTATGAACTGATCCAGAAACTTTCCAAAGCCGGTCAGCTTGATCCCTTCCGCGCCTTTGACGAGACCCGCCGCTTCATCGACATGGAAAAGCGTCTTACCAACTATGTCCGCAGCTATCAGAACAGCTGTGTTGAACTGCGTTCTCTCATGGGTATGGCTCCCTCCGGCAAGATCGTTGTGGAAGATGCCGTTCTCAACAGTCTGCCTGATTACAAGCTGCCCAGCATCGAAATGATGGAGCAGATCGCTCTTTTCAAACGCCCTGAACTCTATGAAATCGATATTCAGCGTCACATCAACATTCTGGAAGTGCGCAAAGAGATCGTTATGATGTTCCCCCAGGTCCGTCTCTTCTATGACTTTACCAATTCCAGCAACTCCTTCCTCTATCACATGAACTGGTGGGAACTGGGAATCCGCGCCGCTTACAATCTGTTGAAGATCCCCGTCCATGTTTCCAGAGCTCTTGCTATGAACAAACAGGTCGCCGCCGATGAAAAGCGGGGCTTTGCTCAGGCGATCGCTGTTATGGCTCAGGTCCGTATCGCCCATGCCAACATGGTCGCCACAAAAGAGCGTTACGATATCGATGCCAAGACCTACAAGGCCTTTGCTGAGAATCTGGCGCAGGCCCGCCGCACCGCCCGTGCCGGAGATCTTTCCAAACTGCAGCTGGACCACATCCGTCTGGCGACTGCCGAAACTGAGATCGAGCGTCTCATGTCTCTGGGCAACTACTATGTCTCCTACTACCGTATGCTCAATGCCATCGGTATCAACTCCATCAGCGCAAAGCATGTCACCCAGATCCGCAGCGAACTTGAAGCCGCCAAGCGCCGCGCTGCCAAAGAGCTTGAACTTGCCCGCCGTGAGTACAACGCCAGAATGGCTTCTGCCGGTGCCAGATCCTCAAGCTCCGATGTGCAGGTCATCGAAAGCAAGGTCACCAATCAGCCTCTGACCAACTTTGGCAGTGTTGATTTCCTTTCCATCTATGACAACACCCCTGCACGGGCAGCCAAGGTCGGAGCCGGCAGCAAGAAATAATTTCCCTGCCCTTTTGCTCCACTCCCGGGAGGAGAGCGCGCATTGTGTTCCTTTTCTTCCTCCCGGCTCCCCGGAGCAAAAGTAAAAGGCGATCCTTTGTTGAGGTCGCCTTTTTTCGTAAAAGCAGCATTCCAGTATTTTTACTTTAACCATATCTTGAAAGAAAGGATCACATCATAATGAGTAAATGTCCCTATTGCAATACTGAAGTCAGTGAGAGTGCCATCGAAGTCGAAGACGGCTGCTGCCCCGAGTGCGGCGCCTTGATCAGCGCGCCCGATCTTGCCATGAGCGATGATGACCTCGATGATGATGATGAATTCGATTACGGTGAAGATCAGGAAGATATCTTTGGCGATCTGGCTGACGATGAAGAGTTCCAGAACACCAGTGAGTTCGACGATGACGAATTTGATGATATCGACGACGAAGAGTTCGACGATGAAGAGTTCGACGACGAAGAGTTTGATGACGAGGAATAATTATGTTTGATATTGAGATCCGCCGCACATTCTCTGCAGCACATCAGCTCAAAGGTTATGATGGCGACTGCCGCAATCTTCACGGACACAACTACAATGTCATTGCTGTTGTCCGCACTGATAAACTCAATGAGATCGGTATCGCTCTTGATTTCAAGCGCCTCAAGGCGGCTCTTGACGGTATCCTTGACGGTTACGATCACAAGAACCTTTCAGAGCTCCCTGAGTATGCCCAAGTCAATCCCACCAGCGAAGTGATGGCAATGAAGATCTATCACCGTCTCAGCGATATCATCAACGACGGGAATATAAAAGTCCGCAGCATCCGCATTGAGGAGTCTGCTTCTTCCGGATGCACTTACTTTGAGGAGTGAGCAGCTTAAAGTGCGCGTTTGTGAAACTTTTGCAAGTCTTCAGGGTGAGTCCACCCACGCCGGGAGAAAATGTTTCTTTATCCGGCTTGCCGGATGCAACCTTGACTGCTCTTATTGTGATACCCGGTACGCCCGGAGTTTTGAAGCAGGTACCCAACGCAGTGTGGCGTCTCTGGTCGATGAAGTGCTTTCAAGCGGGCTGACCCTTGCTGAAATCACGGGGGGGGAGCCTTTGTGTTCCCCTGAGACACCCCATCTCTGTCAGGCTCTGATCGACAACGGAATAGAGGTGCTCCTTGAGACCAACGGTTCCATGCCCATTGGGGATGTGCCCGTTCAAGTCCGGAAGATCCTTGACTGCAAACTGCCGGACTCCGGCATGAGCGGTTCCATCTGTTATGAGAATTACGCTCTGCTGCAGAAGCATGACGAAGTCAAGTTTGTCATCTCTTCCCGTGCAGACTTTGATTTTGCCTGCGAAATAATCGTTAAATACGCCCTTTTTGAAAGGACGCCTCATCTCATCGCCAGTCCTGTCTGGGGCAGAGTTTCCTTTGAGGAGCTCAGTTCTTATGTCATGGAGTCCCCGCTCCCCTGGCGGATGCAGTTGCAGATGCACAAGATCATCTGGGGCGACCGCCGGGGTGTTTGAGGAGCCTTTTATGGAAAAAGCTGTTATCTTGTTGTCCGGCGGTCTCGACTCCGCCACCTGCCTTGCCATTGCCCGTTCCAGAGGTTTTGAGTGCTACACCCTTGCCTTTGATTACGGACAGCGCCACCGCTGCGAACTTGACCGTGCCGCCCTTGTGGCTGAAAAATTGGGTTCAAAGCGTCATTCGGTCATGACCATCGACTTGCGTCAGTGGGGAGGCTCAGCCTTGACCGATGACTCCATTGCGGTGCCTGATGCCAATGATAAAGGGGAAATGCCTGTGACATACGTTCCTGCAAGGAACATGGTCTTTCTCTCTTTTGCCGCTGCCTGGGGGGAGATCCTGAAAGCACGCCACATCTTTATCGGTGTCAACAGCGTGGACTACTCCGGCTACCCCGATTGCCGCGCCGCCTTTATTGACTCCTTCAGGCGCACTGCCGAACTGGGGACCTGTGCCTGTGATGAAGGATGGCACTGGCACATTGAAACTCCCCTGCAAGCTATGAGCAAGGCGGAAATCATCCGCACCGGTGTTGCGCTGGGGGTCGATTACAGCTGGACCGTCAGCTGCTACAATCCCGATGCCGCTGGAAGGTCTTGCGGCGTCTGCGACAGCTGTACCCTCAGAAAGGCGGGGTTTGCCGAAGCCGGTGTTCCCGACCCGACTCTCTATCAGGAGCGCTGAGAGATGGATAAGATCCGCATTGAAGGCATCTCTGTCAACGCCCTTATCGGCACTCTGCCCCATGAGCGTATCAGGAAGCAGAATCTTTTGATCGACATTGAAGTAGGGCTTGATTTGAAAGGTGCCGCTGACTCCGACGATCTTTTCAAAAGCGTGGACTACTCAGAGATCGAAAGAAGAACGCTGCAGATCGTCGCCGACAGCTACTTTTATCTGCTGGAGTCCCTTGCAGGAGCCATTGGCAAAATGCTTCTTTCTTACGATCTTGTTCAATACGGGAAGGTCTCCATTTTCAAAGCCGCAGGCAGCGCCGCCGGCAAGGGTGTCCGTATTGAGATGGAGTTTGTCAAATGAGTGCTCCCGACGAAAAAATCACCCCCATGATGAGGCAGTATAAAGAGGCAAAGGCCTCCATACCTGCCGATGCCGTACTGCTTTTCCGGTTGGGGGACTTTTATGAAGAATTCTTTGAAGATGCCGAAAAGGTCAGCGCTGTTCTTGACCTTGTCCTTACCAAGCGTCAGGGATATCCCATGTGCGGATTCCCACACCACGCCCTTGAAAGCTATCTGCCCAAACTGGTGGGCGCCGGACTCAAGGTCGCCATCGCCGACCAGATGGAAGACCCCAAACTTGCCAAAGGCATCGTCAAACGGGAAATCACCCGCATCATCACTCCCGGCACCGTCACTGAGAGCACCATGCTCAACTCAGTGGTCAACAACTACGCCGCCGCTCTCTGCCGGGACAAGGCAAATGTTTATGCCCTTGCCCTGCTGGATATCAGTGTGGGGGAATTTTTTGTGTTCACAGGCAATCTGGAACAGATCGACGCAGAAATGCGCCGTTTTGATGTCCGTGAAACGGTCATAGAACCGGGACTCCTTGAGGAGCTCAGGAGCAATACCCTTCCGGGACCTGAGAAGATGCTTTTTACAGAGCTTGATAATTTTGAATTTGACTTTCAGGAAAACAACCGTTACCTCTGTGACCATTTCGGCGTTCTCTCTCTTGACGGTTTCGGCTGCCGGGAGTTTCCTCAAGCGGTCTGTGCGGCGGGGGCTTTGCTCCGCTACGCTGTGCTCAATCTCCGCCATGAGGCAGGACATGTCACCAAGCTGGAACTGCGCTCCTGTTCCGGGGCGCTGGAGCTGGATCCCATCTCTTTGCGCAACCTTGAGATCGTCTGTTCCATGTATGACAAGAGCAAAGGGGGCTCTCTGCTGGGCGTCCTTGACAGGACCGTCACCCCCATGGGGGGGCGGAAACTGCGGAACTGGCTTCTGCGTCCTTTGAAAGAACACGATCCCATCGTTGAACGGCAGGATGCTGTTGACAGCTTTATCTACGATCAGCTCTCTCTGGCAGAGCTCCGGGAGACCATCGGCGTCATCCGGGATATCGAACGCATTACCGGCAAACTCAACATCGGCAGCGCAGGGCCCCGGGATCTTCTTGCCCTTGCCGTTTCTCTTGACTGTCTCCCCGGGGTGAAGATGATGCTTGAGCCCTTCAAGCTCCCCATCTTTGAAAAAGAGATGTACCGCATAGCCGACTTTTCTGAACTGGTTACACGGATCTTTGATACCATTGATGAAAACACTCCGGCGCTCCTTGTGGATGGAGGCGTAATCAAAAGCGGATTTTCCCCCGAACTGGATGAACTGCGCTCCGCCGCCACCGAAGGGAAAAATTGGCTGGCACAGATCCAGATGCGTGAGATCGAGCGCACCGGGATCAAGTCTCTCAAAGTGAAATTCAACTCTGTTTTCGGGTACTATATCGAGGTAAGCAAAGCCAATCTGAGTGCTGTTCCTGAAGATTACATCCGCAAACAGACCCTTGTGAACGCCGAGCGTTTCATCACGCCGGAGTTGAAAGAGCTTGAAAACAAAATCTTAGGCGCAGAGGAAAAGGCAAGGAATCTGGAAAGCGCCATCTTTTCCGAGCTCCGCAGCGCTGCTGTGGAGTACACCCACGCTTTGCAGGAGGCAGCCGATGCCGTCGCCGCTGTGGACGCTCTGGGCTCCCTTGCTGAAACCGCACGGCTCAACCACTATGTGCGCCCTGAGATCTACGACGACGACCGTTTGGTCATCACGGGGGGGAGACACCCTGTTATCGACCGTATGAACCCGGGGCATTTCGTCCCCAACGACTGCAAGCTGGATGGTGACTTGAACCGTCTGATGCTTATTACCGGTCCCAATATGGCTGGTAAATCCACCTACATCCGTCAGACGGCGCTTCTGGTCATCATGGCGCAGCTGGGCTCCTTTATTCCTGCTGAGTCCGCCCAGATCGGTCTGGTGGACCGGATCTTCACCCGGGTGGGGGCTGCGGACGATCTTTCACGGGGGCAGAGCACCTTTATGGTTGAGATGCTTGAAACTGCCAATATCCTCAACCATGCCACGGCGAAGAGTCTGGTCATCCTTGATGAGATCGGCAGGGGAACCAGTACCTTTGACGGACTTTCCATCGCCTGGTCTGTGGCGGAGTTTCTCCACGATGAGATCCGCTGCCGTACCCAGTTTGCCACCCATTACCACGAACTGACCGAACTGGCAAGGACAAGGCGGGGCGTCAACAACTACAATGTGGCGGTGCGGGAGTATGGAGAGGATATTATTTTCCTGCGGCAGATCGTGCCGGGACCAAGCGACCGCAGTTACGGTATCCATGTGGCAAAGCTGGCGGGACTCCCTCAGGAGGTCCTCACCCGTGCCAATGATCTGCTTGAGCTTCTGGAGCGTACCGGCGATGCCCAGCGGGATGCCGTCACCCGGCTCCCCCGTCATACGGTCAGGCTCAAAAAGAAGAGCCGCCATGATGATGATTCAGAACAGCTGTTACTTTTTTAAGGAGATATGAAAATGAGCAAGATCCCTTTGAGTTTTTTTACCGGCAGCAGGAACTTTACTGACGCACTGCTGCCCAATGTCTTTCTGGAATTTGCCGCCAACGGCGCCGAAAATGTGGTCATCGACGAGATCATGGCGGGCAGGATCCTTGAGGATCCCCGCTATTACAGCAACCTTGAACGCTTTGCCCGTGGCGCCGGTGTCAAACTCTTTGAGATCCACGCTCCTTTCGGCGAATGCTGGGATCTCAACTGCAGCGTGAAAGCCCGCCGCCCCTATCTGGTGGAAGGGCACATCAAGTGCATGAACTACGCCGCCGAAGCCGGATGCAAAACCTATGTGATCCATGTGGGGGCATGGGATTGTATCTTCAGACCTGAGATTTCTCTTGAGAAGATGCGGGAACTGGCTTTGGAAAGTGTTGAAAAACTCCTTCCCGAAGCGGAAAAGGCGGGGATCGTGCTGGCTGTGGAAAACAGTTTTGAAATGTCCAATGCCACCGATGAGGTGCTTTGGATCCTGAACCACTTTGATTCCCCCTTCCTGGGATGCTGTTTCGATGTGGGACACGCCAACTACATGGCGCCCGCCCGTGACGGCAAGCCCAAGAACTACTCCAAATATCAGGTGGAACAGGCATGGCGGGGCAATCTCTTTGAAGAACCTGCCGCTCTTGAAAAACTCCATCCCCACATCGTCACCTGTCACATCCACGACAACAGCGGCGTGGGCGATGACCACGACCTTCCCGGCAGAGGGACCGTTGACTGGGGCGCGGTGATGCCCAAACTCCTGAGCGCTCCCCGGCTTATGAGCTGCCAGAGCGAGGTGGGGTATGTGGGGCGTCAGGTCTCCATCAAAGAGCTGTGTCAGACCATGATCCGTCTGGTCGGAGGCAACTGATTTTTACAACTCTGAGCAATAAAAAGCACCTTGAACGTTTTCAATGCGTTCAAGGTGCTTTTCTGCAAGGGACCTGTTGAGGAGCAGTTACTTTTTCAACTCTTCAACAAACTCTCTGATTCTGGCTGTGGCTTCATTGATCCCTTCCATGGATGTTGCGTAACAGGCTCTTATGTACCCTTCACCACAGGCGCCGAATGCCGTTCCCGGCACCACTGCCACCTTCTTTTTATGAATGAGCTGTGTGGCAAACTCCATGGACGACAACCCCGTTGAGGTAATATTCGGGAAAACATAAAAGGCGCCATGGGGCATAACACAGGGGAGTCCGGCATCGTTGAAACGCTTGACAATGACATTTCTGCGGGCGCGGTATTCCCTGCACATGACATCTCTGTCGCAGAGGGCGTTTTTCAATGCCTCCTCCGCAGCCTCCTGAGCTGTTATGGGGGCACACAGCATGGAATACTGGTGTATTTTCATCATGGCGTCGATGATATCCCGGGGACCGCAGGCGTAGCCGATGCGGAATCCGGTCATGGCAAATGCTTTTGAAAAGCCATGAAGAAAAACGGTTCTTTCCTTCATACCGGGCAGTGAAGATATTGCCGGCATGATACCGGAGTCGTAGATCAGTTCGGAGTAGATCAGATCCGCAAGTACGATCAGATCATGTTTTATGGCTGTTTGTGCGATCGCTTTCATCTGCTCCATATCGATCACAGCGCCGGTGGGATTGCAGGGAAAGTTCAGGAGTATTGCTTTGGTTTTGGGCGTGATCGCCTTTTCAAGGTCTGCCGGATCCAGAGCAAAACCATTTTTTTCGCAGGTATCCACCGGCACGGGAACTCCCAGCGCCATTTTTATTTCAGGGGCGTATGAGACATAGCAGGGTTCATGATAAATGATCTCATCCCCCGGGTCGGTGATGGCACGAATGACAAGATCAAGTGCTTCACTGACGCCCACAGTTATGATACATTCACATGATGGATCGTATTTGACATGGTAATTGTCTGCCACATATTTGCAGACAGCTTTGCGCAGAGAAAGCAGTCCGAGGTTGGAGGTATAACTGGTTCTGCCGCTGTCAAGGGAGTAGATGGCATTTTCACGGATCGTCCACGGTGTTACGAAATCAGGTTCTCCGACGCCGAGAGAGATCACATCATCCATCTGGTTGACCAGTTCAAAAAAATCACGGATGCCGCTTTTGGGCAGTTTTGCGATATGTTCCGCCAGACGGGGGCGTGGGTCAGGGTGTGATATTGAGTCTTTCTTTATGTTCTTCATCTTGCATCATCTTTCCAAGTTCTTTATATTTTTTCAGCAAAAACAGAGTTGAGGTTGAGATCACCCCCTCTATGGTCGCCAGTTTGCTTGCAACGAACTCTGCCACATCCTTCAGGGAGTCTCCATGGACTTCAAGAAGCAAATCATAGCTTCCTGAAACAAGGTAAACAGATTCGACCTTTGAAAATTTGCTGATCCGTTTTGCAATGCGGTCAAAGCCGCTGTCGCGTTCGGGTTTTGTTTTTACTTCGATGATCGCCTTGACCGCAGTTTCCGGAAGGACGGTTTCATCAAACATGGCACGGTAGCCGACGATAACGCCGTCTGATTCAAGTTCACCGACGGCTTTTTGAGCTGATTTTTCTGTGATTTGCAGCCTTTCGGCAATATCGGCTGCACTGAGACGGCCGTTTTCAGCAAGCAGTCTCAAGATTTCATTTTTCAAATCCATGCTGATTTTCCTTTTTTTGATTTGTATGATATCTTGAAGCAGTTTCAGAATCGCTTCGCCATTTAAAAACAGTAAAGGGGGCGTGCTGCTCCTTTTCCGGATCAAACGCGCCCCCCTCACAGCTCCTGGTAAAAGCCTCCAAACTCTTTTGGGGTCAGCCTTTACCTCAAGCGGAAAAAATCACTTCACTTCCACCATGCGCACATTGTCGATCCAGACTTTGCCGGTGGCTTTGCGCAGGTTGAAGCTGATGTAGGGTTTGGAAAGTTTTCCTGTATTGGCAGGGGTGGTGAACTCCAGCTCCAGCCGCACCCAGTCATTGGTACCGGTCATGGCGGGGGAAGGCACGGCAAAGTACTGTTTGGCAGGACCTGCTCCTCCCAGACGGACACAGGCGTAGAATCCGCTTGCGGTGGTGAGCTGTGCTTTCACATTTTCCAGTTTCACAGAGAAGGAAAGCAGATATTTGGTGGAAGGCTTGAATTTGGGGAAATAGGTGAGCCCTTCACCGGGAGTGATCACCGCAGAAGCGCCTGCTGTACGGAATGTTTTGTTGTCGATGGTCAGTTTTTTATAACCGTACCACAATCCCCGCTTGTGGTCCCCCAGATAGCGCTCTTTGCCCTTGGGACCGTAAGGCTTGCGGTCAAAGTCGCCGAAAAGGACGATGGAGTCATCAGGAACCTTGTCGGCAAGAAGGATGACACCGCAGTTTTCCGGATTCTGTTTGGGGAAGGGAGCCCACACATAGTAGGGCTGAACATTCTTGCCCTTGAGCATCCGTCCCCGGGTAAAGTTTGCCATGAAGCTCTTTTTGCCCTTGAGTTCAGGCATGGAACTGCGGGGGATACGGAGTTCTGCGATCCACTTTTTGCCGGGGATGATACCGGATTTGTATTCCACATTACTGTTCCACTTCATATCGTGTTTGCTGACCACCCAGCGCAGATCGGTGACGCATCCGTTGCTGCCCAGCATGATCTGGTAGAGTACTTCGGATTTGCGGTCATCGCTGAAAAAGAGTTCCACCAGATTGTCGCGCCACAGATCCATGGCATCAAAGCCCCGTTTGGCTTCAAGAAGGTTGGAGGTCTCAGGCTCTTCGCATTCAAAGGCGAAATAGAAATTGTCTTTGTCGCAGAGCATCCGGACCTGAGTTCCCACTTCAATGGGAATATCCTTTTTCCTGCTGCGGGTGATCATGTGAACGGGAACGGAGCGTTTCCACTCCTTTTCGTTGAGTTTGCCGTCAATGGTGATCTTTGCTTTGGTTTCAGGCATGGCGGCGGTCCAGATCTTCCGGTCGTTGTTGGCTTTGTCAAATTCCTTTTTGCCGTCAAGGACCTTGCCCCAGATCTCTTTGCGCATGAATTTCACACGGGCAAGGGCGGCTTTGTCTTTGGCAACAACTTTTTCAGCTTTGTTGAAAAGATCTTCGATGCGCTTCATCTCAGCGGGGGAGTAGATCTTGTTCCAGATGTCATAGCGTGAAGGCAGTGCCGCCTGAGGTCCGATGGCGGTTTCGCGGATGTTTGCCATGATGTCCTTGAGCCAGTGTTTTTCCCAGGTGCGGTAGATTTCCTTCATCATGGGAGCGGCTTTGCCGTACATGAGAGCGTAGTGTTCTTCCATAATGGCGTTGACATCGGCTTTGCTGTCCCAGAGGACTTTGCCCAGAATGTAAAAGTTCATAGCGCCGAACATCCAGTGGTCGGTTTCGGCTTCAAAGAAGGTTCCGAAGGAGTGGGGAGCGCTCTTTTTGAAGAAGCTGCCCACAGCGTAGGGGGTGAATCCGGGAATGTCGCTGATGGCGTTGCCGCACTTGGTGGCGTAGGTCCAGAGATAGGTCTTCTGCCCCAGTTTTTTGTGCCAGTCGGCAAGGAGTTCAAGATCTTTTTTCTGGACGGCGGGGTTCGCCTCTTTCCAGGGACCGGTGAGCGCCAGATGGACGATCATGTTGTTGGGGATGGCACGGCGGGGAATGGATTTGTACTGAGCGTATGCCATAACGGTGATGTAACCGGGGATCTTGTTGCGGGTCAGCCTTTCGGCAATGTCGATCTTAAAGTCCCAGATCAGCTCAGAGATCGCCTGGTTCCCTTTGGCGTAGACCGCTTTGCACTTGGCACACTGGCAGGCGAACATGCCGTCGTTGGGCATGATGTTGAAGAAAGGGCGTGAGAAGTAAGCGCCGTGCCACCCGGATTTCCCGTTGGGCATGAGAGCGCCGGTGGCAGTGGCAGGCTTGCCCTGGAGAAAGGCGGCGGCATCCTGATAGATCACCTCTTTCACAGGAGAGCTGAAACAGAGATGTCCGTGGCGGGTGCTGGGAGCGGTGACATGGGTGCCGTCCATACGGGAGCCGTCACCTCTGAGAGCGAAATATTCGGGGTGGCTCTTGCGGAATCTCTGGACCAGTCCCAGTTTGGCAAGACCGTGGCAGTTGGGGATGCGCAGCGTGCTCATGCGCTGGTAGAGATTGGTCATGCGGGTCACAGGGAGTTTTGCCATGGATTCAGGAAGATAGTCCTTTTTGTTCCTGTTGAGATCTTTGAGTTCAATGCAGTAGATCTGCCGGAACTGGCTGTCAGGACGGTCGGCAATGTCGATGGCAGGAAGTGCCCAGTTCTTTTTGACAGGGACGATGGTTCCCATGGGACCGGGGAAATAAAATTTGACGCCGCCAAAGCGTTCAAGAAAGTCGTAGACACCGTTGACAGTGCCCCGCTGCATGAAACTTTCACGGAGAGCCCGGGGGGATCTTTCATCGTTGCCGATGATGATGACATTGCCTTTGAAGGTTTTGATGAAGAATCCGTCACGGTCAAGTTTGGCAAGGTCGATACCGGCGGCTTTGGCGGCTTTGGTATCACCCACGATAAAGGCGGGTACTTTCCCCGTGGGGGCAGTCAGGACCTTCAGTTTGGCTCCGGTGATCCTGCCCATGAAATCAGCCAGCTCCTGAGCGGCAAAACGGGCGATGGGAGCGGCGCTCCGGGGGGCGACGATCTCAAAGGCGGCTTTGCCGTTTTTGACCAGAGTGATCTCAGCTTTTTTTCCGATCTTGTAATACCGGGGACTCACCGCCTTGGGGGCAAATGCTTCCATTGCTCCAAAGCAGCCCAGTGTTGACACAGCAAGTGCCAGCAGCAGCAGTTTTTTCATTGTTGAACTCCTTGATTTTACAGTTGGATACATATATTTACTATACAGCTTCAATGTTTATTTGTCAAGAAAAAAAAGGAGTACCGCAAAGGATTATGCGGTACTCCACAGGGAAAGTCAGTTCTAAATCACTCTTGGGGATTTTCCGTTTTGAGCAGTTTCTTGCCCCGCATTTCAGCCCAGACACCCACGCAGCAGGCGAATGCCGCCGCAATGATGTAGGAGATGTTGAGGGGGATGGACAAGCCCAGAGGGGCTCCCAGAGTTTTGGAGCTCAACAGATAGGTGGTGGTGATGAAGAGCATGAAAAGTCCGGGGATCAGGGTGATGGCAGTGGGCTTTTGCAATTTGCTTAAATAGATGGTCGCAGCAAGGAGCGTACAGACCGCAATGACCTGATTTGCCCAGGCAAAGTAGTTCCAGAGCATGTTGAAGCTCTTTGCATCCTGATTTGACCACCAGAGAAGCAGAGAGACAATGACGATCATGGGAATGCAGACGAGGAAGCGTTTCAGGAAGGGCTTCTGGTCGATGTTGAGCTTCTCAGAAAGGCTCAGACGGCAGCTCCGCAATGCCGTGTCTCCTGAGGTGATGGCAAGGATGATGACGCTGAGGACCGTAACGCCTCCCACCCAGCTGCCCAGAAAATAGTTGACGATCTTGCCCAATGCCACAGGGGCGGCAAGTTTCATGGTTTCGGGGGCGATGTTGAAAACCGCCAGCGCCGCCGCTGCCCACACCATGGCGATGAAGCCTTCAAGGACCATCATGCCGTAGAAGCTGCTCCGTGCCTGGCGTTCGGAACGCATGGTCCGGGCGATGATGGGGGACTGGGTGGCGTGGAATCCGGAAATGATACCGCAGGCGATGGTGATGAAAAGCATGGGCAGTATGGGCGCCTTGAACATACCCCCTTTGAAAGAGGCGCTTTCCTGGAGAATGGCAGGGGTCTGGAATCCCTCCATCATCAGCTTGACAAAGATGGCAAGTGTGCCGATGAGCAACAACCCGCCGAAGATGGGATAGCAGTTGCCGATGATCTTGTCAACGGGGAACATGGTGGCAACGATGTAGTAAAGGAACACGGCTCCGACGGCATACCAGAAATAGCAGTTCTGCAGGGGGTCGCATTTGGTGAATCCTGAGATCATATCGTCGATGAGATTGGAGGGCACATTGATAAAGACCGCCACCACCAGCAGCAGACAGACCATCATAAAGATGGAAAAAATCAATCCGAAGGTTTTGCCGCAGTTGTCCTCAATGAGTTTGGGCAGATTGGCGCCCTTGCTCCGCAGAGACATCATGCCCGCCGCCATATCGTGAACAGCGCCGCCGATGATGTTGCCGATGGGAATGAGCAGAAAGACGATCTCACCGAACTTGATTCCGATGATGACGCCGATGACAGGACCGATACCGGCGATGTTCAAAAGCTGGATGAGCATGTTCTTCCACTGGGGCATGGGGACATAGTCCACGCCGTCTGTCATGGAAACGGCGGGGGTGGGGCGATCATCGGGTCCGAAGATCTTTTCCACAAGTTTGCCGTAGGTGAAATACCCTGCGATCAATATCGCAAGACCGATGAGAAAAAGTGTCATTTTAAGCCTCCTGACAACTGTTGTGAAGAGATTACTTCACGGATTGATATAAAAATATCCAACTTGTATAATATAACACCCTTTTTTGTTTTTGACAAGTGTGAAAATGTGTGGTATATTAATATAATAAGAAATTTTGAGGCAATTTCAAAACTCCTCAAAATTGTCAAAGCGCCCTCGCTTCGATCTGATAAAGGGAGCGTTTGCGCCTGTTACCTTACAGGTAGCAGTCTCAAACTACCCTTTACAGCTCTTTGCGAATGGCATCTTTGTCATTTTTTGAATGACTTTTGAAATTACCTCTTTTTGAGAAAGGAGCTTGGAAAATCATGAGCGGAAAATTTTATGTTACAACGCCTATCTATTATGTGAACGACCGTCCCCATATCGGTCATGCCTATACCACCATTCTGGCAGACGTCCTGGCTTGTTTCCACAGGTCCATGGGTGACGATACCTATTTCCTCACCGGCACCGATGAACACGGTCAGAAGGTGGAAAACGCCGCCGCCAAAAACGGCATTTCTCCCCAGCAGCACGCCGACGAGACGGTGGTGCGCTTTCAGGAGCTCTGGAAGAAACTGGGGATCACCAATAACGACTTCATCCGCACCACCGAAGATCGCCACAAAGATGTGGTGAAAGAGATCCTCCAGGATCTTTATGACCGCGGCGAGATCTACAAAGCCGAGTATACCGGCTGGTACTGCGTGGGGTGTGAACGCTACTTCACCGAAAAAGATCTGGTGGAAGGCAAATGCCCCGACTGCGGCAGAGAGGTTTCTGCCTTGAAGGAGTCCAACTACTTCTTCCGCATGTCCAAATATCAAGAGTGGCTCATCGACTACATCAAAAGCCATCCTGATTTCATCCAGCCCGCTTTCCGTGCCAACGAGACTCTGGGCTTCTTGAAACAGCCTCTGGCGGATCTTTGCATCAGCCGCCCCAAGGCGCGCCTTTCATGGGGCATCGAACTGCCCTTTGACAGTGATTATGTCTGCTACGTCTGGTTCGACGCCCTCATCAACTACATTTCCGCCGTGGGCTACCGCCGTGACGATGCCGCATTCGCCCGCCGCTGGCCCGCCGGATGTCAGCTGATCGGCAAGGACATTCTCACCACCCATTCCGTTTACTGGCCCACCATGCTCAAAGCCATGAATGTGGAAATGCCCAAAAGCATTTTCGCCCACGGCTGGTGGCTCACCGGCAACACCAAGATGAGCAAATCTCTGGGCAATGTGGTCAACCCCATGGATATGATCGGACTTGTAGGCGTGGATGCCTTCCGTTACTTCCTCATGGCTGAGATGACTCTGGGCAACGACGCCTCCTTTACCCGTGAAGCTCTGCTGCGCCGCTACAACAGCGACCTTGCCAACGATCTGGGCAACCTTCTTTCCCGTGTGGTGAAACTCACCTTGCGGGCAGGGGGCGCCATTCCTGCTCCCGGAGAAGCCACCGGCAACGAAGAGGAGTTCAACGCCGCCGTTGACGCTGCTGTCAGCGGCATGAAAGAGTGCCTTGAGAATATGAAACTGGATCAGGGCATCGCCGCCGTGCTTACGGCAGTCCGTGCCGGGAACCGCTATGTGGAACAGTGCGCGCCCTGGGCAATGGCGAAGAACAACGACACCGCCCATCTCAATACCGTACTCTACACCGTGGCGGCGAACTTGCGCCGTCTGGCGGTGCTGCTGGCACCTGTGATGCCCGGGAAAATGGCTGAACTCCAGAAGGCTCTGGGCAGCGGAGATGAGCTCCTCACCATCGGGGATCTCCTTGCCGGCAACTGCCCCGACCCTGCCGGACGGATGGTTCAGGAGATCGCCCCCCTCTTCCCCCGTATCCAGGAGGAAGAGGAAAAGCCCGCCGCTCCCTGCGCCAGGCAGGAGAAGAAGGAAAAGGCAAAAGCCGAAGCTCCCGCCCCTGCTCCCGAAGCTGCCGAACTCATCACCATCGACCAGTTCTGCAAGGTGAAGCTCAAGAGTGCCAAAGTCGTCGCCGCCGAAAAACTTGAAGGCGCCGACAAGCTGCTGAAACTCAAGATCGACGTGGGCGAAGCCGAACCCAGACCCCTTGTGGCAGGTGTGGCAAAGTATTACACCCCCGAAGAGATCATGGGCAAGACCATCGTCATTGTTTCCAATCTCCAGCCCGCGAAGATCCGTGGCGCTGAATCCCGGGGAATGCTTCTTGCCGCCAAAGCCGGTAAAGAGCTGCGCCTTGTGACCGTTGACGGGGAGATCCCCGCCGGAGCTGAGATCGGTTGATACAGTTTATTTTGAAAGGTGAATTTTTTATGACCCGACAGGCAATTTTTCTTATCAGCACGGCAGACCGCAAAGGGATCCTTGCTGAGACGACAACTTTTTTCTATCAGCGCAGTCTGAACATCCTTGAGTGCCGCCAGTACACCGATGTCCGGGAGAACGCCTACTTTATGCGCATAGCCGTGGAGCTTCCCCCTGAGATCACCCGCAGCGACCTTGAAGGACAGTTTCAGACCCTTGCCGACAAGCTGGAACTGAAGTGGTCAGTCTACTACAACGGCGACCGTCAGAATGTGGCGGTGCTCGTTTCCAAGACCTCCCACTGCTTCTACGATCTGCTTATGCGCTCCGAAGAGGGCAATCTGGGGGGCAAAGTGGTTGTCGCCGTGGGGAACCACCCCGACCTTGAGGAGGTTGCGGACAGGTTCCGTGTGCCCTACTACTGCCTTCCCACCCCCCGGAGCGGCGACCCCGATCAGGAAAACGCCCTGCTTGAGCTTTTCAAGCGCCACCACATCGACCTTGTGGTGCTGGCAAGATATATGCGCGTCCTCTCCGAAAGGGTCATCAACGCCTATCCCGGACGGATCATCAATATCCACCACGCTTTTCTCCCCGCCTTTCAGGGGGGCAATCCCTACTTGCAGGCATGGGAGCGGGGTGTGAAAATGATCGGTGCCACGGCGCACTATGCCACTGTCGATCTGGATGAAGGTCCCATCATCGAACAGGCTGTGGAGCGCATCACCCACGAAAGCACCCCTGAGGATCTGCGTGATCTGGGCAGAGACATCGAACGCCGTGTGCTCACCCGTGCGGTCCAGTTCCATCTGGAACACCGGGTCATCGTTTCCGGCAGACGGACTGTGGTCTTTGCCAAATGAAAGAGTTCTGTCAGCGCACAACAGCCTGGTGTCTGACCATCCTCTTTTTTCTGCTGCCCCTGAAATTCGGCACCTTTGCCGCAATGCCGGAGCAGCCCCCCATGTTCCCCACGGATCTTCTGACTTTGGGGATCATTTCATGGCCCCCCCACTGCGCCGGTATCGCAGGAGCTCTGCTTCTGGGAGCAAGTGTGCTCCTTTTTCCGGCTCCCCGCTGGCGCACTCCCGGGGGGCTTACCGCTCTTTTCTGGGGCATACTGCTGCCAGTTGCAACACTCCCCGGCATCATGGGGGGCAGCAACAGTGATTATGTCTTTGCCACTGTTGCCCACTGGTTCGGCATCGGCGCATTCATTCTGAGCGCCTGGTGGATCTTTTCTGCCTCTCCCGGCTGGAAAAAGGCGGCGCTCAACGCCCTTGCCGCAGGACTCCTCTGTGCCGGTATCGAAGGCTGGCGCCAGTACATCTGGGGCTTTGATGAAATGCAGGAAATGATCCGGAAACAGCGTGAAGCGGGCATTGAGATCTCTGAGATCATGGAGATCCGCATAATGGACAGCCGGGTCTTTTCCACCCTCGGCTCCTGCAACACCTTTGCCGGATTCCTGCTCCTGACCGTCCCGGCTGTTCTGGCGCTGGTTCAGGATTGGGCAAAGCGCTTTGAACC
Source organism: Victivallaceae bacterium (assembly GCA_045596885.1). Classification (GTDB taxonomy): domain Bacteria; phylum Verrucomicrobiota; class Lentisphaeria; order Victivallales; family Victivallaceae; genus UBA1784. The sequence continues at coordinate 54,394 of JAZODE010000071.1, forward strand.
TGTGAAAATTTCACGCATCCTCTTTTCCCTTGTCGCAATTTTCCTTCTGATCCCCCCCTTTTTCATGACCCGGAGCCGGGGAGCGTGGCTTTGCGCCTTTCTTACCGCCGGGATCTTCTTCTTCACCCGCAAAAAGATCAAAACCCTCTACAAAGGAGTTTTTCTGGTCGTGTGCCTGTTGCTGCTTGGGGGGGGCTTTTTCCTCATGCACCGTTCGGGGAGGGGACTGCTTTCAGGTGTTGAGCGTCTGGATTATTTGAGAACATCCCTTGTCATGTGCTCAGAACACCCCCTGCGGGGCGCCGGATGGGGAGAATTTTTCCACCGGCACATGAAGATCAAACTTTCCAAATCCGATGAATCCGCCCGTTCACCCCACAATCTGCCAGCCTTTTTCGCCGTTCACGCCGGTATCCCTGCGGGGCTTGTGGCTCTGGGAGCTCTGGCAGTTTTGCTTTTTGAACTCTTCCGGCGTTCCGGCAGCGACCCGGTGTACCGCTGGGGGCGGTGGGGCGTTGCGGCATTTGTGCTCCACTGTTTTATGGAGATCAACGATGTGATCCCCGCCTCCATGATCTGCTGCGCTGCGGGAACTCTTGCTTTGCTCCCTGAGGAAGAGGGGGCGGAAGAAAAGAAAATATGTCCTCCGCTCCTCAAGTGGAGCGCTCTTGCTGCAGCGCTTCTGGTGGGGGCAGTGGGATTTTACACCAATTTCCGCTGGGTGCAGAGCGAGGCGGCATTTGAAAAACTGGAACTCTGTCTGCGCCCCCGGAATATTCAGAAGCCTTTGACGGCTCCTGATCCCTCACTTGTCATGGCACTTCTTGAAGATGTCTGCCGTCTGCGCCGGAGCTCTCCCTACCCTCTGGAAATGGCAGGGGATTTCTTCTTTTACAGCGGCGACACGGAAAATGCGGTCAAACTTTACCGCCGCTCTCTTGAGTTGGTCCCCGGGCGTCCTGCTGCCCATCGCCGTCTGGCACTTGCAGCCTGCAGAGCCGGGGATCGGGAGCTTGCCAAAAAGCATCTTGCCGCCGCCCGTGAACTTTTCCCGGCAGATCCGAAAAATCAGGAAAAACGCTTTTTTGAAGAGTATGAGCGTTCTTTGAGAAAATAAGTCGTAACTTGCCGGTTTTACGGTCAAATTAGACAAAATACAACTTTTTTTCAAAAAAAATCAATTTTTTTTCAATTTTGCCCTTGAAATTTTAAAAAAGAGAGTATACTTTATTTGCTGAGGGGGGACAGATCCGCTGTTCCCGGTTATAATCAACTGTTTTTAGGAGAATCAAAGATGAAGTGGGAATTCTACGATGTGAAGGCAAAAGCCAAGGTCCAAGCCGAAGTGATCGGAAAGAAAGTTTATGGCGAAGGAACCAAATCCCGTTACGCTTTCAAGGGCGAAACCGCTGACAAACGCCCCCTCACCGCTTTCGTCGGTAAAGAAGCATTTGACAAATGCACCGCTAAAGTTCTCAAGTAATCTCTGAGCGGTTTGTTGAAATCCTCCGGCATCCGAAAGCCGGGGGCTTTTTTTTTGGGAAAGCCGGGGCTTTTTTTTGGGAGAACCGGGGCTTTTTTGGGGGCGAGAACCGGGGGCTTTGGGAAAGCAGGGGGGCGCAGCTGCTTTTTCTCTTTTTGCACGATGCTTGAAAAAACACTCCTTGTGTGCTATGTTATAGGTGGTTGTTTAAATATTACCCCAAAATACCTTTGAGTCTTGAAATTTCAGGAGAATCAACTATTATGTGCAACATGGCAGCCTATGCCGGCAGAAAAGCCGCCGCCCCCATCCTTTTCCGTATGCTTGAGAGTCAGGAAGCTCTCGGCGGCGGTCATTACAACGGGATCGCCACCATCCACGAAGGCAAGATCCACATGATCAAATGTATCGGCTCCACCGCCGAACTGCTCCGCCGTTACCCTGAGGTTCTGGAGCTCCCCGGCACGGTCGGCATCGCCCACAGCCGCACTCCCGGCATCGACTCCGATGAATGGGCGCAGCCCTTTTTCGCCCATGACGAACAGGTGATCTACTGCGCCAACGGTGCCGCCGGACGCTTCAAAGATACCGATTACAACACCGCCTACGAACAGGATAAAGCCGACGGCATCCGTTACCGTACTCTCATCGACAAACCTGCTGCATCCTACCCGGTGATGAACGACGGCTGCTGTGTTCACTCCTCCGAGGTTGTCGCCAATCTGCTGCGCCGCACCCAGAAAGAGGGGAAACTGCTCCGCCGCGCCATGGGGGAAGCCTGTTTCAATCTGAAATCCGAGATCGCCGCTCTGGCGCTGGCAGTGGCAGAGCCTGATACCGTTTCCGCCATCCGCATCAACCAGCCCCTCATGTGGGGACGCAAAGAGGACGGCTTCTATCTGGCGACCTCCGCCTTTGCCCTTGAAAACGAAAATATCAACTGGATCAATCCTGTTCCTGCCGCCTCTGTCATGACCATGGGCAGAGACAAGATCGAATTTGAAGCCCACGACACCTACATGCCCTGGTTCTCAGGATGCAATCCTCTGAGTGCGGTCCACGCCAAACTGGATGAAATGCTGGACTCCGGAAAAGATTTCTGCGTCAACGATTTTTGCGAAGCCGCCGCCAAATGCTGGCCGGAGGACAAGATGGCAGTAGCCAACATGGTGGTTTACGAGTATCTGCGTGAAAAGAGCCACAGCGGTCTTATTGAAAGTTTTGTGGTGGATACTCCCGGATCCGGAGCAGGTCTTACTGCTCCCCAGCGCCGCTATCACCGTCCCCGGGCATAACGCGCCATGAACAGTGGGATCAACTGGCAAAGAAATCTCTGGACAGTCTGGCTCTCCCAGTTCCTTTCTCTGGCGGGATTCGGGATGTGCGGTCCTTTCATCCCCCTTTTTATGAAGGATTCTCTGGGGATCACCGACGATGCCCAGCGGGGAGCCTGGGTCGCAGTCTTCACATTTGCCGGACTTTTCAGCCTCTTTCTGGCTAATCTCATGTGGGGAATGCTGGCTGACCGTTTCGGACGGAAACTCATGCTGCTCCGTGCCAGTTACGGAACAGCTCTTTTTTATCCTCTGATGGTCTTTTCCCCCAATATCTACTGGCTCATCGGATTCCGTGCCCTTTCCGCACTTTTTACCGGCACAGTGAACCCCGCCCAAACCCTTCTTGTGAGCACCACGCCCAGGGAGCGCCACGGCTATGTACTGGGTGTTTTGAGCACCGCCGTCTGGAGCGGCAACCTGACAGGGTATCTGCTGGGGGGCATCGTGGTGGAGCTCTGGGGCTACACCGCAGCCTTTATGTGCTGTTCGATGCTCTACTTTACCAGCGGTCTCCTGATCCATTTTCTGGTGCAGGAAAATTTCAAGGCACCGGTAAAGTCCAACTCCAAAGGACGCAAAAAACTCTCAGGCGAGATCATGGTCCCCGGCGTCATTGCCCTTTTGCTCATGTTCATGCTCATGGGGGCGGGCAGACGCATAGACCAGCCCTTTGTTGCCATGCTTGTTGAAATGATCCACGGCGAAAGCGGTGCTGCCCTCTATACCGGCATCATCAGTGCCGGGGGAGCCGTGGGCGGCGTCATCGCAGGTTTCGGATTCGGCACTTTGAGCGACCGTTATCCCCCTGAAAAGATGATCGTTCCGGTGGTCAGTATCGCCGCATTCTGCGCTGTCTGGCAGGGGCTTTCGCCCAATATCTGGTCTTTGGGCATTGCCCGTTTCTTTTATTACTTTGTGGCAGGGGGGATGCAGCCCATGCTCCTTGTCATGCTTTCGCGCCTTATTTCCCCTGAACGCAAAGGAACCTTTTTCGGATGGTCCGCCAGCATCAACCTGGCGGGGGGACTCGGTGCCTCTGCCATCAGCGGAGTCATTGCCTACAATTTTGGCATCCGTGCCATTTTTATCGCAGGGGGAGTGCTTTTGATCCTCATGCTGCTGCCCGGGATGAGACTTTTTAAGGTCACAGGCACAAACAAAAACACAGGAGAAAAATAACCATGAAAATAGAAATCGTCAAAAATAAACTTCAAATCGTTTCATCGGAAGGGATCGAAAAGAGCTTCAAATTTCCCGCTGTTGCCCTTTCAGTCAAAGGTGAACGCATCGAAGCTGCCACCTGTATTTCAGAAGAGCGCTCCGGCAAAACTCTTGTGCGGCGTTATTCCGACGGCGGCATTGAATTTGAGGTCAAAGTGACTCCGGGAAAAGGAGACTGGTTCTTCAAAGAGCTGACTTTGAAAAGCAGTTCTGAACTCCCCACGCCTGATTATGTGGAACTTGACTGTCAGAAGATCCCCGCTGGCGGCATGAAACGCCGGGGATACATGATCTCAGGCGAGATGAAAGGACGCCCCGGCGCCGAAGAGGAAGGGGGCGGCATCATGCCCGGCTGCGGATACCCTGTCATGGGCAGAAACTGCTTTGCAGGCGTAGAACACCCTGCCGCTTTCAACACGGTCAACGATGATAAAACTTACACTTTGCGTCAGCATCCTGTGTGGAAAGAGCGGACCATCCGCTGCTGCCGTGCCGTCACCGGTCTGGGCAGCGCCCCCGAAGAGCTTTTTTACACCTACCTTGATACGGTGCGTATCCCTGCTTTGAAAAAGCCCATGGTCTCCTTCTGCTCCTTCTGGAGCGATCCTTATCTGGGGAACTACGAATACGATGTGAATCCCGGCAACTACTCAAGTCTGGTCAACGCCTTCTCCCAACTGGGGATCCGCCCCGAGATCTACACCCTTGATGCCGGATGGCAGGATCGCCGCTCCTTTTTCAAGGCAAAAAAGGCTTTCGGCGGCAACGCAGGGCTCAAGAAGGTGGGGAAACTTTTCCGTGACCACGGAGCGGAACTTTCTCTCTGGGTCTCCCACAACGGTCCCATGGGTATGGACTGGGATTTTCTCAAGAGCAGGGGGATTGCTGTAGGTTCCGGTGAAAGCTCCACCTACTGTGGGGACAACTACGGCGTCATGCTTGACCCCAAACTTGAAAAGGAGCTCTGCAAACGCTTCTGTGAACTTGCTTCCCCTGAGTACGGCGCTGTCCACTTCAAGATCGACTGGGACAACGATTGTGCCGTGACTCCTGAGTTTGAGGAAAAATACCCCACCCGTGACCATGTCCGTGAAGGCAGCATCGATGCCATGATCCGCATCAGCGATGCCATGCGCCGTGTGAATCCCCATGTGGTGATCCGCAACGGCTGGTGGCCTTCCCCCTGGTGGCTTATGAGCGTCAACCACATATTCCTGCCGGACTCCGGAGACTCCGAATATTCAACCTTCCCGGCAATGACCCAGCGTGCCGCCGCCGCCAACCACCGGGATCTGATGTACTATCTGGTCCTGCGCCGGGATGGTTCACTGCTGCCCCCTGACGCCTTTGACAACCATGAATTCCCCCATGCCCGGCGGAATCCCTTCTGCGAATTCCCCGGAGACTGGGCAGACACATGTATGTGGGCGATCATGCGCGGTCCCACCTATCTGCCCATGACCCTGCAGCCGGAATCCCTTGAACCATGGCAGGCTGAGATCCTCAAAGATACTCTGGCTTTTGCAAGGAAGAATGCGGACGCGATCTATACCGGCAAATCCCGCATGACAGGGGGCAATCCCAATGCCGGGGAGATTTACGGCTTTGAACATATCAGCACAAAGAAGAAACAGACCCTCCTTGCTTTGAGGAACCCTTCACCTGCTCCTCAGGAACATCTCATAGATACAGGTTTCCCCCACCAGATACAGATCTACCCCGATTTCCGGCGCATCGCTCCCGGGGAAAAGGTCACTTTCGGAGCACATCAGGTGCGGGTGGTGTGCGGTACCGATACCCCATGGGAACTGCCCACGGAGTTGCCCTTCACCGCAGACAGGGGGAGAGTGTATGTGCCCAACAGTGAACGCCCCGGCGTCAAGGAGATCTACTGCCTGCCTGAGCTTGTTGTTATGAAAAATGAGTTCCGTCAGGGAGAAAAGGGGGTGGAAATTGAAAGCGCTCTGCGTATTCCCTACCGTATGCGCAGCAGCCGCCTGATCCTCAAGATCAAAAACTGCGGCGATGCTGCGCCCCAGGTGGAACTGCGCTACTCCCGTTACGGCGGCTGGCACCACTACAGTTGCTACACCCACCCTGTGACAGAGATCCCCTTCGGTTATGCCGGCAACGGTGAGCGCAAGAATCCCGGAGCCGATCATGAACGGGACTGCCGTTTCTATACCATCGAGGTGCCCCAGGGGGGGGAAGCATTCCTCAATATGGAAATCAGAAACTGCAAGGTGGAGGAAAAGGATATCGAATTGAGCTATTCAGGCTTCATGGCGCCTGCCAGGGAGGCGGAAAAAGGCAAATGGTTGTGTCCGCAGCTCAAAAACACACCTCCGCCATCATATCCCGAAGGATTTTTTATGTACAAAAAGCTCTTTTGATGGAAAAATGGGGAAAAACTCAAAAAAAGATCAAAATTTTTCAAAATTTTCCAAAATTCCACTTGAAAAAATAAAAATCGGGTGATATATTAAGGGCATGATCACGAATGCGAGTAATCGCAGACGCGAAAATAAAGTGCTCGGGTGGCGGAACTGGCAGACGCGTATGGTTGAGGTCCATATGGAGCAATCCTTAGGGGTTCAAGTCCCCTCTCGAGTACCATTTTAGAAGCGTACAAGTGGAATTAATAAGCCTACATAGCTCAGTCGGTAGAGCACATCCTTGGTAAGGATGAGGTCTCCGGTTCAAGTCCGGATGTAGGCTCCATTTTTCACTCTGGCAATTATCGAAAACAGTTCGATAAAAAGTGAACCTTGAATCCGGAAACTTGAAATTACAAAGGAAAAGTGCCCGGATGGGGTTCATGAACTGTTTATAGAGATGATTGATAAGCCGGATACGGTTTGCTGAAAATAATGGCGCATCACCGGAAAGGGATGATGAGTTTTGAAGAGTTGGATCTTGAAACTCAGGTCCCGGAAAAAGGTGTTGTAAAATGGATCAGTGATGATACGAAGAGATCGTTTCAATGTTGGTCCGGCAGACCTGAAGGTGGCGCCGCGAGGTGGCTAACCGGAGTAATGTCCGGTTTGAAATACGAGAATAAACTATAACCTGAAAGCAACAATCCGATTAGGAGGAAAAAATGGCTAAGGAAACTTTCGAAAGAACCAAGCCGCACGTCAACATCGGTACTATCGGCCACGTTGACCACGGTAAGACTACTCTTACCGCCGCTATCACCATGGTGCTGAACGGCCTCTATGGTGGTGAGATCCGCAAATATGATGAAATCGATAATGCCCCGGAGGAAAAGGCTCGTGGAATCACGATCAATACCTCTCACGTTGAATATCAGACCGAAACCCGTCACTATGCCCACGTTGACTGTCCCGGACACGCTGACTATGTGAAGAACATGATCACCGGTGCTGCTCAGATGGACGGTGCTATCCTCGTGATCGCCGCTACTGACGGTCCTATGGCTCAGACCCGTGAGCACGTTCTGCTTGCCCGTCAGGTCGGTGTTCCCGCTATCGTCGTCTTCCTTAACAAGTGCGACCAGCTGGATGACCCCGGACTCCTCGAGCTCGTCGAAATGGAAATCCGCGACCTGCTGAGCAGCTATGACTTCCCCGGTGACGATACTCCTATCGTCCGCGGTTCTGCTCTGAAGGCTGTTGAAGCTGAGGGTAAAGCTGATGATCCCGCTTGCGCTTGCATCATCGAGCTCATGAAGCAGGTTGACGCCTTCATCCCCGAACCCGAGCGTGAAATCGATCAGCCCTTCCTCATGCCTATCGAAGACGTGTTCTCTATCGAAGGTCGTGGTACCGTGGTTACCGGTCGTGTTGAGCGCGGTGTTGTCAGAGTCAACGATGATGTTGAAATCGTCGGTATCAAAGACACTGCCAAGACCGTTGTTACCGGTGTTGAAATGTTCCGTAAACTTCTTGAGCAGGGTCAGGCTGGTGACAACATCGGCTGTCTGCTCCGCGGAACCAAGAAGGAAGACGTTGTCCGTGGTCAGGTTCTTGCCAAACCCGGCACCGTTACTCCCCATACCAAGTTCAAAGGTGAGATCTACGTTCTGAGCAAAGACGAAGGTGGTCGTCACACCCCCTTCATGAACAACTATCGTCCTCAGTTCTTCTTCCGTACCACTGACGTGACCGGTTCCATCACCCTTGCTGAGGGTACCGAAATGGTCATGCCTGGTGATAACACCTCCATCACCGTTGAGCTGATCGCTCCCATCGCTATGGAGAAAGGTCTCCGTTTCGCTATCCGTGAAGGCGGTCGTACCGTTGCTTCCGGTCGTGTTTCCGAGATCATTGAGTAATCACTCCCGGTCCCTGAGTATTCCCTGCTGCGCTTAGCGTGCAGCAGGAATACTGAAAGCGGAAAGTTCCCGAACCGCCGTCAACGACGGTTCGGGTCAATATCAACCCTCAACGAAAGTTTAAGAAAATGCGCGAACTGGTTATTCTGGAATGCACCGAGTGCAAACGGCGCAATTATACGACGACCAAAGAAAAACGCAATACCCCCGGTCGTCTGGAAAAGATGAAGTATTGCAAATTCGACCGTAAGCACACGCTGCATCGGGAGACAAAGTAATCTTTTTTCAATCGTAATAAACAGGGAAGTAGCTCAGTTGGCTAGAGCAGCGGTCTCCAAAACCGCAGGTCGTGAGTTCGAGCCTCTCCTTCCCTGCCATTTTTATATAGTGAAAACCTACACCGCTATGGAAAATACAAGCAAAAAATCTATTATGGGCCGCATCAGACAGTTCATTGCTGATACGGCAGCTGAAATGCGTCGCTGCACCTGGCCTGGCCGTCAGCAGCTGATGGAATCCACGGTGCTGGTTGTCGTGGCCACTTGCATCTTGGCCCTTTTTGTTGCCGGAGTTGACGAAGTCGCCCGGATCGTTATCGGTCTTGTGACTGTTGGTCATCTCTAATAGAAGGAGTCGATCTGCTTTATGGAAAACGATAAAGAGATAATGCCCGGCACTGGCGCTGCAGAACCCGCCCAGGGAAGCGTTCCTGCAGAGGATACCCGCGGACAGTGGTTTGTGGTTCATACCCTTTCCGGACATGAGAAGAAAGTAAGAGACTCTATCAACCGCCAGATCAAAAGAGAAGATCAGGTCGGTGTTTACGAAGCATACATCCCCGAGGAAAAAGTTGAAGATATCCGGATGGGCACCAAAAAGGTGACCACCCGTAAATTTTTCCCCGGTTATATCCTTGTTCGTATGGATCTTTACGACGAGGAAGGCAATGTCAATGAAAAGGCATGGTATTTTGTCCGCTCCGTTCAGAGCGTGCTGGGGTTTCTGGGCAGTGCAAACCGTCCCAAGCCTCTCCCCCCTGAAGAAGTGGCACATGTGCTGCGTCCCCCCGAAGCTCCCAGACCCAAGTGTCAGCTCAAGGTCGGCGAGATTGTCCGTATCAAGGATGGTCCTTTCACCGATATTGAGGGCAAGGTCCAGAGTGTCGATATCGAGCGGGGCAAACTGCAGCTGATGGTGACCATTCTTGGTCAGCTCACCCCTGTTGAATTAGAGTTCTGGCAGGTCGAACACGTGGTCTGATGACCTCCCTCCCGGGGCAATCGTCTGCTCCGGTGGACTGTTCGGTACTATACTGATTAATGGCGGCTTCATTGTGGCGGGACACCTGCCAGTCCGGACCACATCGAAGTCAAAAGAAGGAATAATTTTATGGCAAAGAAGGTTACAGGCCTGATCCGGTTGCAGATCCCGGCTGGCGCCGCCAATCCGGCACCTCCCATTGGTCCGGCACTCGGCTCCGCAGGTTGCAACATTATGGAGTTCTGTAAGCAGTTCAATGCCGCCACTCAGGCTCAGAGCGGAATGATTATTCCCGTTGTGATCACGGTCTATCAGGACCGGTCTTTCACGTTCATCTGCAAATCACCCCCGGCAGCTGTCCTGATCAAGAAGGCGGCTGGTGTTGCTTCCGCGGCCAAAAAGCCCGGCAGCGAAAAAGCCGGTAAGATTACCAAAGCGCAGATCCGTGAAATCGTCCAGATCAAACGGAAAGACATCAACGCCCGCACTGAAGAGGCTGCAATGCGTATCATCGAAGGTACTGCCCGCAGCATGGGAATTGAGGTGGTCGATGCATAAGAGCAAGCTTTACAGACAGCAGGTCGAGGCACTCGGTGGTGACATGCAGCGTCGTTTCGGCGTTGAAGAAGCCATTGATGCTCTCAAGAAACTGCCGGGTGTCAAATTCGACCAGACCGTCGAAGTTGCATTCAAACTCGGCATTGATCCGCGTAAATCGGATCAGACGGTCCGCGGTGCAGTTCCGCTTCCGCGCGGAACCGGCAAAACTGTGCGTGTCGCAGTTGTCGCCGACGCTGCCAAGGCTGAAGAAGCCAAGGCTGCCGGTGCCGATGTCGTCGGTTATGAAGACCTGGTTCAGAAAATCAAAGACGGTTTTCAGGATTTCGACATCCTGATCGCTACTCCGGACGCTATGAAGATGGTCCGTCCCCTGGGACGCCAGCTCGGTCCCCGCGGTCTG
>JAZODE010000072.1:0-6919 GCA_045596885.1 Victivallaceae bacterium
CTCAGCATGACGGATACAGGCACCGTATTTCCAGTTGGTGCGTGACATATCCACAACGCCCCGGCGTCCGTCGCCGTAGATGACATGGAAAACATATCCGTCACGGTCTTCGGTAGCGGAAACAGCGACAGCTCCGCGACCCATGACAGTTTCCAGCATTTCAACGGTGTGGCAGCCGTACCAGATCACGGAAGAACCGGCAGGAGCTTTGCCCACAGGACCCCAGATGGTAGCGGAGTTGGCTTTGCCCCACTCCTTTGCGGCGGCGCCGAAATCGGCGTCGAAACGCAGAGAGGAGGAGGTGAAGAAACGGATGTTGTTCGCTTTGGCGATCTCAACGATCTTGAGGGTGTTTTCCCAGTTGTCGGCAAAGGGTTTGTCAAGGAAGATGGGCTTGCCCAGAGCGGCGCACTTTTCAAAGTATTCAAGGTGGAGTGCAGGATCATTGATTTCCAGCATGATAGCATCGCAATCGCCCACTGCTTCATCAAAGTCGCGGGTCACTTTGACGCCGATGCTCTCAAGGGTTGCCTGACGCTTGTCCTGACCTTCTTCGCTCTGGAAGGCGGAAGGAAAACGCAGTGCTCTTGTGGCGACCAGACCTTCGATCTTCTGCTCTGCGGGAGTGTTGGGGTCCTGCATCAGCTGGGGCAGAGCCACGGAGTGACTGGTATCAAGACCGATGATAGCAACTTTGAAAACCTTGCTCATTTTTCAAAAATCCTTTCTTTAAATATGATAAGGTGTTTAGAGTAGACTCTCAAAGATAATATATATCCTCAAACCTGTAAAAGCAATGTTTTCTTTTTAAAAAAGCGCTTTTTTAGGAGCTTTTACCCTTTAAAAACAACTTCCTGCAGATTTTCGGTACTTTCGCATTTGAATCCTGAAAGATCTATTTCGGGGAAACGGTAAACATTGAGGATCCCCAGTTCTTCAAAGGGCCAGCGGTTTTCGCCGGGATGTTCCAGCGGTGAAGAAACTTTGATGGTCACATTGTCAAAACAGAAGTTGCGCCAGAGCTGTTTCTGCGCCGGAGCGGCAACGAGACTGGCTTTGGTGCATTGGGCATGAAAATTCCTCAATGTAATGTTTTGCACTCTTTTGACTGCAGGATCATCTTCCAAACTGACACTGCCCCAGAATGGAAGCATCACAAAGGGGGATTTTCCCTCAAAGTACACATTTTCAAAGAGGATGTTGTCGATTTCAACGCACTTTCCTCTTGTGTAACTGGGGCAGAGTCCCACACCTATGGAAGAATCGCGGATCTGCAGCTCTTTCAAAGTGCAGTTGCGTAATGTGCCGTTCCCGACGCCGATACGGACAGCACATGCCGGACTGCGCAGTCGGCAGTTCCGGACTTCCACCCCGTCGCAGGGAGCCTGGCGTTTTGCGTGGCTTTCATTGGCACGGATGGCGATACAGTCGTCGCCGCAGTCGATGTCACAGTTTTCTATGAGCACATCCCGGCAGCAGTCGATATCCAATCCGTCAGCATTGATCACCATACGGTCGCATCTGATTTTGACACCTGTGATCTCCACCTCGTCGCAGTCAAGCAGAAAGCAGGTCCAGTACTGGGAGTCGCACAGGGTCACATCTTTGACAATCACATTCCGGCATGCGGCCAGAAAAATCATCTGTGCCATGCGCCATTCCGGCCGGGGATAATGGGGGCGCCAGCGTTCTTCGGTCTGTGTCAGATCGAAAACGCTTTTGAAATTGCCTGCAATTTTTCCTTTGCCTGTGATGGAAATATTTTCGCATTCTTCAGCAATGATCAAATGGGCTCCTGAAACTTTTTCACTGACAAAAACCCGGTTTCTCGGGGAAAAATCATCTGCGTTGTAGTTTTCTTTGCCGGGAATGGCAAGAAGCGTTGCTCCTTCATCAAGATGGATCCCTCCGTTGGAACGCATATAAAGCGTCCCGCACAGATATGTTCCGGGCGTAAAATGAACCACCTCGCCGGAATCCAGAGCCGCCTGTACGGCTGCTGTATCATTGGTAATGCCGTCACCGGCAGCATTATAATCTCTGATCTCTACCATTTTTTACTTCCTTATGATGACTGCAGAATAATCTTCCGGCAATCTGAGTTCTGTATATGTTCTGCCCTTCACAGTTTTGAAAGGAGCTTTGAAATCTTTGGCGGGCCACCCTTTGTCATCGTAAATGTGGACTTCGTGCTTTGAAGCATCATTCCAGCCGTAAAGACCGCTGACTTTTGTAATGATCTTTTCTTTTCCGATGATATATCCTTTATGGAGTTCAAGAGGGGTGATGGGGAACATATATTTGGTCAGTGTATGATGATCCGGGATATAGCGAATGGTATAGTAATAATAGAGTACTCCGAAATCAAGCCCTTCCAGCATCTGCCGGTAGATGACAGCCGGATCTTCCGCCCGTTTACCGATAAGATGATTGCCCAACTGGATGGGAGTGTAGACCTGAACCCGGGAGCAGTTGTCGATATGGGCAGTTTCAGTGAAAGAAAGGATCTTTTCATTCATAATCCGGCGGAGCCGGGGCTGACTATTGACCATAACATCAAAGTTGGCAGCCTTGATCTTTTTCACCATAGCGTGACGGAAATCACCGGACATAAGACACAGAGAGCTTTTTTTCCGCAGCAGCTTGTGAGTTTTGGGATCGATGTCTCCGGAAACTCCGTCCCAGTATTTGGGACTGTAACTGTAACTGACTTTACACTCGATGAACTCATCCCAGTAGAAAAAATCGTTTCCGGTTTTGTATTTTTTCAGAATCATATCGATTTGTTTTTCACATCCCTTACCGAACTTGTTATGAAGCGTCGGTATATAAATGCCGGAAGACTTATTGGGATGCTTGATCCTGAAATACTGTTCCCGTTCTCCGGAAGCATTGATCACCGCCTCGTCAGCATACCATTTTTCCGCCTCGGGCCAATAGTCGATAAAACAGTGATAATAGCCGCCAAAACAGGCTCCGGGAGCTGCCTTTTTCAGATAATTCATCAACTTTTTACCGGTAGCATCAGTTTGTGCTTTATATTCTCTTGGATGTTTCAAGCGGTTATGTGCATCGATACCGCAACCATAAGTGGTTCCGCTGTAACTGTACCCCCCCATCACATAATGGGAATCGGTATACTTGACGATATCCCGGAGCTGCCGGACAATTTTTGCCTGATCTTTGGGATAAAACCACACATTGACGTAAAACCACCAGAACCCCATAGGAATGTTGCTTCCCTTGATAAGGAAGTTCACATCCATCTCCCGCCGCAGAATGTTGAGAAAATCAAAGTAATCGGCCTGTGAAGGGATGACGGCGATCTCAGTAGTCAGTTTTTTTCCCGGTTCAAGCACGAGGGAACGGTCAGCCAATCCGGCGGTGGTGGAGCTTTTGACATAATTTTCAGCGTGGACACGGGTCACATCATCGAGAGGGAAAAGTCCGAGTCCGCTTTTGGGCTGTTTCACAAAGGTGGAGCTGTTGTTATGATTGGCGACAAAATCCCGGAAGGTCTTACTCACCTCAAAGCTGTTGAGGTAGAACTTGGCACTTTCAGGAGCTGTGATCTCATGATAATGTTTGACAGGAAGATCTTTTCCGGAAATATTTGTAATGGTATCCTGCAGTACAAAAAGTTCTTTTTTGCAGATGATCTTACGGGACAGAGTGAAATATTTATTACTTCCGGAAACGAATTTTCCTTCAGGGATACTCCAATAACTTCTGACCTGATATTTTTCACCTTCAACAGTTACACTCAATCCGGTCTGATTTTTATTGGAGATGAACTGACTTTTTACCACCTTGCTGCCGGGAACGATCACAGGGATCTCTCCAGTAGGTGCCGGGGCTTTCCTTTTGGAAGGGACAGCTGAAAGAGAGAAATAAAGTTCACGGATCATAACCGGATAGATTTTTTTCTTAACAGGAATGGAAATCTTGATAATATTCTTTCCTTTCCGGAGCAGAGAAGATATATCCAACTCAAACCCACACCAATCTTCCTGATCCCGAAAGATATAATATCTGGACTTGGGGCCGGGAAGAACGGCGTGATTTTTGATATAAGGAAGCATCAGGCGGCTGTCGGAAGAAAAGAAAAAATACTGTTTACCGTTCTTCATAACAGCCTGTTCAGGTTTGTTCCGGAGCATCCGGGCAGCAACGGCTTTTCCGTTGACTTCGATCTTGAGGACACCGCCGTAACCGGCATAGTTTCTTCCATCGGTAACGTTCCAGCCATAGAAATTGAGTACAGGAGTCGCACCGGCGACAGGTGTAAAATCAAAGGAATATACTTTTTCAGGTGTTTTACCGTCAAGCAGCAGATCTTTGCAGAAGTTGATTTTTCCGGAAACGTTAAGATCAGCCGGCAAAGTTCCCCGGGAGTCGGAAAGATAGAAGTTGAGCATCCGCCCTCTTGCCATAGTGTAAGGACTTTTTCCGGCGAAAAGGAATTTTTCCTGGGCAGGTTCTTCACCATCGGTGTCGGAAATAAGAAAATCCATAGCAATAAGCTTGCCGGTGGATGTGGAGGGAGCAGCTTTCAATCCGAAAACGCTCCAGGGCAGAAAGGCTTCAAGAGAGTAGCCGGCGGGGGTTTTGACTGCCGCCACAGGGGTGGTCAGATTTTGTTTCACCGGATGATACATAAAAATTTCCGGCTTGATTTTCCCGTCAAAAGCCCCGGGAGAAAAGAGGATCTGGAACTGTTTTTTACCGAAAACTGTTGTTTTACCGGCAAAAAGAGGTTCGAGGTCCAAAAAAAGTTCCACGTGATCCCCTTTGAATGCGGTGCGCCCGGTGCATTTCTGTTTATGCACATCATCAACAACATTGAACCCGAAATAAAGTCCGTCCGCCCGGTAAGCGACCTTCACGGAACCGGAAATATCCTGCGGCCCCTTGAATTTGAAAATCTTATAGCCGCCCTGTTTGCCTCTGCCGGGGGCAAAGGTCACTTCATATTTGATATCCGCCCAGTCGGTTCTGGAAAGACGGCCGTCAATGACGATACCAGGGTCCTGCTTGAAACAGATGGGAATGATTTTTTCTGCACCACTCAAAAAAGCTGCTGAAAGAAACAAAAAGATAAGTAAAAATTTTTTCATAAAAACACCTTTTTTTAGATTTTCAGTATACATTCCACGCAGGAGCAACGATTCCGGTGGGAAAAACACGGATCGAACCGACGTGCTGATCAAAGTAAAATACATTGTCGTGCATATTGTGCCGGTTGGGAGGCAGACTGCCGGAGTCTCCCTGATCGACCGTGGCTTTATTCGGGATCTTATCTGCCAGATAGAAGGAACTGGAGGGCTTTTGCAAACGGGCGGGCTTGAAAAGTTTAAGGTCGGGGATCCCAGCCGCTTTTACAGCAGCAGACCTGGCAACGCTGCCAGATATGGAGTAATGGACATTGCCCCGGCCATTGGAGATGGATATGGGAGCCTGTGCAGGACACTCCATATAGCTGTGAGCCTTGCCGTTAGCAAGCCAGGGATAATCCAGATATCCGAGAGAAACTTTACCGTTGGATGTCAAATTGTTGCTCCTGCTCATAAGGGCAAACCAGTACTGGGTCTTCTCATAGCCGTAAAGCCCCTCGTGATTGGAACCGAGCCAGGCGGTATCTTCGGCATAGTTCATAAAACCGTGGCCGATCTGTTTCAGATTGTTCAAACACTTGACGGTGTGTGCTCTGCCTCTGGCCTGCTGCAGAGCGGGCAGCAGCATAGCGGCAAGGATGGCAATGATGGCAATAACGACAAGTAATTCGATCAGGGTGAACAGATGTTCCGGCAATCTTTTGTTCGTCATAACTTTTCCTTTCTTTTTCACATTATAAAATATGTCCGGAAAAAAAACTTATTCTTCGCCAGTAATATATAGTCCTGTCGAGAAAATACGTGATACGGCAGTCAGCGGCAGTTCACCATTCCCGTACCCCGGAGCGGGGCCCGTACTGCCGTAAGGCTCAATGGAATGGGGAACGGTAATGTATATTTTTTCCATTCCCGGTCCGAACCATTCTGCAGAACGGAGCATCAGTTTGACGGCTTCTGCACAAATAAGATCGTAACGGAAATTGGCCATACTCAATCTGGGCATAGCAAAGAGTCTTTCAGAATATCCGGACATTCCCATCACAGAAATCTGTCCGGGGATACGCATCCCCAATTCACGGGCGGCGGCATAAACCTGCATAGCACGGGCATCACAGAAACACATAAACGCTGTCGGCGGTTCAGGGCCCAGCAGCTGCCGCCGGACAGCGGTCTTTGTTTCACTGAGAGAAAGCCTCATAATCAGTCCCGGATCATCACTCAATCCGTTACATTGCAGAAATTCCCTGTAAAGCTCCAATTCAATTCCCCGGGTGTTGTTTTCGGAAAAGATGGTACAAACCCGCCGGTGCCCCAGGGAAGCAAGATACCGGACGCCATCCATAAAGCACTCTTTTCCGCTTCCGCTCACCTTCGGAAAATGGTATATGCCGCCGTTTTCACAGCCGTGAACAGCGATCATAGGAACAGTTGTATGATTGAACAGATGAAGTATAGCTGAATCTTCAGGTGTGTAATTTGCTCCCAGAAAGACACCTTCGATACGGCTTTCTGCCAGCATAGCGTTCCACTCTTCCAGAGATATATTTTCCAGAGCACTGACAGCCAGCAGCTCCAGCTGGTGTCCCGCATTGGCGAGATTTTGCCGGAGCAGAGAAGAAAGATATTGTTCAACGATTCCCAATTGTTCCGTACTGCCGCCGATGAGCAGCAGAAAACGTTTGCCGGGGATATTCATTGAAACATAATTGCCGCTGCGTCCGTAACTTTCAACGATCCCCTCACTGACCAGCTGTTTCAGAGCGATCCGCAAAGTGACCCGGGAAATCCCCAACTCCTCGGCAAAG
>JAZODE010000073.1:0-86154 GCA_045596885.1 Victivallaceae bacterium
GGTGTAAAACATTGTCAGTGGCTTCTGTTGAACGGTTGTCGCAATTCGCAGCCGCACAGCCCTCCGCCGCTCTCTGAGCTATGGAGGGCATCCTTCGCACGCTCCGTTGCACTCCGCTTGTTTTTGCTTGCGCAAAAAAAAACTACGTATGGCATTCCTGACGGCCTGCCATCCGTAGCTTATGATGAAGACTTGAAAGAGTTCAGATCTTCTGCATCTGTTTTAGGCGATAAGGATTTCCTCGCGCGCCTGTCGTCCAAAGCGGGCAGGCTGTTTTTACGCCCCGGAAGACCTAAAAACAGCGTAATTAAGTTGTAGTAACATGATTGACAATGGTTTATATAGAATGGCACCAATTAATATTTTACTTCTCCATACACGCATCACTTATGGATTAATTTTTTATGGTGAAGGCGGCAAGGAACTTTAATCCAGCAAGGTTTTCTGCGACTGCAGATCAAGGATGATATCCGGATCATTTGTCGTGATAAAGTCAATATTGCAGGCACGGGCAATGGCATATTGCGCCGGAGTTCCCGGAGCCCAGGTGTCGATTTTTATGCCGCGCGAATGGTAGAAATCTGCGATTTTCAAATTGAGTGAATTGATATAGATACCGACCCGGTTGAGCAGTGAGAGATATTCCGGGGAATCGCCTTCCTCCGGCAGGTTCAAGACGCTGAAGCCATGGCGGGGGAGTTCCGGAACATATTTTTTTGCCGCTCGGAGCATGTTGCTTTTGAAACTGATGATACTGCACTGACCGAACAGATTACGGCTTTCCAAAGCCTTGAAAACGCGGCAAGCGAGTTCTTCATCATCTTCCTTGAGTTCTACCGCCAGCCAGATATCGCGGCGTTTGGCGATGACAAAATCGAGAAACTCATTGAATTCCGGAATTCTGGTTCCGGCAAACATTTCATTTTTTTTGATGCCGAAATCGAGTTTTTTCAGTTCTTTGAGTGTTAAATCTTTGATCAGACCGGTTCCGTTGCTGTGCATACCAACATCTGCTTCGTGGGAGATCACGATTTCTCCATCAGCAGTGCGGCGTAAATCGAATTCGAGTCCATCAACAGGGAGTTCAAGTGCTTTTTCAAAAGCAGGAAGTGTGTTTTCCGGATAACGTCCGGACTACCCGCGGTGAGCGATGATCATTGGTTTCATTGCAGTCTCCTGAAATGTTTGAAATCAACTGTTAATATAGCACAAATCAGAAAATTTACAATCGTATATGTTATTTCTTTTGGAACAAAAAAAATACTGCAAAAAACGGTTTTTCAATGTTTTGTGACAGAAATACGCAGAAAACAGAACCATTTTCATCTGATAAAGCTGATGAATGACAAGTCAGATCCGGTTCGGCGCTGAGTTACATCGAAGATGGGAGAAGCGCAGCGTAAACAGTAAAAAAAACACGGTATGCAGCAACAATAGGTTATAAATTGGATGGAATTATAACCTATTGAACATTCAGACATATCAGCAATGCAAAAAATGGAAGGAATCAACAATAAAATCAGATGGCTGATAAAACAGACCTTACGGCTTCAGAGACCGTGAGTACTTCAAATTGAAAATCTATCAACTGCCGGAAATTTCAAGCTCAAAGGAGACATGAGTTTATGTCACAAACCGTCGAAGAGGCAAAACACTGTCAGTGGCTCGTGTTGAACGGTTGTCGCAATTCGCAGCCGCACAGCCCTCCGCCGCTCTCTGAGCTATGGAGGGCATCCTTCGCACGCTCCGTTGCACTCCGCTTGTTTTTGCTTGCGCAAAAAAAATCTACGTATGGCATTCCTGACGGCCTGCCATCCGTAGCTTTAGCGAAGGATGGTGGGCGGTACGAGACTCGAACTCATGACCTCTGCCGTGTGAAAGCAGCGCTCTAACCAACTGAGCTAACCGCCCAAAAAAAATGGCATCCTCAACGGGAGTCGAACCCGTGTTGCCGGGATGAAAACCCGGTGTCCTAGGCCTCTAGACGATGAGGACGCTTGTTATTATCAACATGTCTCTAATATACACCCCAAACTTGCATTTGTCAAGTCTATTTTTAACTTTTTTTACAGAATTCCGCAATTTTTCAGGGAAATTGCCAATTTTTCACGATTGGCAGACGCCATTTCACACAAAGGCAGACGATATTCTTCTGCACAATGTCCCGCCATCGCCATGGCAGCTTTGATGGGAATGGGGTTGGTTTCAATGAAAAGATCTTTGAAAACCCGGTAATATTTGCGGTGAAGCGCCAAAGCTGCAGCAAAGTCTCCCGCCAAGGCAGCGGCAACCATCTGACTCAGTTCGCCGGGAATCAGGTTTGAAGCCACACTGATGACACCTTTCGCCCCCACGGAGATCATGGGCACTGTCAGAGAGTCATCTCCACAGAGAACAGCCGTGTCAACCCTTTCAAGGATCTCGGAAACACGGTCCACACTGCCGCCGGCTTCTTTCACCGCCTGGATCATGGGATTGGCAACCAGACGGACAATGGTATCAATGTTAATGGGAATACCGCTGCGTCCGGGGATGTTGTAAAGCACCACAGGCAGCTGGCAGCGGTCGGCAATGGTTGAAAAGTGACGGTAAAGCCCCTCTTGCGTGGGCTTATTATAATAAGGAGTAACCTGCAAGGTGGCATCTGCACCGATAGCCTTCGCCTCGTTGGTGAGATAGACAGCCTCTTCTGTTGAGTTGGCTCCGGTACCGGCGATAACCTGACAACGACCGGCGGCAGACTCCACCACCGTCTCAATGATCTTCAGATGCTCTTCAGGAGAGACAGTGGGGGATTCCCCGGTGGTTCCCACGGGAACGATTCCGGCGACATTGCCAGCGATCTGTTTTTCCACCAGCGCCTTCAAAGCACCGTTATCTACTGCCCCGTTGCGAAAAGGGGTAATTAAAGCTGTATAAACACCTTTGAATTCCATAAAACCACCAAGCTCCAAATTCTGAAATAAAATCTACTTTGACATTTTGCTTTACGCAAAACCTACAATTAATATAAGATATCACCGTTTCAGAAACTTTTCAATCAACTTTTTTCTCAATCAGAGTATTTTTTATTTATTTTCGTCACGTCTGCAGAATAAACACGCTCTTTTTTTTACTTCCACTTTGAAAGCAATCAAAAGATGTGCTATATTAAGGAATGGAAAACAATATTGAAAAATCTGTAAAAAATCCCCGTCTGGAGTCGCTCTCAAAAGCTGTCATAAGCTATCCTGAGCAACTCCCCGTTTCTGCGCGGATATCTGAAATCAAAGAGCTGTGGAAAAAACATCAGCTCATTATCGTCTGCGGCGCCACCGGTTCAGGAAAGACCACCCAGCTCCCCAAAGCGGCTTTGGAACTGGGATGCACCTCTGTGGGATGTACCCAGCCCCGCCGTATCGCTGCAACAGCCATGGCAAGACGCTTAGCCGCAGAACTGCAGGTCCCTTTCGGTGAAGGAGTCGGCTGCAAAATGCGTTTTCAGGAGAATACTTCTCCGGCAACTTTTCTGAAATTCATGACCGATGGTATCCTGCTGGCAGAAAGCCGTTCTGACCGGCTGCTGAAAAAATATGATGCTCTGATCATTGATGAAGCCCATGAACGTTCGTTGAATATCGACTTCATCCTCGGTCTGCTGAAACTGCTCCTTGCCAAACGGCATGATTTGAAGATCGCCATTTCATCAGCGACTCTTGATGCAGGAGCCTTCTCTGAGTTTTTTGACAATGCCCCCGTTATCGACATCGAAGGACGCGCATTTCCTATAGATGACATCTATCTGGTCCCGGAAGAAGATGAAGAACTCCCGGAACTTGTGGCACGGGGCGTGGAAACATATCTGAGCAAAGGACTCCGGGGCGATGCTCTCGTTTTTCTGCCGGGAGAGCGGGAGATCCGGGATACAGCGGACATGCTTACGGGAAGAAATTACGGTGGCGTCGAAATTCTTCAGCTTTACGGCAGATTGAGCAACGCCGATCAGCAAAAGGTATTTCATCCGGGGAAACTGCGCCGGATCATATTGAGCACCAATGTGGCAGAGACCTCTCTGACCATCCCCAATATCCGCTGTTGTATCGACTCCGGACTTGCCCGGGTCAAGCGTTACAATCCCCGCAGCCGCATTGAAGAGCTGCAGCTTGAAATGATTTCTCAAGCCTCCATCCGGCAGCGCCGTGGACGGTGCGGCCGTACCGGACCGGGATTGTGTATCCACCTTTACGGAGAGTCCGACCAGGAACGGGCAATGCCTCAGACAGATCCTGAGATCCGCCGGGTCTCTCTGGCTGGTGTCATATTGCAAATGGCGACTTTGAAACTTCCGCGGATTGACAAATTTCCCTTTCTCAATCCGCCCAATCCGGCGGCAGTGCGTGAAGGATTGCGTACATTGTACGATCTTCAGGCTCTGGAACACTCCGGAGAACCGACTCATTTGGGGTACAGACTGGCAAAACTCCCTCTTGATCCCCACATTGGAGCGATGCTTGTTTCGGCTGAAAAGCGCAAATGTCTGCGGGAACTCCTGATCGTCAGCGCCTTTTTATCTATCCGTGACCCCAGAGAGCGGCCCATGGAAAAGGAACAGGCAGCTACAGATTTCCACCGTTCCCTTGATGACAAAAGTTCCGACTTTTTCGGCATATTGAATATTTGGAACTATCTTTGGGAGCATCATGCTTTTGACTCCAACCGTCTGCTCAGAAATGTCTGCAAACAGGGTTATTTCAGCTTTGTCAGAGTCCGGGAGTGGCGCAATCTGGTGCAGGATCTGGCAGAAACGATGGAGTATGCCAAAGATATCAAATCCGCCCCCCTCCCCCATCCGGAGCATTTTCACGGCGCGATCCTTTCTGGCATCCCCCGCAACATCGGTGTTTTTGATAAAGAGAACCGTTTCTACCGCAGTACCGGCGGCAGAAAGTTTTTTCTCTTCCCCGGATCGGCTCTGTCAAGAAAAAAACCTGCGCCCGAATGGATCATGAGTTTTGCCATTGTGGAGACCTCCAAAGTTTTCGCCCGGATCAATGCGGAAATAAAACCGGAGCTGCTGGAAGAGGTCGCTCCCCATCTCTGCGTCAGAAATTACGATCAGGCGGCATACGACGCAAACAGCGGCTTTGTCCGTGCACGGGAAAAGGTTTTGTGCGATGGCTTGGTGATCCACGCCGCACGCAAAGTGGACTATGCCCGGCACAATCCGGCAGAAGCCCGGGAAATATTTATCCGGGAAGGACTTCTTTCCGGAGAAATCGATCTCGGCTCCTGGGTTGGGGAATTCAACGACGCCAAAGAGGATTTGGAAAATCTTGAAATCAAGGTGCGCCGCCCGGATTCCATCTATGATCCGGAGGCAGCTGCAAAACATTTTCTCAGTGTCTTGCCGCCTGAGATCCACTCTCTCAAGGCTCTGAAAAAACTCTGTGTCGATCACCCCTACCCTTTTGCTCCCCGGAAAGAGGAGATCATGCAGGAGCAATATCAAAAACTTATTCCGGAACATTTCCCGGACTGGCTCTATTTCGGGAACACTCCGTTCCAGCTTCACTACGTCTTTGATCCCGGTGCCGACAACGACGGCATAACCATGTATGTTCCTGAAGATCAAGTCAATATGCTGCCGGATTGGGCTCTGGACTATCTGGTCCCGGGGTTTACCGGAGAACTTGTTGAAACCCTTCTCAGGGGACTCCCCAGAGAAGAAAGGCGCAAGCTCCAGGTGCAGGAGTGTGCGGCAGAGTTTCTGGAAGCCCGGAATAAGGGGAAGATACTCCGGGAACAGCCTCTCTACGAAGCACTTGCTGACTTTTTGCACAGATACGCACTCATTGATGTGACGCCTGATTTTTTTGAAGATGTCCGCCGCCCCGGTCATCTGAGAATGAAACTTGCCGTCATGGACGATCAACGGCGTATTCTTGCCATCCACACGCAAATGCCCGACCGCACCGGCATGGGATCCCAGCTCAGCGCCGCAGTGCCGGGTGTCCGGAAACACATCAGTGCAGAAAGTTCCGTCTGGCCCGCCAGAGAAGCTCTTCCTGAGCGGATCGCTCTGAAAGGCGATGACGAAAAGTACATTTACCCCGCGTTGAAAGCTGGAACTGCCGGTATCAGCAGTCAGGTCTTTCTCAAGGAAAACGAAGCCCGGCTGCGCCATAATGAGGCATTGATCCGGCTTTACACGCTCCATCACAAACAGCAAACGGATTATTTCACCCGGAAATGGAACTTTTCGGACGGTATGAAATTGTCCTGGTTTGTGGCTGACGGCACAAAAAATGCCGCTGCCGACCTGACTGCTGCGGCAATACTGCTTGCATTCGGTCAGGATCCCTGGACGATACGCACAGCCCAAGAGTATGAGAAAGCCGCCGAAAGAGCCAGAGAAGATCTGGGAAAAGTCGCATACGAACTGGAAAAGAAACTGGCAGAGCTCCACAAACACTCCGTAGAGTGTGAAAAACTTCTTTCCAGAGCAGATATGGAAGAGCTTGACGAGCACTACGATCTTCTCTTTGCCCCCGGATTTTTACGCAGACCGGAAGTCTGGAACGATTACAAACGCTATCTCAAAGGTTTGAAACTCAGATGCGAACGGGCACTGACTGCCCCGGGAAAAGATCAGGAAAAATCAGAAAAAATTGCCGATCTGCTTGAGCGTTTAACAGTGGAAAACAGCGTCAGTGACATGAATGATGATGCAGATCTTCACGATCTCTGGGCATTGTCAGAAGAGTGCCGTTTGGCAGTATTTGCCCCGGAAGTTCCATTAAAAATCCGCAATCCTCTTTCAAAAATTCCCCGTTGAGCACAAAAAAGATATTGCAGAAAACATTTTTGTCTTCTGCAATATCTCTTTCTTTAATTTCTGAAGCACAGCTCAGAAGAGGATTTCATTTCGCCTTTTTGACCGGGGGCTTTCCGCCGCGCACAAAATCCTTTTCCACATCCAGCCGTTTGTCGGTTCTTCCCTGATAATAGGCAACAAGCTGATCCGTAACGTACTTTGCCGTCACCCATCTGTCTCTGAAAAAGATATACCCTTTCTTCTCATTGGAAACGACCTTTTCAAGCTCCTCTGCCATCAAATGTGTTTCAAAATCTTTTTTCAGCTTGGCGTATTTTTTGGGATTCTGAAAATCTTCAATAAATTCCTTACGCAGTTTTTCGTTGAGCGCAGCATCAAAATATTGCCGATCTTCTTTTGCGATCTCTGAAATACGCACGATCTTGTTTCCGATTTCAAACACAGTGCCATTGTCTCTGATCTTTTCAACTTTGCCGGAAACCTTTGAAAAAAAGCGTCCGCCGCGGTAGTACCTGATCGTCACATCATCACCGACTTTGACCAGAGGATAGGCATTTGCAGCTTCTTTCAAAGCTCCGATTGCGATTTCTGCCGGAGTTCTGTAAGAAAATCTGGCTCTGACCTTTTTGCTGATCTCAGCACGAACTTTCGGCGGCACAGGATCCTGCTTCACCTTAGTCTCAAAGGGTTTGACCTGAGCCTGAACCTTTTTGTAAACAGCAGCTTTGATCTTGTTGTAAACGGGGATCCTTGCCCGGGCATTCCCCGGATCAGCATATTGCCATGCCTTAGCTTTTTTACCGTTCGGAACCACGACCATTTTCCGGAACTCTCCCCGAACGATCTTAGTGATCTGCTGGATCTTTTTCTGACTTACTCCGGAAGCCGAAAGAGACAAGCAAAGCATTGCAGTCATAAAAACAGCAAAAATTTTACCAATCACTTTTCAAATCTCCTTTATTTATCAATTACTGCGTTTGAAACACATTTCACGATAGGCAGCGCTTTTTCCTCTGAGGGCTTTCAAAGCTTCCAGAACATTTTCCCCGGCAAGAAGATGCTGCATCAGCAGACCTTCAACGGCACAAAAACTGCGCAGCTGGGGGAAATATTCACGCATGAGGAATATTCCATATCTGACGCCGCGGAAAGATCCGAAAATTTCCGGACGCTCGCCGGAGGGTGCACACACCGCAAGAGAATTGTTCTTTTTAATATTGCCGATCAGGCTGGGGAGCTCGCATTCTTCAGCCAGAACAATGGTGTAATACCAGTTGAAAAGCTCGGCATCTTTGCTGTCATTGGTGATTCTTCCAGCCTTGTTGGCATCCAGAAAAAAGGCATCGCTGCCGTGGGAATCACTGACTCCCACAACGGGGAAATGATTACCTTTTGCCTGCTCCTCATAGTAACGGACCACCTGCAAATTGTTGGAGTGATACTGCCAGCGGGAAAAACCGCCAATGGCTTCATACGCATCAAATTTGCGCCGTTTGAGGATCTCATCATTGTTCCACTCGGAAACATAATTTCCCGCACCGACACTCCAATAGGGATGGCAGAAAACTGCAAGTCCTTCCTTTTCCCTGATGCGGTTGAACACCCACTCAGAAGCAGCTACGGTAAAGTAATCTTTGCCCTCTTCCTTATTGGGCATGGCCTCAATGATCTCAGTTACCTCGCGGCGGTATTTTGCCTCATCTTCACGATACATGGCATTGACACTGCCCTTGCCGCCAAAGTTGACGATGTGAACAGGATTGTCAGGCGCATGGACCTCTTCTCCGGGGAAAAGTTTGAAATCAGGGTTAAGATCTTTCCAATACTCCATCACTTCAATGGAAGGCTCGTAAAGTCTGTGGTCTGTCAGGGCAAGAAAATCAAATCCAGCCTCCCGGTAACGCGCCGCCAGATAACGCCCGTCCTCCAATCCGTCAGACTTGTAACTGTGGAGGTGGATATCCCCCTTAAAAGGGCGCAGTGCGTACCAGTCAGGATAGAGAGAAAACACCCGGAAATCCAGTTTTTTCACCTTGCCGTTTTCAAAACTCTGCACGACCTGTATGGAGTGTTCCTGTTCGCTCTCAAAGTTCGCTTTGATTTCCAAAACGCCATCTTTGATTGCCCACTCAGGTTCACACGAAAGAGAAGTGCGATCATAAAAAGCGTGAAGCACCTCTATTTTCGCATCTGCAGCAAAAGCTGCGTGATCAAAGCGGGGACGGATCCGGATCACAGATACCTCATCTGCCGGAACTACCTTCGGATATACATCATAGTAAAACATAACTTACCTCATTTTTTCTTCTGGAAAAGACCGGTAACATCACTGCCGAGTTTCTTTCCGGCTTCACCCAATTTCTTTCCGGCATCCCCCAGTTGCTTTCCGGCACTGCCGATGGCATCAACGCCGCTCATAACCGCACCGCCAACAGAATTGATGGAACGCATGATGGTACCGGTGATTTCCAGGATCGTCTCTCCCAGAGGCTTGCCCTTACCGCCAATATTGTTGAGGTAAATAGGAGCAAGGGGAACTGGCACAGAGGATTTCAATGTTGAACTTGAAAAAGAGATCCACATAGAGGTCAGGGCGATTTTCTTGATAAGAGGTGCGGGAGCACTGGGATCGGCAGCCTTGGCGGGCTTATCTTTCTTTTGTGCAGAACCACCGGTTCCGGCAAATTTTTCAACATTTTTCTGAATGTCTGTAAGATTACTTCTTCCAGCGCCCTTCAGTTCCATGTCGATACGCACGCCAGTCACCTCAACGAGTTCAACCACAGGCTCCACACTTGTCAAAGTGTTGGGCAGGAGCTTTACATAGACGCGATCGACCTCAATGGCATAAGGTTTCTGATATCCGGCAGGATTGGCGACTTTGATTTTTTTGAGTTCAACTGTTCCGGAAAATGAGGTTTTGAAAGAGTCTATTTTCACCTCTGTTCCTGTTACAAGAGTTCCGATTTGCCGGATACTGTTCTCAATGAGCACATCCCTGAAAATCACCGCCAGAACCAGAAGAATGACCAAGCCGCCTAAAACACAGCCTGTGATCTTAAGGATCTTTTTCCCTTTTGAGGGAGCTTTTTTCTCCCCGGCACTTTCTTCTTTTACCACATTGTACTCTTTCAACTCATCGGACTGCACTTTGTTGTTCGCTTCTTCCATAATTACACCATTATTTGTTTGTTAATCTTTTTTTCTGTAACGCTCAGCCATCTTCTCAAGAGCTGCCAACTGTTTAGCACTGAGAAGTTTGCCGTCATCGAACTGTTTTTTCACAGAGGTGAAAAACTTTTTATCGTCATAAGTAAAGCGTCCCCGTTTGACCGGAGCTGCCCACTCTTTGACCTCCATAAGCTCTTTGAGAAGTTGCTCTGCCTTGCTGTTATCAGCAGCAGATAAGCCTTCTTCGGGAGCGCCCTGCTGTTGTGCGGCATCGACTGCCGCAGCTCCGACAAACTCCCGGATAGCAGGGTCATCTTTGAGCTGGGCACTGTACTTTTCAGCCATTCTCTTCAAGACAGCCAACTGCTTTTCAGAAAGAGCTCTTCCGGATTCATGCTGCTGCTGCAGTGAAATGAAGAACTTTTTCTCGTCAAAAACCCGTTTTCCTTTGCCTTCAGGTTTGGCAAACTCCACCTTTTCCAGAGCGGCAAACACGGGGGAAAGCCCGGGATCTGCCTCCGGAGCAGCACTTTCCTCTTCTGGAGCATCAATAACCTCACGGTATTCCGCAGGAAGTGCGGCGATGAGATTTTCATCCAACTGCGCTTTGTATTTGCGCGCCATCCCCAAAAGAGCCTGAAACTGCCGGTCTGAAATGGAGTGATTTTCTTCAAAGGTCTTCTTCACAGAGGTGAAAAAGCGCTTATCATCGTATGAGCGTTTGCCGATTTTTTTTGCAGGCTCAAAAGTCACCTGTTCAAAACATTGGAGCAATGCGCCGCAAATTTCCTCCGGCATCTGGGGACGCACCTTCGCTGCCGTCAGCCACGGGACAAATTGGCGGTAGAATTCGGTCATCATCCCGATCCAGGACAACTTTCCTTCTTCGATTTCATCCAGTTTGGTTTCCATCTGAGCTGTAAAGCCGATATCAAAAAGCAAAGGGAGCTTATCGGTCAGGAAGTCATTTACCTGAAAACCCAACTCTTCAGGCACAAGTTTTCCCTGATCGCGTCTGACATAATCCCGTTCCTGGATCGTTCTGAGAATGGTTGCATAAGTGGAAGGGCGTCCGATACCGTTTTCTTCAAGCGCCTTGATCAACGCCGCTTCGGAGTATCGCGGCGGCGGCTCCGTAAATTTCTGCTCTTTATCAAACTTTTTGACAACAGGCATATCCCCTTCACGGAGTTTGCCCAGAACTGCGGCATTTTCTTTTTCCTCTTTGCTCTTTTCACCATCATCCCAGAGTCTGGTGAAACCGGGGAAAACGGTCACTGTGGCAGTGGAGCGGAAATCAAAAGCTCTGCCGTCTGCGCCCTGAATTTCCACATCGACCGTCGTCAGTTGCTGCCGGGCAGGAGTCATCTGACTTGCCACAAACCGTTTCCAGATCAATGTATAAAGTTTCAGCTGCATGGGATCAAGGAACTGGGCGACAGATTCAGGAGTCCGGGTCACATCCGTGGGCCGGATGGCTTCGTGTGCTTCCTGGGCGGCAGCCTTATTCCGGTAGTAGTTGAATTTTTCGGGCACGAACTCCTTACCGTAAGTTGCGCCGATAAAGTTGGCTGCTGCGATCTGAGCTTCACGGGCGACCGTCACAGAGTCCGTTCTCATGTATGTGATCAAACCGACAGGTCCATTCCCCAGTTCAACACCTTCGTAAAGCTGCTGAGCGTAACGCATGGTATTGGTCGCTGTATAATGGAGTACGGTATTGGCACTCTGCTGCAATGTACTTGTCGTAAAGGGAGGTTGAGGATTACGCTTGCGCTCCTGAGCTGTGATGGAAACGATCCTGGGGGCACTGCCATTCTTGACACTGGACTCCAGAGCCTCAGCAGCCGCAGCATCAGGGATCACAAACTCCTTGCGGTCGATTTTGAAAAGCCTTCCTCTGAAATCCCCCGGTCCTGCGCCGAAAAGAATGGCAAATGTCCAATACTCCTGAGGAACGAAAGCTGCAATTTCTCTTTCGCGCTCCACGACCAGACGCAATGCGGCAGACTGCACACGACCGGCGCTGCTGCCTTTTTTCAAATTGCTCCACAGCAGGGGACTGACCTGATAACCGACGATGCGGTCCAGGACACGGCGCGCCTGTTGAGCGTCTACCAGATTGAGATTGATCTCGCCCCGGTTCATCAGAGCCTGCTCAATGGCAGAACGGGTGATTTCGTGAAATGTCACCCGGAAAAAAGGCGCCTTTGCTTTGCTTTTGAGCACCTCATAAATATGCCAGGCAATAGCTTCTCCTTCGCGGTCAGGGTCAGGAGCCAGATAGATCTCGTCCGCCCTGGCGGCGCTTTCACGCAACTGTTTGACCACAGAGCGGCTGCGTGCTGTATCCACATATTTGGGGGCAAAATTATTATCAATATCCACCCCCAGTTCATGTTCGGGCAAATCCCGTATATGTCCCATGGATGCGACGATCATATAATCTTTGCCGAGCATTTTTTCAATTGTCCGAGCCTTGGTCGGAGACTCAACGATCAGCAGTTTTGTCATAGTATCCTTTCTTAAAAAGTTTCCTTTTCAGAGTATAGCCCACAAGTGGTGTATTGTCAAATCATCTGAGCAGAAATTTTGCATTTTTTTTGCTTTTCTGCCGTTTTTTTGCCAATCCACCCGACTTTTCACACCAGTTCGACTCCTGTTTCCGGATCGACCAGCTTAAATTCTTCACAGTGCATCAGGGGATCGATCCGGAAACTCAACTGGTGCTTGTATTTGCTTTCCAGCTCATCCAGCAGCTTTGAGTCTTCATTCCGCAGCCGTGCGAGGACTTCGGGATGCATGAAGACCCTGATGGCGCCCACATCCTTATAGCGTCTGTCCCGCAGCACGGAGTTGAGTCTGCGCTGGATCTCAGCGCTCATAGTCAAAGCGGACTTGACCAAACCGGTACCATTACAGTAGGGACAGGGATTGAATACCTGATCCAATATACTTTCATGTTCTCTCTGCCGGGTCATTTCCATAAGTCCCAGCTTGCTGATGGGAAGCAATTTGGTTTTGGCACGGTCATCTTTGACAAGTTTTTTCATTGCTTTATAGACTTCGTCCCGGTCTTTCTGACTGCGCATATCAATAAAGTCGATGACCACCAGTCCGCCGATATCGCGCAGACGCAGCTGTCTTGCGATCTCTTCAGCTGCCTCCAGATTGGTTTTCAGAATAAAATCCACCTGGTCAGCCGCACTTTTCCGACCGTGTCCGGAGTTGACATCTATAGCGATCATCGCTTCAGTTTCATCAATGACGATGGCTCCGCCGCCGGGAAGATGCAGTTCTCTCTGGAACACTTCACGCAGTTGGTCGTTGATTTTATAATATTCATAAACCGGCACAGCGGAGTTGTAAAAATGCACTTTCCCGGTCATCTTTTTTCCGCCGATCCGTTTCAGGGTCGATATGATGGTGCGGTAAGCCTCTTTGTCATCGACGACGACACCGGTAAAATCCTCAGTCAGAAAATCCCGGATAGACCTTTCTATAAGATTCGGCTCAGTGAACAAAAGGGCAGGAGCTTTTACTTTTTCCATATCCTCTTCGATCTTGTGCCAGTAATCGAGGAGTATTTCGAGGTCATTCTTGAAAAAGTTGGCTTTTCTGCCTGCCCCCACGGTACGGCAAATCAACCCCATTCCTTCGGGGAGTTCCAAATCCGCCAGGATCTTTCTCAGCCGGTCTCTTTCCCCGGCGCCCTCAATGCGGGTTGAAAGCCCGAGATGTTCACAATAGGGCATAAGCACCAGAAAACGGCCGGGAATGGAGATATCAGTCGTCACCCGGGCGCCTTTTGTACTGATGGGAGCCTTCACAACCTGTACAAGTATTTCGCTGCCGGGTTTGAAAATATGAGGGATATCCGCTGTTGAGATCCGCCGGTTGCGGCGCTGATTTTCAGCTTCGCTCCGGGCGCTTCCGGAAAGGCGTTTGCGTCTTTTTACGCTGAGGGTCTCACTTTTATCATTTTTCCTCAGGGGCATATCATCATCTGCCGCTGCCTGAAACTCTTCAATGAGCTCACTGTTCCCGGGCAGCATATCGTGATAGTGGAGAAAGGCATTTTTCTGAGCGCCGATATCCACAAATGCCGCCTGAAGCATGGGATCAAGATTGACGATTTTCCCAAGATAGATATCACCGACCTTGGGCATCCGGTCATCCCTTTCGATCTCATAAGCCTCAATGCGTCCATTGCGAAGCATGACAAAGCGCCTCTCCAACTTCTCGCAATTCAGGATTATTTCTTTGCTTTCAGTCACTTTCATCAGTTGATTCCATTAATTTAAAGGGTCTTATTTTCCGGAGCGATTCCGGGTAAAAATTCAATATGTTCTCCGCGGATCCCATTGAGAAAAGCTGACACCGGCATACTCTTGCGCCCGGCGGGAGTCACCTCAAGAAGTTCAAGGGCGCCGCTGCCGCATCCAACGATCAGTTTTTTCCTGTTGCCGGGAGTCAAAAGAGCTCCGGGAGTTCCAGTCATATCTCCGTGGACCCGGGCAGAGTTGACAGTGACGACACTTTCATTGCCGTCAACGCTGAAACGGAAAAAAGCTCCGGGCCAATTTTCAAAAGCTCTGCTCATGGCTTCAATATGTTCAGCAGGCATATCCCAGCTGATCCCCCCGTCTTCACGGGTGATCTTGCGGCAGACCACTGCCTTTTCGTGTTCCTGCGGGATGGAAGTCAAAGCTCCGGAGCTGATCTGCTGCAATGTTTCCACGCAATGTTCTGCCGCAAGTTCCCCCAGCATCATTTCCAATTTGTCCGCCCCGCATCCGGCGGGAATATCCATGGCAAAGGTTTTGAAGACGGGACCTGAATCCAAACCCCGTTCCATCTGCATGAAACAGACACCTGTCTCCTTTTCCCTGTGGAGCAGGACCTGCTGAACAGGGGAAGCGCCGCGCCAGCGGGGGAGCAGAGAACCGTGGATATTGATACATCCCAGCTCCGGAAGCTCCAGAAGGGGCTGTTTCAGCAGCTGCCCATAAGAGAGCACCACCATCATCCGTGGAGCACAAGCCCTGACAGTTTCCAAAGCCTCAGGGGCATTGATATTTTCAAACTTATGCAGCGGCACACCTTTTTCTGCAGCCGCAGCCCCCACCGGCGTCGGGGTCAGGATCTTCTTGCGTCCGACGGGGCGATCCGGCTGGGTGCCAACGCCCACGACCTCGATTTCAGGCGCATTGATCAACGCTTCAAGGACGGGTACTGCAATTTTTCCGGAACCGGCAAAATAAATTTTCAACTTTTCACTCATAGTACAAATCAACGTCTTTTCAATATGTATGTACACCGCCACAGAGAACGGCTGAAATGAAACAATTCAAACTCAAATGTTGTGTTATTCACCCGGCGTCCCTGAAGGACGACTGCAGCAGCATCTGCAAACCGGACACCGCAAATATTCCCTGCCTCCTTGAGAGCAGTACGGGCTGCTGCCGCAGAAGGTGCATCGGCATCGATGGCAACCGGAGCTCCGGGAAACTGCTCCATTGCACTTGCTGCGATGCGGCTG
Organism: Victivallaceae bacterium; assembly: GCA_045596885.1. Taxonomy (GTDB): domain Bacteria; phylum Verrucomicrobiota; class Lentisphaeria; order Victivallales; family Victivallaceae; genus UBA1784. The sequence continues at coordinate 15,528 of JAZODE010000073.1, forward strand.
CCAAGGGAAAGGATCATTGCCTCGTATGTCACTTCCTCTGAGAGAGGATTGTCAACGATGCTGCCTGTCGGCGGCTCTCCCTCAGGCAACAGCAGCTGGCATCCGCAACACAAAATCAGGCTGCCTGCTGCGGCAGCTATACAAAAGATTTTTTTCATTACTTACTTCTCCTCTTGATACAGAAGGCGTTGCACCGCGGACAACGGCATAAAGTCACAGGTTTGTCCGGAACAAAAGAATAATGACAACTGTCGCACTGAAAAAGGTGACGGCTGCTCAGGTGCCAATCCTGCCGTTTTCCTCTGCTTTGGAGCCTGAAAGCTAAAAAGCCGACCCATCCCATTCCGATAAACAGGATCAGACAGAAAAAATCACAAATGCTTAAAGAAATCATTTTTGTTCCTTTCTCTCCGGATCCGGCCAGACAGCGAGCACTCCGTTAAAACTTTTGCCCTTCCTGACGGCGTTTTCCAATGCTGAAGCAACGCTGCGGTCAAAGCTCCGGTCCCCGGAGCTTTCAATGATGCGAAAGTCGATCCCTGCAGCACTTTTTCCAGCCCGGAGCAGCAACGCATTCTCTTTTCGGGCTGCTGGAATATTTTTCAACACTTCTACGATTTCGCCCCTTTCATTGAAGACAGTAACCCCTTCAGGTGCCGGAAAGCTCTTTGCGGCAGACAGATTTTCCCGGATAACTGCCGGAGTCACGACACTCTTTTCCATTTCCAGCGGCATACTCTTCTGAGCAACAGGCGTATAAAGGGCAGTTTCCATCGATCCGGCAGAAAATACTCTCAGTGCAGGAAGTTCCATCTGCCGTTCCATGACAACAGAACGGGCGAAAACGCCTGTGGCATTGTAACCGAAAATCCGTCCGGGATCGTTAAGGTCATGCCACCTGCGAAAGGCTTTTACATCTTCAGGGGTGCGTGCCAGAAGAAGGCTGACACCGCCTCCGAAAAATTTATCTTTTTCTTCAGCAGGGGAGGCATGACGCAGCAACAGCAGCACTGCCGCTGTTATCAAAATCATACAGCCCATACTTTTCAGCAGCAGCCAATGCTCATGAAAATCTGCTCTTGAACTTTTCACTGCTCATATCTCAATTCAGGTTGTCTTTCTGCCGGCATCACAGGCAAAAAGCTGTTGATCCCCACATTGCCGACCATGGCAATGACCTGGGCAACGATCTCATAAGGGGCACGGCGATCAGCCATGATCGCCACCATCGGCTCCGGTCGGGACGGCAGCTTTGTCAACTTTTCCTGAAGCTGCGAAAGCTCCACCGGACTGTTGCGGAAATAAACCCGCCACTGTCCGGGATTACCGCGATCCGGCATGATGGAAATGACATACTGGTTGATATCGGCAACAGAAGGTGCTTTTACTTTAGGCAGTTCGACCCGGATCCCGGAAAGACGGGTATATGAGCCCGACTGCGCCAAAAACCATAAGAGCAGAAAAAAGATGTCTACCAATGCGATCACAGAGGGCCATCCGGTATACATTTTCAAGTTTGTCGCATACCGGCGAACGCCGAGTTTTGAATTTTCTCTGGTGATCATTTGTTTCCTTTCCCCGGCATATTGCGCTGCTGTTCACAGAAAGATGCGATCTCCATGGAAGCCTTTTCCATATCAAGCAATATGCCATTGAGTCTTGCAACAAGATAATTGTGTCCCAAGTAGCAGAGCACAGCTCCGATCAATCCGGCAGCAGTCGTTGAGAGCGCCGCCCCGATAGCATTGGCAAGTGCGGGAAACATTCCGGAAGAGTTCTTGGTTGCTTCAAATGCCTCTGTCATACCGATCACTGTTCCGAGAAACCCCAGCAGAGGCATGATGAAACCGACAGTTCCGATAAACTGTATATGCCGTTCAAGACGGGGAATTTCCACAATAGCGACCTCATCCATGGCAGTACGGAGCTCTTCACCATTCTGGTAAGCAAGTATTGCCGCGCCCAAAAGTTTTGCGATGGGGCCCGGCGTATTGTCGCAGAGACTCAGAGCTTCAACGATGGCATTGCGCTGCAAAGTATTGCGCAATCCCCGCAGCAGCTCCAGAACATTGATCTCATCCTGGTGAAACTGCATCACTTTTTTCAGAAAAAAAGTCATCGCAAGAAGAAAAGCCGCTAAAATGATCCACATAACGGGACCGGCTTTATAAATCATTTCAAGATAAGTCATTTTTCACTCTCCATAGTGGCTTTTTTCAATCAAGCAAGTTGTAATGCTTGCGTATTTCTTCAAGATAATGGCTCAATTCCCCGCTGCTGCCGGGCAGCTCCAGCAGGGAATAAAGCCGGTAAAGGCGCTGAGCCCTTTGAGATCCGTCAGGAAGATGGGGATTGCTCAGTATGATCCTCAAACCGCTGTGGGCACTGCGTGCACACCAGGGAGCCACTCCAGAACTTTGCCGTACCTTTTCTGAACCGACAGCCAGAGAAAGAAGCTCTTCGTATGCTTCCAGTGCCTTCATGGGGTCATTACTTAACTCGTGTGCAATACCAAGTTTGCAGAGAGCCTGGATCCGCAGAGCGGGAAATTCCGATTTGGATGCCAGTTCACGATAGATTTTCACTGCTGCAGCAAGATTTTCCTTCTTTTTCAGCTGCAAATGGCAGTCTGCAGCCTCTCCTGCGGCGACCTGAGCCATAACGCCTCTGCCCCCCAATTCACAGGCGCGTTCATAATATTTCAGAGCGTTCTGATAGCGGCTTTTCTGAAAACTGCAGCTGCCGCCCAGCATTGCAGCTTCAACAGCAAAGGGAGAATTGGGATATTTATCAAGGAGACGGTCAACATACCCGACAGCATTGTCCAATTCCCCCATTTTTTCCAACACACTGCCCCCCAGCAGAAGTGCTTCGGGCACACCGGGACTGGCGGGGCGTTTTTTGAGGAAACTGTCAATGGACCTCAGTGCTGGAGCATGTTCTCCATTCCTGCAAAAATAGCGAATCAACTCCAATGCTGCGTCATCGTACTCTCCGGATCCGGGAAAGAGCTGCTCCATTTTTTCAAATATTTTTACAGCTTTTTCAAGACTCCCCTGCTCTTTGCAGTGGAGCAGAGAAAACACAGCAACAGCCATTGCCCTTTTAACACCGGAGTGGGTGGGAAATTTCTGCAGATACTCTTCCAATTTTTTATAGGCTTCTGAAAAGTCCTTTTCCCTGATGGAAAACTCTGCAACTGCCAAAAGTGCCTCGGGCACCCTTTTGTCTTTTGGGAATCGCTCTGAAAAAGCAAGATAAAGCTCTTTGGCATCCTTATTTTTGCCCTGCAGCTCTTTCAGACGCGCCAGTTGCCAGGCACCTTCTACAGAACTGACGGTATCAGCAGATCCGGAAAGCTCCTGAGCAATCACAACGGCTTCTTCGTACCGTTTCAATTCAGAAAGCGCCTTCAAACGGAAAATATTAAGGCGTTGGGTGTCAACGCCCGGTGTACCGGAAAGTTCTTCGCCAAGCATGGCTGCAGATGAAAACTCCCGGGTCCGGATCAAAAACTCCAACAGCTGCATCTTGATCCTGTTAGCCAGTTCGGGACGGTCAGAAAAACGGCGGATGGCAGAGTTGTAAAACTCCCTTGCAACACTCTTGTTTCCTTTCTGTTCAGAAACAGCTGCGGCACGGAACGCTGCCTGGATCCTTTCTTCAACCTTGTAGCTCTTATTGGTAAGGATTTTCCTGTAAAGGTTCAACGCATCTGAAAATTTTCCCTGCCGGATGAGTATATCCCCCTGAAGCAAACTTATCCTCCCTGCATCGGCAGCATGAGGAAAGAAAAGCAAATAGCGCTCAATGGAACGCTGGGCTTGTTCCGGTGCTGTTTTTTCCTGAATAACGATCAGCTTTTTGAGACAATTCCGGCGTGCGGCATTATCGGCAGCAAAATTGAAGGCATCGGCATAAAATCTCTGAGCATTTTTGGAATTTCCGGCAGCTGCTGCGGCATCACCGCCCTTGTAAAGCCCCTCAAAAATCAATCTTTCCGGGGCGTGAGCATGTTTTTCCCGGACTGAATCCCACATTTTTGCCAATTCAAGATGGTTCCCTGTGCGCCCCAAAAGAAAAACCTGCACCTTTTCCCAGAAGATCTGTTTTTCGGGAAAACGGTTCAAGGCCTTTTTCAGCAAATTTAATGCCTCAGACTCCTGATTTGAGCGGATGAAACACTCCAAAGCCCCCAGCGTTCCCTGAAAAGCTGAAAATGCCGGAGCAGAATCATCATCACACACAGCCAGAAAAAAGGTCAAAGCCTGTTCCCACTGCTTTTTGCTGCCGGCTTGTTCTGCCAAAAAGATCCGGGCAGCAAAACGCCCCGGATCAGAGGAAGAAAGTGCCGTCTTGTTCAGCTCTTCAAAGAAGGCATCATAGTCACCATCTTCCAGCTTTTCCGAAGCCAGTACGAGACCGGCAGATCCTTCAGCCATCGACCGGAGAACTTTGCCGGCATTGAGAAAACTGGCTGCATCCTTGTGCAGACTGCTTTTTTTACCGCCCAGGAAATCCATTCCCGCAAATTTGTTCATAAGAACATTTGCAGAGATCTTTTCAGGCTCTGAGGCAGCTGCATTGATAATCAGCGCAGCCACGCAAAGCAGTATTGTTTGTCTTGGCGCGCAGATCACGGAAAGACTCTCCTGTTATTTATTCAGCGGCATCCACCTTGGTGCCGGCACCGGGAGTTGATTTGATCATTTCCATGACCCGGTCACTGATCTTCTGACAAAGCTCAGGATTGGCGGTAAGCAAAGCCTTGGTTTGATCCCTGCCCTGCCCCAGCTGTTCACCTTCAAAGCTGAACCAGGAACCGCGCTTTTCAAGCAATCCCAAATCTGTCGCAACATCAAGGATCGAACCGATCTTGGAGATACCTTCGTTGTACATGATATCAAACTCAGCGATACGGAAGGGAGGTGCCATCTTGTTTTTGACGACTTTGACCTTGGCACGGTTGCCCAAAACGGCATCGCCGACCTTGATCTGCTGAGTCTTGCGGATATCCATACGGATAGAGGCATAAAATTTGAGGGCGTTTCCGCCGGGAGTAGTTTCCGGATTGCCGTACATGACACCGATCTTTTCACGGATCTGGTTGGTGAAGATGACACAGGTATGACCTTTGCTGGCGGCTCCGGTCAGTTTGCGGAGCGCCTGAGACATGAGACGCGCCTGAAGTCCCACATGGGAATCCCCCATCTGACCTTCGATTTCGGCACGGGGAACGAGGGCTGCCACAGAGTCGACCACAAGAACATCAATGGTATTGCTGCGCACCAGCATATCGACGATATTGAGGGCATCTTCACCGCAATCGGGCTGAGAAATCAGCAGATTGTCGATATCCACGCCGATTTTCTTAGCGTATGAAGGATCGATGGCGTGCTCAGCATCAATGATGGCACAGCGACCGCCTTTAGCCTGAGCGTTGGCGATGACATGAAGACAGAGAGTGGTCTTTCCGCTTGATTCAGGTCCGTAGATCTCAACGATCCTTCCGGCGGGGAGTCCCCCGATACCGAGTGCCAGGTCAAGAGAAAGGGATCCGGTGCTGAAAACGGGGACATCCGCCACAGCGGCCTCAGCGCCGAGGCGCATGATGGAGCCTTTACCAAACTCTTTTTCGATCTGACTGATAGCTATTTGAAGCGCTTTATCCTTGTCTATTGCCGGGATAGCCGGCATATCTTTTTCTGCCATTTGTAAAATTTCCTTTCCTTTGCGTTAAATGTCGAGGTCTTTGACATTCGCAGCGTGCTTTTCGATATATTCACGCCGCGGTTCAACGACATCACCCATGAGCAGATTGAAGATCCTGTCGGCTTCGATCGCATCTTCCATGGTAACTCTGATCATAGTTCTGCGTTCGGGATCCATTGTGGTTTCCCAAAGCTGGTTGGAGTTCATTTCACCAAGACCCTTGTAGCGCTGGATCCTGACACCGCCGCTGGACTGTCCGCTGCGGCGGACTGCGGTAAAGAAGCCTGCCAGAGAGTGGACCGGCTCGTTGCCTGCGTAGAAAAGCACCTCATCGCTGTCGCCGTACAGATTCTCAGGCTTGATATTGAACTGAGCAAGTTCCTTCACAAAAAGAGTACACTCAGGCGCTTCAAAGATGTGCGCCACATCAATACGGCGTTTGATTTCCTGACGGCGCATTTCAGCATCTGCATCGGTGGCATTTTCAGGGAGTTTGGGCAGTGCGGCATCCAGTTCGGCTTCAGCTTCGCTGACAAGTTGTGCAAGTTCCTCGTCACTGTAGACAAAGGAGCTCCGGTAGATACCGTCTGCCTGACGGATGGTCAGGTGTGCCGGAGGACAAACGCCCTCAGGGCTGATCGCCTTGAAATACTCTTCTGGCTCAAAGCCGCCGCCGCGGCGGAGTCCGGTAGTGATATGCGCACCCCGGTTGTAAAGCTCGATAAGATTTGCCGCCGTATCCTTATCCATTTCGGAGCCGTCTGCATTGGCAAAAGTCATATCATCAAGTCCCAGCTGGGTCAGATAACGGTTCAGCTGATCTTCAGTGTCGATATAACGCTCCTTCTTGCCCCGGGAAACTTTGAAAAGCGGGGGCTTGGCGATGTAGACATAACCGGCTTCGATCAAAGGTTTCATGTGGCGGAAGAAGAATGTCAGCAGCAATGTACGGATGTGCGAACCGTCCACATCAGCATCGGTCATGATGACCACACGGTGGTAACGCGCCTTTTCCACATCAAAGTTCTCACCGATGCCGCATCCGACGGCATAGATGAGTGACTGGACCTCTTTGTTGTCCAGCACACGGTCAAGGCGGACCTTTTCCACATTGATGATCTTACCGCGGATGGGGAGGATCGCCTGATATTTACTGTCACGCCCTTTCTTGGCGGAACCGCCTGCAGAGTCACCCTCTACGATGTACAGTTCGCAAAGTTCAGGGTCACGGCTGTTGCAGTCAGAAAGTTTTCCGGGCAGTCCCACATTTTCAAGGGGGCTCTTGCGGACCGTTTCACGGGCTTTACGGGCAGCTTCACGGGCACGGGCGGCAAGGATCACATTACTGCCGATCTCTTTGGCAATATTGGGATTCTGCTCAAGAAAGAGTCCGAACTCATCATTCATCACAGATTCGACGATACCACGCACTTCGGAGTTGCCCAACTTGGTCTTGGTCTGCCCTTCAAACTGAGGATCGGGGACCTTGACACTGACCACAGCAGAAAGACCTTCACGGACATCGGTACCGGTCAGAGAGAGGTCATTTTTCATTTCAGCCTTGGCATATTTGCCAATAGTATGGGTCAGAGAAGCCTGAAAACCGGTCAGGTGCATACCGCCTTCAACAGTGTTGATGTTGTTGGCGTAAGTATAAATCTTTTCGGTGGTATCATTGGTGTACTGGAAAGCCACCTCAACATCGATGCCGTTGCGTTCACGGTGGAAATAGATCACCTCAGGTGTGACCAGAGTGCGGTTGGTGGTAAGACTCTTGACGAATTCACGGATACCGCCTTCAAAGTGGAACACATCGCTGCGGGGCGTTCCGCCCTGTTCTTCGTTGCGTTCATCGGTCAGAGTGATCTTGACACCGGAATTGAGATAAGCAAGCTCCCGCAGACGGTTCATCAAAGTACCGTGGGAGTAAACGGTTGCGGAAAAAATGGTACCGTCGGGCTTGAAGGTGACTTTGGTTCCCCGTTTGGAAGTTTCCCCGGTAACAGTCAGCTGCTTCCGGGTCACGCCCCGGGCAAATTCGATCTCGTGGACCTTGCCGTCACGGAAAACCTCGACCTTCATCCAGTCAGAAAGAGCGTTCACACAGGAAACACCCACACCGTGAAGACCGCCGGAAACTTTGTAGGAGTTGTGGTCGAACTTACCACCGGCATGAAGCACTGTCAGAACCACCTCAACAGCGGGTTTCTTCTCAGTTTCGTGCATATCAACAGGGATACCGCGTCCGTCATCCTCCACAGAAATGGAGTTATCAGGGTGAATGATCACCTGCACATTGCTGGCATAACCAGCCAATGCTTCGTCAATAGAGTTGTCAACGACCTCGTAAACAAGGTGATGGAGTCCCCGCTCACCGGTATCACCGATGTACATGGCAGGACGCACACGAACTGCTTCAAGTCCTTCAAGGACCGTAATCTTGCTGGCACTATATTCAGCAGCATCATTTTTCTGCAAATCAACAACTTCGTCGCTCATGGTAAACACTTTCGATTAACATTGGTACTATTTTTAGATAATATAGCACGCTTTGCCTTTCAATTCAAGTTGCAAGCTGCAAAAAAAACGGTTTGACAGCCTCTTTTTCTCGGGTGCTGCCCGCTTACGAAATTTCCAAGACTGTACTCCAAGCCGCAGAATAAAAAAAGGGCACAAAAAAAACTGCTGCACCATTGAAGGCTTTGCAGCAGTTCTTTCTGAAATTCCGTTCTGAAAACGCTTCAGCGTTTGGAGAACTGGAACCGGCGGCGTGCACCGGGCTGACCGGATTTTTTACGCTCCTTGACGCGGGCGTCGCGGGTCATCATTCCGGCGGCCTTGAGGGCAGGACGCAGTTCTTCGTCATAGGTGACGAGAGCACGGGCAATACCGTGGCGCAGAGCACCAGCCTGACCGGCAATACCGCCGCCGTCGATGCGGGCTGCGATATCGAACTTGTCAGTGGTCTCGCTAACACTGAAAACCTGCTTGACATATCCCTGAAGAGATTCTGAGGGGAAATACTCAGTCATCTCTTTACCATTGACAGTGATCTTGCCGCTGCCGGGGAAGAGCCGGACGCGGGCCACGGCGCATTTACGACGACCGGTAGCGATGATTTCGTTGGTATTGATAGCCATTTTGGTTTACTCCACGGTAACTTTTTTGGGGTTCTGCGCGGCATGAGGATGCTCAGCACCGGCATAGACTTTGAGTTTGCTGAACTGAGCACGACCCAGACGGCCATGAGGCATCATGCCCCAGACGGCATCACGGATGATGCGGGTGGGATCCTGCTGGAACAGTTCCTTGGCAGTGGTCTCTTTCAGACCGCTGCGATAACCGCTGTAATCCACATAAACCTTCTCAGTGGCCTTGCGACCGGTGAGCACAGCCTTGGAGGCGTTGATCACGATGACACAGGCACCGGTATCAATATGAGGGGTAAACGTGGGTTTGTCTTTGCCGCGCAGAGCGTTGGCGATAGCCACCGCAAGACGGCCGACCGGAGCTTCGGAGGCGTCGAACAGAATGTGCTCGGGCTGGATTTCTCCGACTTTAGCCAGATAAGTTTTCATTGTGTTTCTTAACCTGTCAAAAAATTTTCACCACACAATCCGCAAGTGAAACTCCTGTTTCACAACCTTCAGGACTCGCACTGTCCCAAAGTAAACAGGCACTGCGGAACACATTGCAGACTCTAAAACCTTCTTCTTTCCATCAGTTCCATCTGATGATCGGGATCGACAGAACTTTCTGAACAGAAAAAAATCTTATCATCGCAATCAATTTTCATAATATAACACCTGCCGCTCTTATTTTCAAGAGACAAACAGAGCATATTTCTCAAAAAAACTCATATTTCCTGAGTTTTCATCGCCATTTTACCTGCCAGAGCAGAATCTATGAGCATCTGGAGAAAGTAAAAGACCATACAGGGGATCACTGCCGTCCCGGAGGCTCCGATGATGGAAAGAGTCGCCAGAGCGATGGTCAGTGTTTTTGAAGCCCCGGTAAAAAGCATGGCTTTGCGTTCCGGAACATCGGCTTTGAAAAGAGCACTGCCGTACCACATGCCCGCCATAAGCGCCACATGAAGCAGCAAACTCCCTGCAGCAGCAGCCAGAAGAGTCCCCACAGGAAATTTCAGCATGTCGGCACTTGCTGCGGAAAAGAATCCCCACACCAGCAGAATAACGCAGAGTGACGGAATATGTCCGCCCCAGGCGGGGAGCTTCTTTTTGGTCAGCAGACGCAGCCCCACCCCCGCAACGGCAGGCAGGATCACCAGCAAGGCAAGATCAAGGAGCATCTTCCCGGGCTTGACAACGATCTCAGTTCCTTCCGGAAGTACCAGAGGCAGAATGACCGGCAGGATAAAAACGCCGATAAAACTGTATCCGATGGTCACAGTCATGGCAAGAAGAGTATTTCCTCCAGCCATCCCTGTCATGACCACGCCGCTTGAAAGCGTGGGCGGCATGGCGGCTATGACCATCAGCCCCGCTGCACTCAAAGGATCGAGATGAAAGCCTTTGGCGATCCCCCATCCTGCAAAGGGGGCTGCGATGAGTGTTATCAAAGCTCCTGTCACAAAAACCAGCAGAAACTTTCTGTCAAATTTCAGGTCAGCCGTTGTCTGCCATCCGCAAACAAGAAAGATGGCAATGATAAGCCAATTATTAAGTTTCAGACTCTTAAACCAGATCCCCGGTTCGGGAACGATAAAGGCAAGTGCAACAGCAACGAGCATTCCAACAGGCAGAAACAGTTTTTTGAACATTTTACAATATCACTCCTCAGTTAAAATGGCGCGCAACTCTGCCGCCGACAATTTTTCAGGTACAGTATCACTGATCAAAGCATCAAAGACCGCTTTTTTGCGTCCCTGGAGCGCTATGATTTTTTCTTCGATTGAGTTGCGGACGACCAGTTTGCAGATGTTCACTGCTTTGGTCTGTCCGATCCGGTGCGCCCGGTCTGCCGCCTGAAGTTCTGCGGCAGGATTCCACCAGGGATCATAAATCAGCACCGTATCTGCAGAGACAAGATTCAACCCGGTCCCCCCTGCCTTCAAGCTGAGAAGGAAAAGAGGGAGTGCCGGATCATTGTTGAAGTTATCCACATGCTTCTGACGGTCCACCGTGGCGCCGTCGAGATATTCAAAAGGAATAGCAGCCTGCTGCAGATTTTCCTTGAGCAGAGCGAGCAGTGAGGTAAACTGACTGAACCCCAGCATCTTGTGCCCACTGTCTATATTCTGCTGGACAAGTTCCATAAAAAGATCGCTCTTGACAGACGGGATCCCCTCCCCGCGCCCATCCGGAAGCAATGCCGGATGACAGCAGACCTGCCGTAAACGCAGAAGTATACTGAATATGGCTGCCCCGGCTCCGGCATCGGAGTCCTTGATCTTCCCCAGTTTCGCTCTGCCTTCGGCAAGGACAGCATCGTAAAGTTTCTGCTGTTCCGGGGAAAAATCGCAATAGATGATATGCTCTTCCCGTTCCGGCAGATCCTTTGCGACCTCAGCCTTGGTCCTGCGCAATATGAAAGGTGAAATGCGCATCTTGAGATCCTGCTGCATTTCTTCATCAAATGCCACATTGGCATATCTGCGTCTGAAAGTTGACAAAGTGCCCAGCATTCCCGGCTGCAGAAAGTCAAAAATGCTCCAAAGGTCTGCGGAACAGTTTTCCAGAGGCGTACCAGTTAAAACGATCCTGTGTTCAGCCCTGATACTTTTGCAGCTTTTGGCATTTGTTGAACCGGGATTTTTGATATGCTGCGCCTCGTCAAGCACAAGGAAAGAAAATTTACACCGCCTGATATGCTCCAGATCCAACCGGGCAACGGTGTATGATATGATGATGAGATTATACTCCCTTGCGTGCTCCCAGAACTCCTTGCGTTTGACAGAACCGGGCACCCCCACCTTGAACCCGGGAACAAAGCGGGCACTTTCCCGTTCCCAGTTTGTCACCAGAGAAGCCGGACAGACAATCAGAGAAGGCAAAGATTTTTCCCCCATGCAGGAGCTCAGAAGTGCCAGAAGCTGAACCGTTTTGCCCAATCCCATCTCATCTGCAAGCAGGGAATTGAAATTCCTCTCAGCCATGTAGCGCATAAAATCCACCCCTTGCTCCTGATAGGAACGCAAAGCGCCTTTGAACTCGAATCCGGCGCCTGCCAATCTTATTCCTCCCCGGGATGCCCCGGCAGTGACCTCTGGTATCAAAGCTCCGGGAAGATCCCGGCAAAGTTCACTGTAATAGGGGATATTGGCAAAAGGCAATTCAAAAATCATTCCGTCCCGGTCCATGTTGCTGAACATGGCTTCTGAAGCTCTGAGAAAAACGCCAAGCTGCTCTGGCAGCTCAACAAGTTTTCCACCGCTCCCCAAAAGGAAACGGCCGTGTTTCAAAGCTGTATTGCAGCACTGATCCCACTCCAGGATCTCGCCGCCTGCAGAAAGTTTGATACGGAGTTTCAACGCAGTTTCATTATTCCCGGCGGCAGCACAGCTGATCTCTGCGGGCAAGGCAAAGTCCGCCCCTACCCCTCTGAGGAGTCCTGCCCCCAAAACGGGAGCCATTTTTTCAGAAAGCAGCTGAGGCAAAAAGTTTGTAAAAAAGGTTCCGATATGCTCCAGATCCCTGAGGACCAACTGCCCCTCCCTGCTCTCAAAACCGAACATGGCAAGACGGTCAAGAAGTCTCAATTCCACCTCACGGTTACGGCGGAAACTGCCGTTGACGACTCCGGTTTCCGGAACGCAAAGCACCCCTTTGCCTGAGTCTGAACGGTAGAGGAATCCCGTTTCCAGAAGCAATCCCGCTTCCGGATCAATGCTCCCGTCCAGAAAGAGCCGGGGCGTCAGAAGCGGCAGCTCAGCGGCTTTGACTTTGATGACCGGGAAAGGAAACTTTTTTTTGTACTCCTCTATGGACTCCGGGGACTCCGTTAAAACCGGTGAAGAGAAAAAGCTTCTCAAATATGTGATCTCACAACCGGCGGGGACAAAATAATATTCACCATCTTTCCCCACCCAGCAGCCGGAACGGCCGGTAATGATCTGTGCTTTATTCACCGGAATAACAGCGTTGGCAATACGGATCCCCGGAAAACACTTGCTCCCGTTGACCAGCAGCACCGGTTCTGCATTTTCACGGCGGAAAATCACAGCACGGTTGTCACGCATAAAACGGTTGAAACCGATGAGACAGTGGAAAAGTTCTGCTGCCAGTTCTGCCGGCAGCACGATGTTGGAGTTTTCTGCTTCTCCGTTCAGCGCCAGAAAGCGGATGATCTGGCGATCCTGAAGAGAAAACCCCTCCCAGCGCACTGTGGCAGAAAGGAATTTCTCAAAGAAAATCTGACGCAAATTGTTCAAATTCCCCAGATACTCTCTGCCCTGACAGCGGATCTTGCACTTGAATGCAGCCTGTTCCCAACGGCTGGGCAGATGGGGAGGCTCGTGAAGAGAATCAATAAAGAGCTCTGCCGTATTCTCTTTGCCGCTGAGATCCATCAGCGATGAAATGGGATCCCGCCGCAATCCGCGGCTGTAAAAAGGAGCTTCTTCAGTTATTTCCGGGCGATGGAATCTCCCGGAGTACATCATCAGCGCAACGGCATGGGAACAGCAGGGAAAGGATGTGTTTTCACAACGGGAACATTCTGAAACAGCATCGTCTCCCGGCACCACCATACATTCTGTCCTGCCGCACTCCTGTCTGAAGACGCCGTGAATATTCCCTGCTTCATCATGCCAGGCGCCGCACAGACAATTTTGCTTGAGAAGCTGTTTGGCAGCCTTCAAGCCCTCTGCACCGCATAATTTTTCAAGGCGTTCTTCAAAATTGCTTTTCATTCATTATCCTTTCGTGTGTAATTTATTAATATAGCACATTTTTATTTTTTTTCACCCTCAACAAAAGGAAATATCTCTTTTTTCTGCAAAAAAACTTGACAAAACTCTCTTACGGCAGTAAATTAACAAAAACTTACGAGGTTTTTAGCAATATGACACAAGATATTCCAGTACTGATCATCGTTTTCAACCGATCATGGCATTTGTCCAAGGTGATGGATGCACTGCGTGCGATCCGTCCTGCCAGGCTTTTTGTCGCCGGTGACGGTCCCCGGAAAGACCATCCGGGTGAAGAACAGCTCTGCTGCGAGGCAAGAAAGGCGGTCACAGACGCCATCGACTGGCCCTGTGCTTTACAAACCCGTTTCCAGACCGAAAATCAGGGATGCGGCAAACATGTGACAGGAGCTGTTGACTGGTTCTTTGAAAATGTGACTGAAGGGATCATTCTTGAAGATGATTGTGTGCCCTCTGCAGATTTCTTCCGCTTTTCGGAGGAACTTCTTGAGCGTTACAGAGATTCGGAAGAAATTATGATGCTTTCAGGGACCGCACTGGTCAAATCCGGCTCCCCTTCACCTTTTGACTATGACTTTCTCTCCTTCCCCTGCTGCTGGGGATGGGCAACATGGCGCCGGGCATGGCAAAAGATGAGCTATGATATGCCGGATTTTCCTCAATACAAATCTTCCGGTGCGATCAAAAGATCCTTTTCATCTCCAAGAGTACAGAAACGGCTTCTGGAACTTTTTTCCAAGGTATACTCTCACGCCCCCGGTTTTGACACATGGGATTTCCAATGGCTTTACGCCTGTGTCAAAAATGGCGGAGTCTGCATTCTGCCTTCCTCCAATCTGGTCAGCAATGTGGGGTGGGATGCTTCTCACACAAGGATCGACGATGTGATGGAAATGCCTTTTGAAAGCATTTCAGATCTCCGTCATCCCCCGGAGATCCGGCGGAACCTTGAATTGGAACAGATCTTCTTTGAGCGGATCTACGCAAAAGCCCCTTTTATGGTGCGTCTTTTCAACAAACTGAAAAAAATCTTCAGCGGGGAAAAACACTGATAACAGAAGTGTTGTCGTGAGCTCCGTTGAGGAGCACGGAACGCATGATCCTGTTGACTGTCTGGTGGGGGGAGTCCGACTCCTTCAATATGGCTGCGATTCTTTTTTCAGAAAGATCTCTGTAAACCCCGTCGGTACACATAAAAAAGCGTTCGCCCCCCTTCAAAGGAAGCTGCTTTATTTCCATCTTGAGATTGTAACGGGAACCGATGGAACGGGAAATCGTGTTGACTGCAAACTGAAAATCTTTCTTTTCGTGAAAAGAAAACTCATCGTCATTGGCAAGGGTATGATCTGTGGAAATCTGTTCAACCTTACCCTCCGGGGCGATCACATAAAAACGGCTGTCCCCCACATTGAGCATAACAGCCCTGTCCGGCAGAAACAGTACGGCAACGAGAGTACTGCTCATGGGGTGAAGTGTGAATTCTTCGTAGTTGATCTTGAAAACACGACGGTTGATGGCACACACAGTATCTGTCAGAAATCTTTCGGCACCGCCCTCTTTCAAAAGCTCTTCGTCCGGGTGCCGTGCAAAAGCCCGTCCCAGATCGCGGCAGCTGATATAGCTGACGATCTCTCCATGCCGATGTCCGCCGACGCCGTCTGCGACAGCAGCGAGAGCAACTTTGCGCTCGCGGGGAGCGGCAATAAGAAAACTGTCTTCATTATTTTTTCTGACCAAGCCGGTGATACTTTCACCGGCAAAGCGGAATTCTGCGTCATTAAACATAAAAAAATCCTGTTCATATCTCAGTGTATATTATATCCCCCAAAGGGCAAAAAGTCAAATATAGAACTTGAATTTTTTGATATTTATGGTAGATTATAAAGAAAAAACAAGGAGAAATCAATGAAAAAGTTACATTTTGTCGGCATCGGCGGCATCGGCATGTCCGGACTTGCCTCCTGGTGCCGTACACTTGGTATTGAAGTCACAGGCAGTGACCGTGACTCCGGCAAGGCGGAAAACGCCCATATCCTTTCCCCCCTGAAAGCTCAGGGAATAGAAATTTTTCCTCAGGATGGCTCTTACATCAAGGCAGGTAGACCTGATTTTCTGGTCTACTCAAGCGCCATTGAATCTGACAATCCGGATTTTATTGCAGGAGCAGGGATCGAACATCTGCACCGCTCCCGCCTTCTGGCGGAATTGATCGCATCAGCCAAAGAGTGTTCAGGCATAGCCGTTGCCGGCAGCTGCGGCAAAAGCACTGTGACCGCCTTCATGAGCGAAGCCCTTGCCAACTGCGGAGAAGATGCCGGATTCCTCAACGGCGCCATTTCCAAACGCTATGCCGCCCCTGATTCCATCGGCAACTTTCATGCCGGGAAAAGTAAATTCTTTGTCTTTGAAGCTGACGAAAGCGACAAAAGTCTGGTCAATTATGCGCCCGATTACGCCATAATCCTCAACATGGGGACCGACCACTACAGCAAAGAGGAACTGGCTCAGGTTTTCGCACAATTTCTCAATGGAGTCAAAAAAGGAGCTGTCATTGAGAAAGAGGTTTACCAATCGGTCAAACCATTTTTGAAGAATCCGCAACTCCAGCTGCGTGTGTTTTCTGCCGTTTCGGATCCGGACGCAGCATACTCTGTTTCTGATTACAGCATTGAAATAAATCCGGCAGGCAACGCTCTTCCCCAGGCGGAGTTCAACGGTACGCACCGGGTCACACTTCCAGCCCCGGGGCGGCACAGTGCCGCCAATGCCCTTGCCGTTTTTGCCATGCTTGAGCTGCTGGGATTCTCTGCTGACTCCTCTTTGAAAGCTGTTGAACGTTTTGACGGCATCCGGCGGCGGAATGACCGAGTCGGCGTCACCCCTTCGGGAGTCCCGGTCTATGATGATTACGCCCACAATCCGGAAAAGATCAGTTCCTGCCTGAAAACTCTTGCAGGAATCACCCCCGGCAATATTTATACTGTTTTCCAACCTCACGGTTTCGGACCTTTGGGATTTTTCCGGGATGAACTTTTCAAGACCCTTGAGGAAACACTCCGCAAAGGAGACCTTTTTTTCATGCTCCCCCCCTTTTATGCGGGCGGCACATCCAGTTTCAAGCCCACCTCAGAGGAGGTCATTGCCCAGTGGAAGGAAAATGCAAAAGCCCCTGAGTGCTACAACTTTTCAAGCGACAGGGAAGCATTGCGGGCACAAATTCTGGAAAAAGCAGCCCCGGGAGATCTGATCGTCATTATGGGAGCAAGAGACAACAGTCTTTCCCTTTATGCCAGCTCTTTCTGCAAAGCCTCAAAGGCTTGAGCCACCGTCACTCCGTCTGGGAAGGTCATTTCAGGTGCAATTTCAGAAAGGGGCTCAAGGACAAACTGTCTGAGTCGCGCCCGGGGATGGGGCACTGTCAAAAGGGATGTGTTGATCTCCTCATCGCCCCAGAGGATCAAATCACAATCCAGAGTTCTGGATTCCTGACTGGAGTGGACGGCAGGTCGTCCGCTGCGGCGTTCAAGTTCCTGAAGCAAATGAAAAAGCTCTTCCGGAGAACCATTGAATTCTCCGGTAAGAGCTTGATTTTTAAAGTCCGGCGTTCCGGGGACACACCCCACAGGAGCAGTCACATAAGTTCTGCTTCTGGATATTTCTGTGACACCCGCTTCAACGAGAGCTTTTTCAACCATGTCAAAACGGGATTCCACATCGCCGATGTTGCCGCCCAGAGAAAGAGCAAATTTCATTTTATCATGTCCAGCGCCATGCGGACACTCCCCATGGCATCGGGTGAATAAAAAGCTCCGATAGAGTCGGCAAACTCCTGATCCACTGCGGCTCCGCCCACAAAAAGAGGAATATCAAGCTTCTCTTTTTTGAGCAGTTCTGCCATTTCCCGCATCCGGGGCATGGTGGTGGTCATGAGAGCAGAAAGTCCGATAAACGCCGCTTTCTTTTCCAGAGCTGTTTTCAGCACGGTGGCACAGGGAACATCTTTGCCAAGGTCGATAACGGTAAAACCGTAGTTTTCCAGAAGCAAAGTCAGAATATTTTTGCCGATATCGTGGATATCCCCTTCCACAGTCGCCATGACAAAGACGGGACCGGCAGGGCGATTTTCCTGAGACTTGAGAAGCATGGGTTTGAGGAAATCCATTGCCTTGCGCATAGCGGCGGCGCCGAACATGAGCTGAGGAAGGAAATACTCCTTTTTCTCAAACTTTTCCCCCACGGCATTGACTGCAGGGATCAGAATATCATCCACGATCTTCAAAGGCTCCATACCGCCTTCAAGAAGTTTGCGGACTCCGGCAAGAGCAAGCTCCTCTTCTCCGGCGAGGACCGCATCAAAGAGGGAAAGTTCCTTTTTCACAGGAGCATTCCCGGCTGCGGGAGCTGCTGCGGCAGCAGTTGCCTGAGCGGTCAGACGCTGGAATTTGGGGTCATGCCCCAAAAGAGCATCGGCAGCGGCAACCGTTGACATGATCCCTGCGGCACAGGGATTGGCAATGGCGGAACTGAGCCCGCGTCCTGCGGCAAGCGCCAGAAAAGCACTGTTGACACCGGGGCGTCCGGGAAGTCCGAAACTGACATTGGAAAGTCCGCAGGTCGTACCTTTTTTCAGAGTGTCATTGGCATACTCAATGACCTCCATGGCGGCACGGGGCGCATTGAGATCCGCCCCAACGGTCATGACAAGGGCATCCACCAGATAGTCGTCAACACCGGCATCTTTGATAAGCTGCTCAAGAACTTTGATGCGCTCAGCTCCTGTGACGGGGATACCTTCATCGGTCAGCGGCAGCAGTATGGGCAATGCGCCATAACGCTTGACAATGGGGAGTATTTCCTGAAGTTTTTTCTTTTCCCCGCTGATGGAGTTGAAAAGCGCTCTGCCGGGATAAAGACGCAAAGCAGCTTCTGCCGCTTCAGGAGAAGTGGTATCAATGGAAAGGGGCATACCGGGGGCAAGGACAGCCAACTCCGCCACACACTGCCGCATCATGGCACACTCATCTATGCCGGAAAGTCCCAGATTGACATCCAGCAGATCCGCGCCGCTTTCCATTTGTTCACGGGCAAAAGAGCGGACCATCTCAAGGGAATTGTTCCGGAGTTCCGCCTGAAGAGCCTTTTTACCGGTAGGATTGATCCTTTCGCCGATAACAGCAAAGGGTTCCCCGGGAGCGATCCGCCGGAATGCACCGGTGGAAGTGACCATACCGTTGATCCCTGAGAAAATCTCTCCCTTTCTTTCCCCCAAAGCCTTATCCAAAGCAGCAATGTGGGCAGGAGTCGTACCGCAGCATCCGCCCATAATGGCGGCTCCGGCGGCGGTCAGCGCCTCAGCGGCGGCGGCAAAGCCTGCCGGATCAAGGTCAAAGACAGTCTTGTCACCTTCAAGACGGGGGAGTCCCGCATTGGGTTTGGCAACAAGAGGAATACGGGCATAAGGTTTGAGACGGGAAATGACCTGAGCCATAGCTTCCGGTCCGACGGAGCAGTTGCATCCGAAGGCATCGGCCCCCAGCGCCTGAAGGCAGATCAGAGCACTCACAGGATCACATCCGGTAAGGGTCCTGCCTGATTCATCAAAGGTCATGGTGACTATAACGGGATGGTCAGGAGCAAGTTCCCGCACAGCGATAAGTGCGGCGCGGCACTCCTGGAGATCCATCATAGTCTCAATGGCGAAACCGTCGGCGCCCCCGTCAAGGAGCCCCTGCACCTGAACTTTGTAGGCAGAAACGCACTCTTCAAAGGCAAGTTCCCCGAAAGGCTCCACCAGTTGTCCGGTAGGGGCGATATCACCAAACACCAGAGCTTTTCCGGCGACGGCTTCTCTGGAGATCCCCACCAGACGGGCGTTCATTTCGCGGCAGTTCTTCTCAAGACCGAACTCCGCCAGCTTAAAAGGATTGGCGCCAAAGGTACAAGCGTAAACGATATTGCTTCCGGCATTGAGGTATGCGCCCTGTACAGCACAGAGCGCCTGAGGATTTTCCGTCACCCATTTTTCCGGACAGACACCGGGAGGCATTCCCTGCTTGGCAAGTTCAGTTCCGGTGGCTCCGTCAAGGCGGAGTACACGTTCCCGGACCATCCGGGCAAAGGAGCAACGGTCCATAAATCAATCCTTTCGTCTTTCAGGAGGAGGCAATTCACGCATGATGCGGTTCAGCACACCATTGATAAAACTGCCGGAGGCTGAACCGGAAAAATCTCTGCCGATCTCAACCGCCTCGTTGATACTGACCACATCAGGAATATTATCAAATACAAGCATCTCAGCCACTGCAACACGCATGATGTTGCGGTCAACAGCTGAAATACGATCCCATCCCCAGCCTTCATTGCAGCAGGGGATCAACAGAGCATCGATCTTTTCACGGTTGAGTTCCACCTGGGTGTAAAGCTCAATGGCAAACTCCCTGGCTTTGCGCGTAAAACGGTTGACTTCAAGCTGATCTTCATCGCAAATCAGACCGTAACACTCGCTGAATGTAGCCGCAGAAGGGATATCGCCCTTCAACTCACAGCTGAAAAGATACTGCATGACAGCTTCCCGCCCGAAACGCTTACTGTTGGGGCGGGGAGCTTCTTCCGGATTGGAAATGATCGCCATGATATCTTATCCGATCATGCGGGAAAGATTGGCCATTTCAATGGCGGCGATGGCAGCATCGACACCCTTGTTACCAACCTTGGTGCCGCTGCGTTCAATGGCCTGATCCAGATCTTCGGCGGTGATCATGCCGTAGGTCACGGGAACGCCGAATTCCAATCCCAGCTGAGCCAGACATTTGGAAACTTCGGAGTTGATGTAAGAGGCATGAGGGGTCGCCCCCTGAATAACAACGCCCAAAGCGATCACAGCATCGACACCGCCTTTTTCCAGCAGCTTTTTGATGGCAAAGGGGATCTCATAGGAACCGGGCACATAGGCTACGCTCACATCAGCGGCATCACCGCCGTGGCGCACGATGGCGTCCATGGCGCCCTCAAGCAGACGGTCAACAAAAAAGCTGTTGAAACGCCCGCAGACGATGGCAAACTTAAGCCCTTTGGCTTCAAGTTTTCCTTCATAAACGATTCCGGGAGTCTTATCAAGCATAATTCAAATCTCCTGATTTTATCTGAGTTCAAATTTAAGATCAGCAACCAGTTTGTTACGGAGTTTATCCATGGCGGCATTGACCTCATTATCGGTCAGGGTACGCTCTCTGTTGCGGAATGTCAGGGTGTAAGCAACACTCTTTTTGTTTTCCGCTTTGAGTTTGTCATCGACAAAGATGTCAAAGAGTTTGACCTGTTCAAAATTGGGCAGACGCAGACGGCGGATGAACTCCAGCACATCGGCATTGCTCTGGTCAGCAGGTGCAACACAGGCAACATCACGCTCGATGGCAGGGAAAGCGCAGAGCTCTTTGTACTGGGTGTTGACATGAGAAGCAGCATCACGGAGCGCAGCAGGATCGATACGCCCGGCAAAGACCGGTGCTGTGGCACGGAATCCGGAACAGAGATCAGCAGCAACTTCACCAAAGGCGCCCACAGTTTTTCCTTCCAGAACGATATCCAGAGCATGGCCTGCACGGAATGTGGCATCCTTGCTCTCGACAAAGCGGAAGTTGCGGATCTTCAAGGTTTCAAAAATGCTTTCAAAAACACCTTTGAGGTCGAAGAAATCCACACACTCTCTGCCCATTTCAGAGTAGAGTTCAGGGTGACGCCTTCCGGTCATGAGGAAAATCATTTCCCAGCGCTCTTCGGGGAAGAGTTCGGAGTTGGCGCAGAAAGCTTTGTCAAGTTCAAAAAGGCAGAGGTCTCTGTTGCCGCGTGAAAAGTTTCTGCCCACAGTTCCCAGCATCTCGCCCAGCAGAGCACAGCGCATGCAGGGCTGTTCCTGATTCAAGGGATTCTTGAGTTTGATGAGATCGCTTTCTTTGAAACGGCGGTCAGAGAGGGCAGAAGCAATGCTCACAATGCTGTAGTGCATGCACTCATAGAAGCCCATTCCGATAGCCATTTCACGCAATTCACGCTGCCAGTCATAGTCGTTTTCGCTTTCGGGGATACAACGGACCGCCCGGACAGGAACGATGGGAACAGCATCCAGCCCGTTGACACGGGCGACCTCTTCGGCAAGGTCGGCTTCACGCTCAAGATCGGCACGGAACAAAGGTGCTGTCACCATGCAGGAGTCGGCAGTGATTTCAGCCACATCAAGGCGCAGAGCCTTGAAAATTTCCACCATGCGCTCATTGGCAACATCGCAGCCGATGAGTTTCCGGATCTTTTCAAAACGGCAGAGGATCTTTTTTTCCTCAGGGCGTCCGGTATTCACATCCACCTTTTCGCTTGAAAGTTCGGCACCGGCAAGTTCGATCAGGAGCTGCACGGCACGGTCGGCGGCAACTTCAGTCATATCGTAATCAACGCCGCGCTCAAAACGGTAGCTTGAATCACTGGAAATACCCAGCTTGCGGGAGGTGGTACGGATATTGGCAGGGGCAAAACAGGCGCTCTCAATAAGAACTTCTGTGGTACTTTCGCTGACGCCGGAAAATTCTCCGCCCATCACACCGGCAAGAGCCATAGGCTTTTCAGCATCGGCAATGACCAGATTGTTTTCGTTGAGTCCCAGTTCGCTGCCGTCAAGGGTAACGATCTTTTCCCCGGCTTTGGCACGGCGGGCGACAACACGGCGTCCGGAAAGTTTGGCAAGGTCAAAGGCGTGGAGAGGCTGCCCCAGCTCCATCAGGACGAAATTGGTGATATCCACAACATTGTTGATGGAACGCAGTCCCACAGCTTCCAAACGCTCCACCATCCAGTCGGGAGAAGGTCCGACTTTAACATTTTTCAAAGTTCTGCCGATGTAACGGGGGCAGAGGTCCGGGGCTTCAACGGTCACAAGACCGGGAGCGGGGATATTACATTCGGGGACCTTGATCTCAGGCAGCGCAGCAGGAGTATTCAAAAGACATGCAACATCCCTTGCGATACCGAACATGGAAAGCCAATCGGCACGGTTAGGGGTGACTTCGACTTCGATTTTTGTATCAGAGCGATAGATATCGCACAGGGGAGTTCCCAGTTCCAAAGCCGGATCAAGGATCAGAAGACCTGAGTCATCATCACCCACGCCGATCTCTTTGGCACTGCACATCATGCCGCAGGATTCGACACCGCGGAGTTTGGATTTCTTGATCTTGAATTCCCCTTCATCGCTGTGAAAAACAGTGCCGATGGTGGCAAGAGGAACGATTTTCCCGGCATCGCAGTTGGGAGCTCCGCAGACTACCTGACGGATCTCTTTGCCGTCAAAAACCTGACAGACAGAGAGGTGGTCAGAACCGGGATGAGGGTCACGGGATTCGATTCGTGCAACCACCACTCCGGCAGGCACGGGGGAACCGGATTCAACTGCTTCGACCTCGATCCCGGCAGCAGTCAACCGGGCGCAAAGCTCCGCATCGGAGCAATTAAGCTCAATGTAATCAGAGAGCCACTTTCTTGAGATATTCATATTTTCCTCCCTGATGATCAGAACTGTTCAAGGAATCTGACGTCGTTCTCATAGAGATAACGCAGATCGGGGATCCGGTAGCGGAGCATGGCAAGGCGTTCGATACCGAGACCGAAAGCAAAACCGCTCCACTTTTCAGGATCGTATCCCACATTTTTCAGCACAGCGGGATCGACCATACCGGCACCGGCGATTTCAATGTACCCGGAGTGTTTGCAGACATTGCATCCTTTGCCGCCGCAGACCACACAGCTGAAATCATACTCAACACTGGGTTCAGTGAAGGGGAAGAAATGGGGGCGCAGACGGATATTCACCTTTTCGCCGTACATTTCACGGGCAAAGGTAAGGAGAACGCTTTTCAAATCAGCCAGAGAGACATCTTTATCGATGTAAAGACCTTCGATCTGGTGAAAATTCATACCATGTGTGGCATCAGGAGTATCGCGACGGAAAACCCGTCCGGGAGCCACAATACGGACAGGGGGTTCGTGGGTTTCCATGACGCGGATCTGAACCGGAGATGTCTGAGAACGCAGGATCCTGCCGTCCGGGAAATAAAAGGTATCCTGCTCATCCCTTGAAGGATGATCCGCAGGGGTATTCAAAGCGTCAAAGTTGTGGTAGATATCTTCCATTTCAGGACCGGAAACAGGCACAAAGCCCATGCGTCCGAAAATTTCCACACACTCGTCGGCGATCTCCATAATGGGATGTTTTCTCCCCACAGCCTTGCGGCGGCCGGGAAGAGAGGTATCAATGGCACCGGCATTCCCGGCGTTAGCGGCAAATTTGGCATTGCCGTCGTCAATAAGCTGCTGGATCTGCTGGCGGCCTTTGTTGAAAGCAGCACCAGTTTCGCGTTTTTCCTCAGCAGGGATGGTCCCCATTTCACGGGAGAGAGCCGGGAAGAGACCATTGCGTCCGAGAAACTCGATACGCACTGCCTCAATATCCGCAGCCGCAGCTGCTGCTGCGACCTTTGCCGCAGCTGAAGCAACTGCAGCGTTGATTTTTTCTATTACCGGATTCATATATTTTTTTCCATTAAAAAAAGACAGCCTGAAAGATAGTGTCAGAAAACACCAACTTCAAGCTGTCAGATTGGGAGCTGCTCTTGAGAGCTGCCAAATCTCCCCGGAATCACTGGATCAACTCCGCATCTTCCGGGGAAAAGCCTCTTTCAATCTCAGGCCTGGGTGACTTTTTCAACCAGCGCCTTGAATTCGGCGGGGTTGGTCACTGCCAGATCGGCCAGTACCTTGCGGTTCAGGGTGATGTTGGCATTCTTCAGCCCTGCCATAAATCGGCTGTAAGAGACGTTGAGCATACGGCAGGCTGCGTTGATACGGATGATCCACAGCGCACGATACTGCCGCTTTTTCTGTTTACGACCGACATAGGAATGGCTTTTCGCCTTGTTCACGGCATCATAAACGGTACGGATATTGCGGCTCGCGTTTCCGTAAAAACCTTTTGCCCGCTCAAGTACGCGTTTACGGCGTTTGCGGGAAGAAACGGCACAGGTAACTCTGGACATAATTTATTCCTCCTCTATTAAAGGCCGTAGGGCAGTGCGACTTTGATACGACGGCTCTCGGAGTGAGACACGGCACCATCCTGACGCAGACGACGACGGCGTTTTGCGTTCTTGGAGGCCATCAGGTGGCGGGCACCCGCCTTGAAATGCCGGAACTTGCCGGTTCCGGTCTGCTTGAGCCGCTTGGCGGCACATTTTCTGGTTTTGAGCTTGGGCATTGTTTTCACCTTTCTTTGATTGATGATTACATCACCGTGCCGGTCAATGCTCTTTTCACCGACCCCGGTGTATTCAATGGCGTTCTTTCAAACGCCAAAAAACTTTTATTCTTCGCTTTCGTTTTCGACAGCATCTGATGTTTCAACATCCTCACTGCCGTCAAGGTCATCTTCCGCAACCGGAGCTTTTTTAACAGTTCCGGACTTAGGGGTAAAACCGACGGAAATATTTCTTCCCATCATCTTCGGTTTACCGTCAGGATCAGCGATCGGAACCAGTTCCTCAACGACCCGGTTCATCAGTTCGTAAGCCATATCCTGATGAGCCATCTCGCGTCCGCGCAGCGCCAATGTCACCTTGACCCGGAATCCCTTTTCAAAGAAATCCTGCACATGCTTGATCTTAGTTTCATAGTCATGCTGGTCAATATTGATGTGAAATTTCACCTCTTTGACTTTTTGTGCGGCGGCGACCTTACGCTGAGCCTTCTGATTCTTCTTCTGCTCGTAACAAAGTTTGCCGAAATTCATAATGCGCACAACAGGCGGATTAGCCCGTTCTGCCACCATCACAAGATCCTGTCCTGCTTCAGCTGCCAGCTCTTTGGCTTTGGAATAAGAAACCACACCGAGCTGCTCACCATCGAGCCCGATCAAAAGCACATTGGTAAGCTGAACAGTCCGATCATTACCTTTCAACAACTTAGCTATAGCAACACCCTCCTTTCAGGGTCATTTTTCATCGCTCCCGACCGCCGGGAGCGAAGTATAAAGCGTATGAATTTGCTTAATATAGCATTAATTCACTTTATTTTCAAGTTCAAATTTCATCTTTTCGATGATTTCTGAGATTTTCATGGCGCCCAGCTCACCTTCACGGCGGGAACGGACTGCCAAAGTACCCTCTCCTGCCTCCTTGTCACCCAGGACAAAGATGTAGGGCAAACGGGCGGAACGGGCTTCACGGATCTTGGCGCCGAGTCCGGCAGCCTGAGGATCGACCTCGACCCGGAATCCAGCTTTGCGCATCTCATCACGGATCGCCATAGCCTGATCCACCAGCTTATCAGAAACAGGCAGGATACGCGCCTGTTCAGGAGCAAGCCACAAGGGGAAAGCTCCGGCATAGTGTTCAACCAGAATACCGAAGAAGCGCTCAAGAGAACCCAGAAGAGCACGGTGGACCATGTAGGGACGATGTTTCTGACCGTCAGCACCGATATAGGTCATATCGAAACGCTCAGGCAGATTGAAGTCAAACTGAATGGTAGTTGTCTGCCATTCACGGCCGATGGCGTCCTTGATCTTGAGGTCGATCTTGGGACCGTAGAAGGCACCGCCTCCTTCATCCACCTCACACTCCAGACCGGCTTTTGCAACAGCCTTTTCAAGAGAGTCGATAGCCTTTGCCCAACGCTCAGGCTCACCCACGGCTTTGGCAGGACGGGTGGCAAGATAGGGCTTGATATCGGTAAAGCCGAACATCCGGTTGATGTACAAGCTGAAACGCAACACCTCTGCAATTTCCTCTTCAATACTCTCAGGAGTACAGATGATATGGGCATCATCCTGAGTAAATCCGCGCACACGCATCAGACCGTGGAGAGAACCGGATTTCTCATAGCGGTAAACAGTGCCCAGCTCAGCCCAGCGCAGGGGGAGTTCACGATAGGAACGCAGACGGGAGCGGTAAACCTCGATATGGAAAGGACAGTTCATAGGTTTGGCATAGTAGTCCTTTTCATCGATCTGCATGGGGGAGTACATACCGTCATGGTAGAAATCAAGATGCCCGCTGGTTTCCCAGAGAATGCTCTGACCGATGTGGGGAGTATAGAGCAGCTGATAACCGTTTTTGTAGTGCTCTTCCTTCCAGGCAGTCTCAACCAGATGACGGATCAGAGCACCTTTGGGATGCCACAGCACCAGCCCGGGACCGATCTGTTCGGAAAATCCAAAGAGCTCCAATTCAGTGCCGAGTTTGCGATGGTCGCGTTTGGCAGCTTCTTCAATGCGGTTCAGATACTCTTTAAGCTCATCGGCAGTTGCAAAAGCGGTACCGTAGATACGCTGAAGCATCTTATTATTCTCATCCCCCCGGAAATAACTTCCGGCAACAGAGAGCAGCTTGACAGCGCCGATCTCAGCGGAGCTTTCCACATGAGGACCGCGGCAAAGATCGATAAAATCACCGCTGCGGTAAAAGCTGATGGATTCACCTTCGGGGATGTCAGCAAGACGCTCCAGTTTGAAGGGCTGATCCGCCAGAAGCTTCTGAGCTTCTTCGCGGGTGGTTTCAAAACGCTCAAACTTGACTTTGCCGCCGAGCATTTTTTTCATTGCTTTTTCGATCTGGGCAAGATCTTCAACAGTCAGACGATGCTCCATATCAAAGTCATAGTAGAAACCGTTATCAGTCGCAGGACCGATGTCAAATTTAGTTTCGGGATAAAGTTTTTTAACGGCGGCTGCCATCAGGTGCGCCGCACTGTGACGAATCGTTTCAAGTTCCATAATTCAATACTCTTTACAAATGTTTCAGAAATAAATAAAAAACTGTTATTCAACAGATGAAAACAAATCCATATTCTGCCCCCGAACTCCACCCGGGAGTCGCAGACAGAAAGAGCCGCTCAGCACACAGTACCACCCGCGTCGGTGAAAACGCGGGCAACTCCTCTCAAATTACATTTTTGAATCATTGAAACAACTCCAATTGTACCGGAGGCGGATCAATGATCTCACGCACCGGAGCGAAGGATCTGCGATGGACCGGAGTCACTCCCAGCTCCTTCAAAGCCTTCAGATGTGCCGCTGTTCCATATCCTTTATGGGCGGCAAAACCATAACCGGGATAAATCTCATCCAGTTCTTCCATCAACTCATCCCGGTAAACCTTGGCAACGATGCTTGCAGCGGCAATCGAAGCGCTCCTGGCATCGCCTTTTACCATATTCTCAGCCGGTACCGGAAAACCTTTTACCGGCAAACCGTCAACCAGCACAAAATCGACCTTTTTCAATCCGGCGACAGCACGATGCATAGCCAGATGGGTTGCGCGCAGGATGTTCAATGAATCAATTTCCTGAACATCAGCTACGCCAACAGAAGTTTCCGCAACCTCCATGATCTCATCACGCAACCTTCTGCGCCGTGCATCGGAAAGCTGCTTGGAGTCAAAAACTCCGGGCAACACTCCCCCGACCGGAAGTATTACCGCCGCCGCAACCACGGGACCGGCAAGGGGTCCCCTGCCCGCCTCGTCCACGCCGGCGATAAAAGTAAACCCCTCCTTAAGGAGCTTGCGTTCCCTGAGGAGGAGTTCATCGTCATAAGTCAAATTTGACTTGACTTGAGCCACTTGGCAAATACCCTTTTATGTATTAGCGGGTACGCAGCTCCTTGACACGGGCAGCTTTACCCACTTTGTCGCGGAGGTAGTACAGTTTAGCCCGACGGACGAGACCGCGGCGGATGACCTCGATCTTGTCGATACGGGGGGAGTTGATGGGGAACACGCGTTCCACACCCTGTCCAGCCTGAACGCGGCGGACAGTGAAGGTCTCCTCAATACCGGAGCCCCGTCTGGCGATCACAGTTCCCTGGAACTGCTGGATACGCTCAGTGGTACCTTCAACGATCTTAACATGAATCCGAATGGTGTCGCCGACGTTGAACTCGAACTGTTCAGCTCTCACCTGTTCCTTGCGAATTTTGTCCAGAACATTCATTTCAAACCCTCATTGATTAAAAATTTTTCCCATAAATCCGGTCGCCGTTCTCTTGTCAGACGCTCGCTCATGCGCCGTCTGTACTCAGCGATCCTGCCATGGTCGCCGCTCATCAGGATCTCGGGCACCGCTCTGTTGCGGAACACCGGAGGTCTGGTGTATTGCGGAAACTCAAGCAAGCCGTCACCGAAGGAGTCCTGTTCAGCAGACGCCATATCACCCAAAGCTCCCGGAAGGAGCCGGATCACACTGTCTGCGATCACCATAGCCGCCAGATTCCCGTTGGAAAGGACATAGTCCCCAATGGAAATTTCACGGTCTACGACCTCTTCGATCACCCTCTCATCAACGCCTTCATAGTGACCTGCGATAATGATAAGATGCTCAGCTTGAGCAAGCTCTGCAGCCAACTCATGACAGAGGACCTCACCTCTGGGAGATGTCAAAACCACCGTTGAACGGGGGGTCTTGACAGACTCCACAGCTTCGGTCAGCACCACGGGATTCATCAGCATCCCGGGGCCGCCGCCGTAAGGTCTTTCATCGACGGTCCCGCGCTCGTCTTTGGCAAAGTCGCGGATATTCACCGCATTGAACTCAACCACGCCTGAACGCAAAGCCCTGCCGTCCACGCTGCTTCCCAGCGGACCGGGAAAGATATCGGGAAAGAGTGTCAGTACATCGATTTTCACTTTCCCGCATCCTTCTTATGCGCCATCTCAGTCAAGGACGTCAACTGAGACACGCTTATGCTGGCGACCGGCGGCGCTGCTCACCAGAGCACGGATAGCAGTAATGGTCTTGCCGCGCTTGCCAATGATCTTGCCCCTGTCATCCTTGTGGCAGCGGATACGCAGCGCACAATGGTCCTCATTCTGTTCAGGAACGATTTCCATTTCTTCCGGATGATCGACCAGCGATTTCACAACGAATTCGACAAATCCCTGCAAATCACCGGCTTCAACATTGGCAGGCACTGCAGCCTTGGAGCTTTCAGCTTGCCCGTTGCCGCCCAGCAGGAATCCAAACAACTTCTTGAACATAGTCAAAAAACCTTAAATTAGGCCTGAGCCTCTTCAGCAGGAGCTTCGGCTTCGGCAGCTGCGGCTGCAGCGGCTTCTGCCTTGGCTTTGGCCTCAGCTTCAGCTTTGGCTTTTGCCTTCTTGGACATAGCAGGCTTGCGAACGCGCTCAGCAAGAACTTTGCCGGTACGGGCGCGGTCGATGATATCGGCAACTGTTTCGGAAACCTGAGCGCCGACACCGATCCAGTATTCAGCACGCTCAACATTGATCTTTTCTTCCTTGCGGATGGGATCATAGTATCCGAGTTCTTCAATTGCACGTCCGTCCCGGCTGGAACGCTGATCCATCACCACAACACGGAAACAAGCCGCGTTACGGGAACCGGTACGTTTCATTCTGATTCTGACCATAGATTTTTACCTCTTTAAATTTTGTTTTCCGACACAGGCTCTTGCTCTTCGGTTCATGCTCATTGCCTGTATCAATTTGTTTACAATACACGACCGGGCTCACATAAACAACCGGAACAGCCACGTTTTTATACCGGATGCCATGTTTCACCGGAGTATCTTGTCACTCTTAGGTTCCGAGGATTTGAACCATAAATGACACCACACTCCATCAATACATGTCGTAATTCTTATAATATAACACTCTAAAAGCAATTATGCAAGTGCAATTACATAACTTTTTAATACTAAAACGGTTTTTTTATCAAAAAATCTCTGTCGGCAGCCCAAACAGAGTTTTTTTCCGGACAAAGCTATTACCTCTTCACTTAAAAATCAGGCAAGGACACCTTTTTCTTCAAAGACCTTTTGGCTTGAGGCGTCACGTTCAGTTTTTTGGGGGCGATTACTTTTTTGTACGGATTTGTACGGATTGAAAGGCGATTTCTGCCCCCGTGTGGCACAACAAAACCTTGTAATGAGAAAAATTTTTTTTACGCCGCAGCACAAAAAAAAGAAGACGGAGAAACAGCTTTTTATTGCCATATCTCCGTTTTTTTGTTATCGCCAGGTATCGGATTCAGCCGATGCCGGCAGCTGGATCACTGGGCGATGACGCCGCGGATCTCGTTTTCAAGACTGCCGGCTTCATTGTAGATGATGCGTCCGGCAAGCTCAACTGAGGCGATAGCTTTGCGGTACTCCGCAGGGAGCCGTTTCAAACGGTCACGATAGGAGTCAGTGAACATCTTGGGCAGATGCGCCAGAAGCAATTCATCTGTGATCAGCTCAGGATGAGTGTCAAGATATTCGGAAACTTCCACGTTCTTGGCGTTGATGCTTCTGGAAAGACGGTCGGTCAGGTCGGAAAGAAATTCCCCGGTGACACGGCGGGTGGCAAAAAGCCATTCAGCTTCACGCTTGGCGTTGAAGGCAAGGATCTCCATGACCTGAGGCACCAGAGTCTCTTTCTCACGGCGGAACTCATCCTCATCAAGCATCAATCCGGAAAGGATCTCGTAGGATGAGGTGATCACACCGCACTTGTTGGCGGAAGCATCTTTCACATCCAGTATTCCGGACTTCTGCAGCTCGATCCGGGCGGCAGGGGTCAGGAAGGAGTTGGCACCCTCCACAATGGCACGGCAGCCGGTTCCGTCGCCGTTGGCGAAAGAACGCCAGTTGTCGATGTTGACCGTGGAAGGACGGCCGCCGCAGGGAACAAAGATGTCGGCGTAACGGAAAAGATTGCTCTGGAAGATCCCCATGAACTCGTCACGGGTAAGATGCTTCTCAATGAGTTTTCCATCCTGCAGGATCACCTGACGGTAGTATTCCCCTTCCTCCTCTCTCTGGGGAGTGGAAAAGACAATGAAGCCTCCCTCGCCCTTGAGCTGCTTGTAGTCGAATTTATCCAGATTGGCACTGAGCACCAGTTTGCTGAGTTCGTCACGGTCGATACCGGCGGGATCATAGAGAGCAGCCGGACCGTCGGTGATGGCAACGATCCGCATAGAGGGATAGCAGTAGGCTCCATTTTCCTTGCGGAGCAGGAGCTTCATCATATTACCTGCCACATCTCCGAAAGGTCCTCCGGAGATCTTGACGGAAAAGTCATCCTTGAAGGGATCGATCCCAAGCTCTTCCATGGTACGCAGGAAATACTGGTGGACTCCGAAACTGGTGACGCCGTACTCCTTATGGTTGATACCGCACTCAGGCTTGCCGGAAATGATTCCGCTGCCCAGAGTATAACCGGCACGGGCTCCATAATCGCCCATATAACCGATCATGGTGTCGAACATGTTTTCATCAGGACCGATCTCCACGATCTCACGGGTCCCCAGCCGGTCAATAATGTTCTTTTCCCGCAGTGATCCATCCTCATTGTAGTTGATAAGAGAGAGGAAGGCGGCAAACAAAGCCTTCTGAGCCTCCCACAATTCACTGCGCCAGTCATCTTTTCTTTCGGTCTTGAGCAGCGTGATCATCTTGGAACCGCCCTCAAAGATGTCCTTGTTCTTGCTGTGCTGGGTGTGGGCAAGAACGAAGACTTCACGGAAAAACTCGTCCCGTGCCGCTTCAAAGTAGTCGTTGCGCTCAAGTTCGTTGGCAACGATGCGGGGAATCACCGTACGCCAGCCGCCACGGGCGATCTCAGAGAAACGCACCTGGAACCCGGCGGCATGACGGCGGTAGAAGAAGAAGACACCGTAAGGAGAGTCTGCGGGGAAGGATTTACGGTACTCAGGAGTCAGAGACTCGTAGAAATCCATAAATTCAGGTTTCAAGCGGAAAGCAAGAGCCCCCTTATCCACCACGAAAAAGTTGCACTTTTCAACACAGTCGATAAAGTTGAGTATCGCCTGGAAGATGTTGCGGCTCAACACATCGCGTTCAGCCATACCGGAGTTGATATCGGCGATCCTTTTCTGCAGAGCTTCCTCATCAACAAGAGAACCGTTCCACGCCGGATCAAAGCGGCTGCGGAAAAGATCAAAGAGAGAGGCGGCAAGTTCAGAATTCAGAACAATAAGCCTCTCAATATCGGCGTAGCTGTAAGCGCTGCGGTCTACAAAAGAGAACTGGCTGTGGGCAAATTCAGCACAGGCACGGAAGAAGTTGATATCAGCAAGGTTCCAGCGGCGCTTCACAGCAAATTCACGGTGGAAGAGATCGTTGCTGTCGCTCCAGTAAAGGGCTTTCACGGCGCGCTCGAATTCGGGGATCTTGTCAGCATCGCCGTCAAAGTAGAAGCTGCCGAAATCAACGGCACAGCGTTCAAGATCTTCAGAACCGGCAGAGCGTGAGAATTCACGCCAGTAGGCGCGTTCCACATGGAGATTGTTCAGCTGCATAGCTTCAACGATCTGTCCGAAGTAACGGCTTCCGGCAAAAGCGTTGGGAGCCGCAACAAGCATCTTGAAGGTATTGTCTCCCAGAGGGATGATCTTGACTGCCGCACGGGATTCACCCTGGACCTCAAGGGTCATTTCAATACGCTCAGCCAATCGGTCAACGGTCAAGTCAGAAAGATGTTCCCAGTTCAGCCGCTCGTAGAGTTCATCAAGTCCGCAAGGAATGAAATCTTCCTGATCCACAAAGTAATTTTTCAGTT
This sequence comes from Victivallaceae bacterium, assembly GCA_045596885.1. Taxonomy (GTDB): domain Bacteria; phylum Verrucomicrobiota; class Lentisphaeria; order Victivallales; family Victivallaceae; genus UBA1784. The sequence goes on from JAZODE010000073.1 coordinate 48,750, forward strand.
CCTCAAGGGTGAAGCAGGGAGCTTCCTTGGGGAGCTGGGTCACGGTGAATCCTTCAACCACCAGAAACTGATCGGCTCCGACCGGGGTGAAAGGCTTGCATGATTCATGGATCCCCGCACCGGTAAAGGGAAGAAAAGCGATTTCGCCGCCATCAGAGGAGTGCAGTACGCCGCAGCTTTCATCTCTCAGATAAAAACGGAAGGTCTTACGCCCGATCTCTGTCTGGAGCGGAGCTCCATTGGGTTTGAGCAAAGTAAGAAAGGGCAGCATGGCACAAATCTCATTTTCAGTATAGGTTTTGAAAAAGTATTCGGGCATGACTGCACGCAGTTCACGGTAGCAATTTTCCAGCTTGACGGCACTCTCATCGACAACGTTTTTCAGGGAAACATTCCGCTGTATCATGATACACCTCTTTGAGTTAATTATTAAGTGTTTCGATAATATACCATCCTTACCCCATAATTTCAAGCTGAAAACGATTTTTATTGGTCCCAAACACCGGAAAAAGGGTAAAAAATCTCTGTTTCCCGCACACCCCCATCTTTCGCAGTCCAACTGTAATATATTGATGATAAAAACATTTCATCAAATCAGAAAGACAAAGGAGACAGAATTTAGAAATTTTTTAATTTTGTCTCCTTCATTCATGTTTTTTCCGGTACTCAGCCGGAGGAATACCGAAGTTTTTTCTGAAGGCTTTGGAAAAATGGTAACGGTCGGCAAAACCACACTGCTTTGCGATGTCATCAATAGGCAAAGCTGTGTGACGCAGCAGTGAAGAGGCGTGGATCATGCGGAGCATCAGCAGATACTGCCGGGGTGAAAGGTGCATTTCCTGCTTAAAAAGTTTATAAAATTCATTCTTCCCCATATCCACAAGGTTGCAGAGTTCAAAGTTGGCAACAGGGGTTCCTATGTGACGATACATGAGATCCACTGCTTTGCGGATGCGCTGATCCATGCCTTCACTCTCGTCACCGAGGAAAAGCTCTTCCGGAATCTGTTTCAGGGCATCGCTTAAAAGAGATTGTACAGCAAGGATCTGAGGAGTCCCTTTTTTTCTGAGCAGAGCCGGAATTTGCGCGGCAGCAAAGGAACCGTTAAGAAATATGAGCTCTCTCCGGGTATTTTCCAGAAGTCCGGAAGATGTAAAGTGGATATAAAAGTGTTCAAATTCCTGCTCCATCCGGGTGGAAAAAGAGGTAAAAGGGGGGATCAATACAGCCGTTTCAGGAAGAAGCGCCACCTCTTTTCCCTGAGAAATGATCCATGCTCCCGGCGTGGCATTCCAGTAAAAACACCAATGGCGGAAACGGGAATCGGGGTAGTCCCAGTACCTGATTTTCATAAAAGTACAGTTACTTATCTGAATCTGCGGAAGAGTGATTTCAGGCAGAGTAAAATTTTTCAAAAAGTGACGATTTGACATAAAAATTTTACCTTTTGACATTGTAAATCCGGGAAACAGATGGTATAATATAACACATGTTGATGAAAAGTCAAGGTAATACAGGAGGTAATATGACAGAATTGAAAGAAGCGCGGGAAAAACTTTTTCAGCGCAATGAAGTGCTCCACAAGGTCATGCGTGTGGGGCTGGGTGAAACTGCCGCTCCGGGATACCACATGCGTTCCCTTATGGAGGATACCACAAGAAGAGCTCTGTCAGAAGAGTATATTCTCCAGCTTGCTCCGGAATATAAAGAGTTTGCCGATGCCGTCCGCAAAGAGCTTGCTGCCTTGCCGCAACCTGCACACGGCCGTGCCATCGGCGCAGATGATCTCTGGCTCTGGGGCGGTCCCACACCGGAATGGGGAGGCTCCATGCTTCCCGACACATTGATGCGCACAGCCCCAACTTTCAACGCTGAAAACGGCGTCTATGTCTACGGCGCCACCAATGAAGAGATGATCGCCCGCCACGCGGGGATGAAAAAACTCCTCGCCATGGTCACAACCACCTGCCGTGCCCCCGGGCAGCAGCCCGAAACCAATGCGGAGTGCGCCGAAAAACTCAGCCGTCTTTCTCTCAAATATCCCAATATCAAAGGCGGTATGATGGATGATATGACCGCACAGCTTGATGATGTGACTCCTGAAAAGGTGGAACAGATCGCAACGGTCAACAAACATCTCAAGATGCACAATCCCGCTCTGGAACTCTACGGCGTGGTCTATTGTCACGAACTGGGTAAAAAGAACTTTTCTCAGATCCACCCCCTGCTGGACGGTGTGAACCTCTGGTTCTGGTATCAGGAGGAACTGCTGGAAATTGAACGCTACGTCGATTTGTGCCGTAAAAATTTCCCCGGGAAAAAGATCCTTATGGGACTCTTTCTCCACGATTACGGTACCGCCGATGCCGGAGCGCTGCCGGAGCTTCTGCTCCATCAGCTTTCCCATGCCAGAGCCTTTCTGGCTGAGGGAAAGATCAACGGTCTGGTGATCCTGGGCGACCGTGAGATCATGAAATGGCCCGAACAGGCTGCCGCCGTCAAGGGTTTCCTCGCAGGCAAATAATCAATAGAACACAATTTGACTTTAATATTTTAAGGAATAAGAAAAATGGCTGAAAAACTCCCCCGTTACGTTCATGTCGGAACAGGACAGCGTTCCTGGATGTACATTACCGCTCTCGTCGGCAAACATGCTGACGCAGGCGTTCTCTGCGCCCTGTGCGATACCAACCAGCACCGCATGGATTACTGGAACAAATACATCGGTGAAAAATTCAATCACGCCCCGGTGCCCACCTACAAGGCTGCCGACTTTGACCGCATGATCGCAGAGCAGAAGCCCGACACCGTCATCGTGACCTCTGTTGACCGTACCCATCACAAATATATCTGCCGCGCCATGGAACTGGGATGCGATGTCATCACCGAAAAACCCATGACCGTCGATGCCGAAAAGTGTCAGGAGATCATCGACACACAGAAGCGCACCGGACGAAAAGTTACAGTGGCATTCAACTACCGCTATGCCCCCCGGAACACCAAAGTCAAAGAGATCATCCGCAGCGGCGTGGTGGGAACCATTACCAGTGTGCACTTTGAATGGGCGTTGAGCACCTGCCACGGCGCCGATTATTTCCGCCGCTGGCACCGGGACAAAAACAACAGCGGCGGCTTGCTGGTCCACAAATCCACCCACCACTTTGATCTGGTCAACTGGTGGATGGACACCGAACCCGAAAGCGTCTTCGCCATGGGAGCACTGCGTTTCTACGGCCGTGCCAATGCTGAGGCAAGAGGTATCGACTACCGCTATTTCCGTACCCGTAATGTGCCTGCCGCTGCTGACGATCCATTCCGCTACTACGGACCTCAGGATCCCCATTGGAAGGATGTTTTCGACAACATCTATTTCGGTTCTGAAGGGGAAGATGACTATTTCCGCGACCTGAATGTTTTCAGCGACGGTATCAGCATTGAGGACAACATGGGCGTCATGGTCCGCTACAAAAACAAGGCGATCCTGACCTATTCACTCAACGCCCATGCCCCCTGGGAGGGCTACCGCGTCACTTTCAACGGAACCAAGGGACGCCTTGAAGTCAATGCCGTTGAGGTTTCAAGCTACAAAAACAGGACCACTCAGGAGTACGCCCCCTGCGACTATCCCGGCGCCAGACTGCTGGATTCCTCCAGAGGGGATCTGGCTCCGGAAATCCTTTTCCAGCCCCACTGGGGACAGCCCTGGATCATTGATTATCCTGAAGTTGAAGCTGATGCCGACCACGGCGGCGGCGATGAGTTGATCCTGCAGCACCTTTTCCGGGGCGTCAAGGATGATCCGCTGGGTCATGCCGCCAACAACATTGACGGTGCAAAGTCCATTCTGATCGGTATTGCAGGCAATGAATCCATGCGCACCGGACTGCCGGTAAAGGTGGAGTCTCTGGTCAAATTCTGAGTTTTTCCCATGTAAAAAGAATCAACTATGAAAAAACTGTTATTGATCGCCGCTCTGATACTGTCTGCTGCGGCGTGGAGTTACGACTTTAAGCAGCTCCCCAGAAGTATCGCTGTTTCAGGGAAAAAAACGAAAGTCACAGGTATCTGTATCGTGCGGGATGTGACCAATAACTCCATTTCCCTGGCTTCAAGAGAACTGCGCTATGCCCTGAAAGAGATTTGCGGATTTGAGGTAAAAGAGAGCTCTGTACCGGCAAAAACTCTTTTTAACATCATCCTCGGCAACGGCAAACTTGCCAAGGCTGCCGGCATTTCCGACGCTATGATCCCCCAGGAGGGATTTGTCATGCTCCGGAAGGGCAACAACCTCTATATTGCAGGAGCGGAACAAACTTCAGAGTGCGGAACCCTTTTCGGCACATACGAATTTCTGGAACGCTTCGGGAGTGTCCGTTACTATTTCCCCGGTAAATACGGTACGCTGATCCCCAAAGGGAGGGGACTTTACCTGCCTGAAAAGATCCGTATCGTAGACCGCCCGGATTATATTTACCGTCATCTGGTGCTGGGGAAAGGCAAATGGTTTGAAAATGTCAAAACATACGGCGGGGGCGGTAATCTTTCCCCCGTCGCACTGCAAAACCGCCGCTGGCGGGATGGGCGGGTGCTTTACCCCCTGATCCACTCTGTGGCTCAGCTGGATATGACCCGCCGCTTCGGCAAAAGCAACCCTGAGTATTTCGCCCTGATGCCCTCCGGGAAGCGTTACAACACGCCGGAACTGGTGTGCACGGAGCAGTTCTGCTACTCAAGCAAATTCGGAGAAGAGGTCAAAAAAGATGCCCGCGTCTTTTTTGAAGGCAAACACCCCAAAACCCGTGACATCCGGATCAATGGCGGCAAACACGGATGGCATTGGACCTTAGCCGGAAATTTCCGTTCCGGTAAGATCTTCGGCGTCATGCCCAATGACTATATCTACTGGTGCTGCTGCAGGGAGTGTGCAAAAATCGCTCCCGGAGAACGGCAGTACCGGAACAATCCCAAAGCCCTCCGTGCCATTGGCAATAAGATCTGGTCCTATGCTGCCGATGTGGCAAAGGTCGCCAAAGAATACAATGGCGGCGTTGCTATGATGGCTTACAATCCCTACAACGCAGTTCCTGATATCAAGCTTCCTGACAATATGATCGTCCAGCTGGCTGTAACAGGGGGCACTGCCAATCCTGTCGCCATGAAAAAGGGAGATGAACTGCTCAACGCCTGGTATAAAAAACTCAAAAGCAAACTCTTTGTCTGGACCTATCCCGGCAAACACATGCGTAAAGCGATCCCCGGGATCCCTGCCATGGCGCACAACCGTATCGGCAACTGGTACAAGGAACGCTCCGACCGGATCAACGGTGCTCTTTTGGAGTGTGAATCCGATCAGTGGATCTTTGCGTATCTCAACTGCTACATTTTTCTGCGGGTGGCGTGGGATAACGCCATTGATGTGAAAGCTGTGCTCAAGGAACACTTTGACCGCATGTTCGGCAAAGGCTCCCGGGAGATGCAGAAGGTCTACGATGAACTGGAACGGCTCTGGTGCGACAAAGTGGTGGGCGACACCATGTTTACCCCCATCGGTCCCCTGACCAGAATTCCTGTGGATCTTGAATTGTGGAATCAGATCTATTCCCCAAAAAAACTTGCTGAGCTGAAACAGCTCATTGATCTTGCAGCAAAAAAATGCGGCAAAGACAAAGATGCCGCCGCCCGCTGCCGTTTTATGGGAGAAAAACTTGTGGGACCTCTTCTGGAAGCCCAGCAGCTTTTCCGCCGCAATCAGGATTCCATTCAGGATTGGAGCTGCCAGCTCAATAAAAAGATTTTCCTGCGTCCCTATCACATCGATCACAACGAAGTTGCCACCACGGTGACAGTCACGGAAAATAAGGATGCCTTTATCTTCCGCTATGAGTGTGAAGAGCCCTTCCTTTCCCAAGTCAAGGCAGATCATACTCCCGGGGGCAGTTGGGATCTCTTCCGTGATTCAGTTGTCGAACTTTTTATCAACCCCACAGGCGACCGGAAAAATTATCTCCACTTCATTGCCAACAGCAAGGGGCATATTGAGGGAACAAAGCGTCTTTTTGCCATTGACCAGGTGAAAAAGTTGGGCGTGGTCAAAGGCGCTCAGGCAAAAGCTGAAAAAGGCAAGAACTCCTGGAGCCTTCTCTTTACCATCCCTAAAAAACTTCTCGGAAATTACAACAGGAAGGGATTCCCTGTGAACTTTGCCCGCAACCGCGTGCTCAACGGCATGAGGGAAGGAACAGATTTCAAGGAAAATTTCTATCATTGGAGTCCCACTCCCGGAAGGGCTTTTCATCAGGTGGAGCGTTTCGGAACTCTGAAGCTGACAAAGAAACAGCAAAGTATCGTTCAGGATGGTGATTTCACGGAAAATACCATCAAGCGCAATTTTCTTCTCGGCCCCTGGCACATCTGGCGCTCCCAGAAAAAGAGCCCTGAAAATCAGCCTGTGGTACTGGATGAGCGTGTTTTTATTACCGGCGGCAGAAGCCTTCACATGAAAAGCACCGGCGGCAAGATCGGAGTCATGCAGATCGCCCGTGGTCTTCAACCGCAGAAAAAGTATCTCTTTTCCTTCTTTGCCAAAACAAAGGATGTTACTGTCGGTCTCACTGACGGTCTCTCGCCCCGGGTGGGCTGGGCAAACAATGGGATGCGCCCCTTTTCCCCCGTTTCCGGCACCCGTCCCTGGCATCGTGTGGCAGTGGAGTTCACAACTCCCGCAAAACTTCCTGAAAAGCCCTGGATCTACATCTGGTTCTGGGGCAAAGGAGAAGCCTGGATCGATCACGTTTCGATCACAGAGGTCAAATAACTTTCATCATAACCGATACCGCTGCAGAGCGCCGGAAGGAGTGCTGCGGTATTTTTTTGACCTTTTTTCACTGAACGCTCTCAAAAAAAATCCCCGGAACTTTCATTCCGGGGGGGGAGAAGCAATGAAAATTACTTGGCGAAAACGGCGTCGCAGGCTTCTTCAAGCACGGCGATGGATTCGCGGAGCATATCTTCCTTGATGGTCAGAGGAGGAGCGATCTTGACGCACTCGCCGCCGTTGCCCACGGGAGCGAACATGAGCAGACCGCGATAGAGACACTCAAGGTTGATCTTGAGAGAGGTCTCAGGATCAGGCTGCTTGTCACCTTTGGTGCAACGGATACCGCCTACCAGACCGCGGCCGCCAGCCCAGGTCATACGGTCGGCGTACTTCTGCTGGATCCGGCGGATCTCAGGCTGCAGGATCTCGCCCATGGCAGCGGCGTTCTCCACCAGTTTTTCCTCTTTGATGATCTTGAGGTTTTCCAGAGCGGCAGCCACGCAGAGGGGAGAAGCGGAGTGGGTGGAGGTCATGGAACCGGGAGCGTAAAGATCCATGATGTCACGGCGGCCGATCACAGCGGAAAGGGGCAGACTGGAGCTGACACCTTTACCGCAGGGGATCAGGTCAGGGGTGATGCCGTAGTGCTGGAAGGTGAAGAACTTGCCGCTGCGTCCGAAACCTGCCTGGACCTCGTCCATGGCGAGGATGATGTCATACTTGCGGCAGAACTTTTCCAGTTCCTGAGCGTATTCGATGGGCATGAAGTCAGGACCGCCGCCCTGATAGGATTCGGACATGACACCGGCGATCTCTTCAGGTTCCACATTGTGTGCCTTGAGGGTATCAAGGAACTGCTGGAAACTGGGCTTTTCGTTGCGGAAACCATCGGGGAAAGGCACCTGGATAAAGGTACGGTCGCCGTCGATGATCCACTCTTTCTGCACCGGCCAGCCGCCAGCCAGCTGGGATCCCATGGTACGACCGTGGAAAGCAGAGCTGAAGGTGACAAAGTATTTGCGTTTGGGACCGTATTTCTTCAGAGCGTATGTCTTAGCCATCTTGATGCAGTTTTCAGTGGCTTCGGAACCGGTGGAAAGAAGGAACACAGTGTAGTTGTCGGGATCGGGTGAAAGAGACTGCAGCATTTCAGTCAGCTCAACACGGCCTTCGTGAACAAAGACATAGCTTGCCAGAAGATGCTGGTCGATAATCTCGTGGAGTTTCTTTTCGATCCGGGGGTGGGCGTGTCCGCAGTTGGTGATAAGCACACCGCTGGACCAGTCGATCCATTTGTTGCCGTAACGGTCAGCGACCTGACAATCCTGAGCGGAGTGCCAGATGATGGGGGGCTGTCCGCTCATGGAACGGGGCTCGCTTTTGCGGAGCCGTTCAAAGAAGGGCAGCGACTCCGGAACAGGGATCGCAGTTTTGATGGAACGGTACTTGGTCTCGATCTGAGGCACTTCCACAGGGGTCAATGAATATTCAGCCATTTTTACTCTCCTATATTTGGTAAAGCTGTTTATTTAAGACGGACAACGGGTCTGTCGCCGGAGTAGTCGATCACGGCAAGGGCACCGCCATTGGTGATGGAAAGACGGGCAGCCTCCTGAACCAGTTCGTTGTAGCTGGAGTTTTCGGGGGTTGCGATCAATCCCTTTTCGTTCACCTCTCTGATCGCTGCCTGACGGATGGCAAGAGCGTTGGCGGGATCGGCTGCCACACGGCTTTCGATCTCCTGAGCCATGGTCAGAGAGGCGGTCACGGAATCCACACCGTAGCCGATGGGTTTGAGTCCGGGACCGGCGTAGGGGACTTCGCGCATAAAGTCGGGGTTGATGTAGGCAAAACTCTTGTCACACTTGACAGTGTAGCAGTGTTCAACACCGCGAACGTGGTCATCATGATCCAGCAGTCCGGAGCGGTCGTCACCTTCAAAGTACATGATCAATCCCTGATCGTTACCGCCGCCGGCTTCGTTGGGGTATCCCAGACCGTTGTTGACAGAGAGGATGGCGCCGTTTTCAAAGATGACGCGTCCGTTGGTCCACATATAGCCTTCCTTGCCGTTGGGGAAATTGCCTTTGCGCCCGGAAACGGTGATCTCAACGGGTTTGAGTCCGGTAATGAAGCAGACCAGATCGACATAGTGGCAGCCCACATAAACGAAAGGATCGGTATTTTCGCAAGTGAACCAGTTCTGGAAATTGGAGTGACGGTAGTAGTAAGGCTCAAGCAGTCTGGCTTCGCCCAGAGCAAATTCGCCGAAAAGCCCTTCACGGCAGGTTTTGCGGGCGATAAGGTTGCGGCGGTCGAAACGCTTGTGGTACTCCACACCTACGAAACATCCTTTTTCCCGTGCGATCTGCTCGATTTCCATAGCCTGTTCGTATTTCAACACCAGAGGTTTGACGCAGAGGACATGCTGATTGAACTCCAACACCCCTTTGAGCACAGGGTAGTGGAGCTGGTCGGGCAGAGCGATAATGACCATCTGGTAAGGTTTCTGCCTGGCAAGAACCTTTTTGTAAAGTTCGGGGTCGGTGCTGTCGGGCTCTCCGGGAGCAGGACAGGTGTCGAAACTCTGGTCGGGGAAGCAGCGCTTGATGGATTCGCTGTCACGCAAAGCGGCAACGGCGGAACTGCGCATATCCACCACAGTGATGTGTCCGATGACCCCTTCGCGGCGCATCTGCAGCGCAGCGGGCAGCAGAAGATCGTTGACGATCATTCCCGCACCGATGATTGTAAGATCGAGAGCTTGTTTATTTTCGTTCATTTTTTTGTTCCTTAAAGTTATAAGAGACAATTGATTTCATTTAATAAGTCTGTCAAGGACGACTTGAGCGCCCCCCACAGCCACTCCGGAACTTCCGAAAAAGGAGCGTTCCACAACGATTTTTCCGCCCGCGGCACGGGCGGCGGAATTATTTTCGACCATCTCTTTGAAACGGTTGAACCAGAGAGTTCCGAATTCCAGCGCCCGCCCCCCCAGAATGATCGCTTCGGGATCAAAAAGATTGGCGGCTGTTTCGGCGGCGAAGGCAAGCTGTTCAGCATTGGCATTGGCAAGTTCAGCTGCATCGGGATCCCCCTGACGGTACGCCGTCAGAAATCCGGCAAAAGAGCTTTTGCACCCTTTGCGCCTGGAAAACTCGGCAGCCAGAGCACTGGGACGGGCATTTTCTTCAACGCGTCCGCCGCCGGGGAGCCGGAGCAAGCCGATCTCACCGGCAGTACCGTAACGCCCGCGGAAGATCTCGCCGTCTATAAAGATCCCGGCGCCCACACCGCGTCCGGAGGTCAGGTAGACGATACTTTCATAATTTTTGCCCGCACCGAAAAGAGCTTCTGCCAAAGCAGCGGCATTGGGGCGGCGTTCAAGGGTCACAGGGAGCCCGCAGCGTTTTTCAAGTTCCGCTGCAAGATCGTGTTCAGCAATGTCAAGAGTGGCAGCTCCTGTTACTTTGTTTTCTGCGGTATCCACAACACCGGAAACAGCAACACCGACTCCCACAAGGGAATTTTCCGGAGCCTGTGCCCCCAGCAGATCCACGAGTTCTCCTGTAACATCAAGGATATTGGAAAAGTCATTGGAGTACTCCAGCTGAGCAGAACTCAGCACATTGCAGGCGCAATCGCAAAGAACCCCCCGGATCAGGTAATCATCCCCCAGATCAATGCCGATGGCACATCTGCCCCCCGGGGCGATGCGCAGCAATATGGGGGGCTTGCCCCCTGTGGAGTCTCCCCTGCCCGCTTCAAGAACAAAACCGTCACGGACAAGCTCTTCCACAATGGCAGAGACCGCCGGGCGGGTCAGGCTGCAGCGCTGAGAGAGCGCCGCCCGGGAAATAACTCCCTCGGCACGCAAAAGATTGAACACCCGGCGTTTGCCGGATTGTTGTGCTTTCCCAGACATTTCCTTCTCCCCTGATCACGGTGTTTCTTCAGGACTTGCGGTAATAAAGAGATTTGGAAAAACTCTTTGTTAACCAAACTTACAAACATAATATAACACCTGTTCCTTATAATTCAAGAGTCCCAGTCCAAAAATTTTAAAGAAATCTCGGAACAATGGAAAAATCTGAGACAAACAGAGGTAATTTCAAAAGTCATTCAAAAAATGGCAAAGATGTCATTCGCAAAGAGCTGTAAAGGGTAGTTTGCACATGCTGCCTGGCTTGTCCCGCCGTAGCTTTATGCGGAGGGGGAAAGGTAACAGGCGCTTGTCCCGCCGTAGCTTTATGCGAAGGCGAAAAAACGCTCCCTTTATCAGATCGAAGAAGAGGGCGCTTTGACAATTTTGAGGAGTTTTGAAATTGCCTCAAAAAGTGTATCAGTCAAGATTTTCAATAATTTAACACGCCAACCTCTTGTATTTCAGAAAAAGTCAGATTATATTAATATAGATCATCTAAGAGTGACCTGTTCCCAATGTTCCAAGCCCCCCGGATTTGTTTTTGCGTTCCTGACAGAAAATGAAAGGTTAAGGTTATGAAGAAACTCTCAGGCATCCACCCGGCTTTGACGGATCCCCAAGGACTTTTGCAGACATGCCCGAATACATCGGTACATCGCAGCAAGTTTTTCACGCTGATTGAACTTCCGGTGAAAAGATCACATCTCTGCTGTGATCGTGTTTATGGCAAAGAAGAAGGTCTTTCACCTGCCCAGAGGGCAGGTGAAGCTGTACAGCTTCACCTTAATTGAACTCCTCGTCGTTATTGCCATCATTGCCATTTTGGCAGCCATGCTGCTCCCTGCTTTGCAACAGGCGCGGGAGCGTGCAAAAAGCTCCGATTGCGCCAACAACCTCAAAACCATCGGTGCTGCGGTGAGTTTCTATCAGGCAGATTACAATAGCTGGATGCCGGGTGAAATAGCCTTGCCTTTCTTTTCCAGTCTTGCCAACTATCTTGGACTTCCTGTAAGACAGAATGCTGATGGTACAAGAGAAATTAATCCCTACCAGAAAGGACCGAAATTTGTCAGCTGTCCCAGCGACGTCCGCCGTCACTCGATCGCAGCCAAGGGCGGAAACGGCGGATGGGACCAGGTCTATCTTTATTATTCCTATGGACAAAATGCCTATGCACGCCACGACTCGCCTTACGGGATCCCCCACATGAAACACCCTGTGGATCTGAAATATTCTTCAAAATATATCCTTCTTGCTGATGCCGAATGTGAAGTCAATTATATAGGCAACAGGGTAAGACTCCACGGCGGCCGCTGGCCATTCACTTTGACGGCGACAATAGGACAAGAATCCATGCACTTCCGGCATAGCAATTCAGCAAACGTCCTCTACATGGATTTCCATGTGGGCAGCGGCAAACTGGCAACTTTCTCCGGAACCAAGCAGAAGCATTTTCAGTGATCTTAAATCCCATAAGAAAGGAACAACTATGAAAAGAAAACTCTTTACACTCCTGCTGCTTGCAGGAACAGTTATCCTCTCTGCTCAAGAGGTCAAACTGATGTTCGGCGGGCTGAAAAAACCTCTCCGCAAAGAGCAAACGAAATTCCTTGATTTCCGATATGTTTCCCAGCATGATCCCATGTTTTCGGCACGCAAAAAAATGCTCCAGGGGTGGAATTACAATCCGGCAGGAGGAGCTGCTTACGGCAGCTTTTCCGCCGGAACACTCCCTGCAGATATACTTCTGGAACACGGTATCGCCTGTCGTTCCGGCAAACTGACCGTCCCCTACGCCCCCAAAGAAGCTGTTGTGCGGATCTGGGTGGGGGACTGGTTCGCCGGACACCGCCGCCTCTGGGGGAACGATCACAAGATCTTTCTTGATATCAACGGCAAAAGAGTCTATACATACGATATGTCGGTGGAAAACACCTTCAAAGAGTGGTGTATGCTTGAAGATTATGTATTCACCCGCAACCACTCCATCTGGGACCGCATCGTAAAGCCCATTCTCAAAGAATTCACCTTCAAGGTGAAAAATCCCTCCGGAAAAATCACTTTTGCAATGAACAATATTCTTTTGACTGCTATGGTCATTGCTCCTTCAGAAGCCAGTTTGAAGAAGATCTGCGCCGGAGTCGAAGCCGAACGCCGCGCCCAGTTCGCCAAACGCTATCCCTGGAAACCCATGCCTGACGAACCCATGCCTCCCCTCAAAGGCGAAAAAGATATGCTCCTTTTCCAGAAAAGCGGTCTTGACAACATCCATCCCTGGAGCCGCCCCAAAGCCCACGAAGTGACCCGCCAGATCCGGGCATTTGCCGCTCAGGGCGAACAGGAAATGATGCGTTTCGGCATTCTGCCCCTGCGGGATCTGAAAGAATTCTTCGTTCAGGTCGGCGATTTCAAATGCGGCAAAAACACCATCTCCGTCAAAAAGCACGCCGATCTGTGGCGTGAACGCTACAAAGAAAGGGGCAGCGAAGGCACAAAGGGAGTTATTGATGCCCTCTGGCGTCTTAATCCTTCAAGCTATGTCTATCAGGAAAACAAAAGATTCTTTGCAGAAAAGGGAACGCCCCGGATGTTTTCTCTTGATGTCCATGTCCCTGAAAGCGCTCCTGCGGGGGATTACTATGCGCCCCTCACCATTTACAGCGGCAGCAAAGTCATCTGCAAAGCACAGCTGCGTTTGAAGGTACTGCCCTTCAAACTGGCGTATGGTACAGCAGCGTCTTACAACTTTCAGCTTTCCCACGGGCTGACCTGGCCCACATGGTGGGGGGGATGCAACGGGGAAATGATCCGTAAAAGAACTGAAGAGCGTTTCAAGTTTATGGACAAATACGGATTCCACAACGCCTATTTTTATCCCTGGGGATACCGTTTCCCCGGCTATATCAAGTTCGGCAAAATCACCGGCAAACCGGGAATGCGTAACTTTACCATGACCAAAGAAGAGGAAGCCAACTGGGATTGGTGGATGTCCAAGATCCGCCGCAACAGAAAAGATGACTTTATCATGGTGAAAGGACGGGGACTTTTTCTCAATATGGGCTGGATCCTTCCGGATATCTTCAGCGCCTTCCGTGCCAAGAAGGTCACTCCCCAGGTCAAAAAACAGTGGGAATCCGACCTGAAAGATATAGAGAGACTTGTCCGTCAAATCGACACCTTTGCAAAGAAAAAAGGTTATCCCCCCTTCTATTGGTATTTCACGGGCGAACTTGACAACTTCGGTCTGCCCGGGACTCTGGAAGCAGTCCGCCTCGCCAAAGCTATCCGCAGAGCGGGAGCCACTACCCTTGTTACCATCAACGGCAAATATGCCTACAAACATACCCCTGCCAACTTTGACCATGTCTGGGCAAACCCTGCATCCCCTGTGGATGAAAATTTGAAAAAGGAAGTTGAAAAACACGGACACAAATTCGGTACCCACAACTCCGGCGACACCCGGTTCCAGGCAGGGTTCCAGTTCTGGCGTACCGGCAGCGAAGGCAGGCATCAGGAAACCCAGTTCTACACAAGTTTCATGCTGCCCTATGTCTATTTGCCCTGGAACTACAACACCGCTCAGGTCTATCCTTCCCCCGATGGCGGCGACCGTCCCTCACTGCACTTTTTGAACTATCGTGAAGGAAGGGACGACTACCTCTATCTCCACACCCTTGAAACGCTTCTTGCTCAGGGCAAAGGCAGCAAAGCCGCACGAAAAAATGCGGAAGAGTTCATCGCCATGATGAAAAAGAAGGTCCACTTCGATCCCCGTATGTACCACGCCCAGAAATTTGACGGCATTGAAGCTACTGCTTTGATGAAAGAAAGTGAATGGAACAGCATTTCCATTGAGCGCTACCGCTGGCAGATCGCAAGACTCATTATGGCTCTGGAGGGGAAATGATGAAAAAGCTTTGTATATTCACTCTTTTCTGCTCGGCGCTCCTGAGCGCAGCGCCGTTGCCCATGCTTTCCCCTGCCCCCGTCATTGACGGAAAAAAAGGCGATCCCGGCTGGAAGAACGCCCTCACCGGAACCTTCAAGGTCAAAAACGGCAAAGGATGGCTGGGCAGAAGCGCCACCCACCTTTATGTTGCCATTGATGTCCGCCACGGCAACATCAATGCTCTGGCTGACACCAGCGAAAAGCAGGATTCCGCTGTCTACAACAACGATTGCCTTGATTTCTTTTTCACCCCTGATCCCGGCAGTGAAAGTTACTACCAGATCATTGCCAATGTCAGGGGGACGATTTACGACCACTTCAAAAACAAAGACGGCAGGATGAACCTTTCATGGGATTCCGGAGCAGTTGCCAGAGGGTCTTACGGCAAGGATTCATACTACATTGAGCTTGCCGTGCCTCTTGCCGCTCTGGAGTGTCTCAAAAACCGTCTTGCTGTTGCCGTTGCCGCATTCACCCCCTGGAACAAACAGGGAGAGATCCTCTGGGGCTCCTACCACAAGCCTCAGACATTCACAGCCTTTGACATTCCCGACACCTTCCCGGTGCGGGTCAATGAACGCCGCTGGGCGTATGCCGGAGGAAGACAGAGCTCCTTTTTTACACTGGAAAACCTTTCCTCACGCACCCTTCACCTCAAAGGAAATTACAACGGCGCTCCCGTGGCAGTAAAGCTCAACCCTAAAGCCATTCACAAACTGGAGTGCCGCAGCACTCTTCCGGCAGAGAAAGAAGGGCGGAACACCTTGCGGCTTTTTGACGGTAAGAAAGAGATCCTCTATATCACCCGTACCTTTACCCCCATCAAATTGCTCAAAGTGCTCCCCATGTCGGATATCATCTGGGAAGGCGAAGCGCTGCAGTTGAAAATTTCTGTCCACGAAAAACCCACCGCAGATGTTACCGTCGAATATTCCCCCGGGAAAGCAGTTTGCACCTACAAAGGGGAATCTGAAACCATTCACTACAAGGTCATCCCCTCCCCCTGGAAATAAAAGTAAATGAAAAAAACATTGATTTTTCTTTTGGTCTGCTGTGCCGGAGCATTTCTTTGCACAGCCCGGGAATACACCGTCAAACTGCAGGCTGTTCCGGGAGAGGAACAGATCTTCTTTCTGGATCTGCGGAACACCGGTGCCGACAGCAGCACATTTTCTCTGACGACTCCTGACGGGAAAAAAATCCCCTTTTCCTTTGACATGCAGCTGTGCCGGGTCCAGGATAAAGGCAAGTACCAATCTTCTGTCAACGGCTATTACTCCAAGGCAGTTGCTCCGTCATCGGAGAAAAAATTTGAGATCCCCGGCTTTCTCTCATTCAGAGCGGTGCCGGGAGTCAAAGAGTATATTTTCAAATTCCAAGACGGTGCCAAAGAGACTTTGAGCCGCCCAGATCCTGGTGTCAGAGGATGGTGGATAGAGATCATGCGTGATCCTGAGCTGAAAAATCCCCGCTATATCAAAGGCAGCAAAGACCGTTACAAAGTGCTTCCGCAAGGAGGGGTGGAATGTAGTTCTTCCTTCCGCATTCCCCGCGCAGCGACTACCGCAGACAAGCGTATCGCCGGGCGCAGGATCTTTGCTCTGGTGCGCTGTCAAGGTCCGGTAAGTTACTTTACCATCGACCTGAAAAACGGAGCGTGGGATCGTACATCGGCTATCGCCTGTTACTTCCCCCCCTCCCCTGATGTCATGCAGGATATCTGCGCCGAAGGTTTGCTGGCGTCTGAAAATGTCTTTCCCAAGAGAAATTTTTTCTGGCGGTGCGAATATGTCAAAGGTCCGTCAACATTCAAAAGGATCCATGTGCAGCTGCCCCCTATCGGCAGAGAAATGGGCGCTTCTATCGACTCCGATCTTTACAATGAAGGTGATGTTGTCACGATCAAGCCTTACGGCGGCAGCGGAGAATCTGCCATACCTTTTGAATCAGGCTCCATAAAAGGAATGCGCTACGGTGTTTGGCAAGGAGAAGTCGATCTTGTTTTTGAATTGAAAAACAGTGCCGGGAAAACTCTTCTCAAGGGCAAGGGAAACACGCTCTCCCTCAAAAAAGTAAAACCGGGCTCCTATGTTCTTACAGTCGATATTTACCTTGGCGGTACTTTTGCCATGAAAAAGAAATTCCCTCTGCAAGTCCAGATAAGCCCCTTCTGAAAAGTTTTCTCCAAAATAAAAGTCAGCTCCCTGTTCTGAGAGCTGACTTTTTTTTGTTTACTCTTCATGTTCCCTGTAGCGGTAAATGCTTTGCATGATCCCCATGGAGATCATGCCCACAAAAATAAATGATCCGCCATAGCTCACAAAAGGAAGCGGCAAACCGGTCACAGGGGCAAGACCGATGCACATACCGATGTTGATGTAGGTGTGGCAAAAGAGCATGGCTCCGATGCCGATAGCAATCATACGCCCGTAGGGAGCTGCCTTGAGAGCTGTCCGCACGATGGAAAAAAAGAGCAGAGCATATCCCCCCAGAAGCAGAAGACATCCCATAAATCCGGTCTCTTCGGCGATGACTGAAAAGATAAAGTCATTGTTGGCGACAGTTTGGGGCAGGAATCCCAGCTGATTCTGAGTACCGTTGCCGATCCCTTTTCCCCAAATTCCCCCGGCGCCTACTGCCAGACGGGATTGATAGACATTGTGTCCGCTGTTGCTGATATCTGAATTGGGCTTGAAAAAGACCAGCAAACGCTTTTTCTGATAAGGCTTGAGAAGTCCCCGTTTAGGCGTTTTTGCTCTTTCAACCGCACTCACAGTATTCCTTTTATCCGGGGGCGGATCATCGGCAAGCACCACAGCCCGCAGGGCAAAAAAAGCAGCAGCGCCGATCGCGGCGAGCAAAAGCAGCCAGCGCCACTTGAGACCGGAAACGATCATCATGGCTCCGGCAATGGGGAAAAGTATCAAAGTACCTCCCAGATCCGGCTCTTTGAAAATCAATATGGCTGGGATCATCACAATGGCGGCTCCCGTCAGGATCCCTGCCCACTTTGCGCCGCTGAAACGGGGGGAGGAAAAGAGCCAGGCAAGGACCAATATCAAAGAAAGTTTGCCGAACTCCGATGGCTGGAGCCGGAAGGATCCTATCATAAGCCACCGCTTTGCGCCATAGACCTTGACCCCGAATTTCAATACCAGTATGAGAGCAATGGTCGTCAGAATGAAAAACAGGACTCCGCCGAATTTGAAATAAAATTTACGGTGATCCTGTAAGGCAAAGAATCCCCAGAGCAATACGCCGAGAGGGATCCACTGGGTCAGCTGTTTTTTGAAAAATAAAGCGGCGGCAGGCGTCCCCACTTGCACACCGGTGGCATGAATAAAAACCAAACCTGTGGTCAGCAAAAAGGCAAGAGCAATAATTTGCAGCCAGTCAAATCCTGCAATAAAACCAGCAAAACTCCGGGAACCCTTTTTTGAGGAGTTCCCGGAGTCAGCTATCTCTCTACGGCCGGTTGCGGCCATATTTCATCTCACGCTCTGAATGTCTGATCCCGGCGGGGACCGACAGAGATGATCTCGATTTCGGCACCGATGAGCTCAGCCATCCGGGCAAGATACTTCCGGGCGTTTTCAGGAAGTCCTTCAGGAGAGGTCACTGCATCCAGAGGGGTCTTCCAACCGGGCATCATTTCGTAGACGGGTTTGACCTTTTCCAGATCCTCCACAGCAGCGGGGAACTCAGTGGTGCGGACGCCGTCGATCTCGTAAGCGGTACAGACAGCGATCTCGTCAAATTCATCAAGCACATCCAGCTTGGTGACAACCAGTTTGTTCACGCCGCTGAGCATACAGGAGTAACGGGAAGCCACAGCGTCGAACCATCCGCAGCGACGGGGACGACCGGTGGTGGCACCGAACTCTCTGCCCCGGGCACGGAGCAGTTCACCGTCAGCATCAAACAGCTCGGTGGGGAAAGGACCTTCACCCACGCGGGTGGTGTATGCCTTGATAACGCCGTAAACGTTACGGACTGCGGTGGGAGGAATACCGGCACCGGTACAGGCTCCGCCGGAAATGGTGTTGCTGCTGGTCACAAAGGGATAGGTTCCATGATCCACATCAAGCAATCCGCCCTGAGCGCCTTCGCAAAGGATCTTTTTGCCATCTTTGACTGCTTCAGCGATAGTGTAGGCAGTGTTGCGGACCAGAGGAGCCAGCTTGGCAGCAGCTTCAAGAACAAGAGCAAGTTCTTTCTCGATGTCGATCAATTCAGCACCGGCATCGGCAAAGATCTTGTTGTAACGGGCAGCTTCGGCACGGAACTTGGTACTGAGGACCTCAGGCTTACAGAGGTCGATACCACGGATCCCGCTGCGGCGCATTTTATCACAGTAGGCAGGACCGATACCCCGTCCGGTGGTTCCGATCTTGCGGGCGGCGCCCTTCTCGTTGAGAGCATCGGCGCGCTTATGATAGACAAAAATCAGCTGGGCACGGTCAGAAAGTTCAAGATTATCGGCAGTGATGCCTCTGGCACGGATACCTTCGATCTCTTCGACCAGAGCGACAGGATCCACCACAAGACCATTGCCAATGACGCAGCGGACTCCGGGACGGAAGATACCGGAAGGCACCAGATGCAGCACATAACGCTCAGAACCGATCTCCACAGTATGACCGGCATTGTTTCCGCCCTGAAAACGGACGACCATATCCACATCACTGGTCAAAACATCAATAAGTTTACCTTTTCCTTCGTCACCCCACTGGGTCCCAACGAGAATATCAACAGGCATGTTTCTTAAATTTCCTATGTTTGTGATTAAAAAATAAACAGTAACGCTTATAATATAAAGCCGGAGTCTACAAATTGCAAGTTAAAGAAACATAAAATAAGGCTTTTTACGCCCTTTTCTGACTCAAGGGCTTGCTGTAATCATTACAGGAGGCAATTTCAAAACAGTGAACACACATAAAGCACAACTCCGGCACAAAGAGGGATGGAAAAATTGTCATCCACTTTCAGCTGTTTTTGGAACAACTCTGCCACGGCAGCCAGTATCACGCCGCCGATGCCCCAGAGAAAATAGCGCTCCTGAACGCCAGCGATGGCGAGCACAGCTGCCATGGCACTGTATCCGACGATGATGAAGGAAAAAAATCCCTCCCATGATTTGCCGTTGACAGCTTTGTGCTTTCCAAACTTTCTGCCGATCAGGGCTGCGGCGGCATCCCCTGTCAGCATGACCGCCAGTGCCGCAGCGGCTATAAAGGGAACAAAAAGCAGATTGACCAGAAGAGCAGCCGCCAGGACCGGAGCGCCGCCGGAAACGATCCATTGTCCGGGTTTGACCTCATTGCGGAGCATCTTGCCGAAAAGTTTTCCGTAAAGGCGCCCCAGATATTTTCCACCATTGGCATAATCATGTTCTGATACCAGAGTCAGAAGCAGAAGCGCACCAAAGAGCAGACAGCTGATCCATTGATATCTGCCCAGCAGCAAAGTTGCCGCCACCATCCAGAGAGAGGAAAGGTGTACCCCTTTGCGCTTGATCTCTTCAAGGTATGAAATAGGCTGCGTCATATTTTTCACCATTATTTCTTTTCAGTAAAAAACTTTTTGACGGAGGCTCCGGCATGTTCAAGAAGCTGGGGCATGTCGCAGCAGCTGAGGATACCGGGGATGATGACAGCCTGGCTGTGTTTGCCCTCCTTTTCTTTGGCATAACACAGTGTTTCCGGTGCATCGGTCAGCCACAGAGAGGTCGGCTCCGCCCGCAAAGCAGCAAACAAAGAAGCGGCAACGGCAGAGTCACCGATACCGGCGGCACCGAAAACAGCCCCCTTGCCCAGAAGGGCTTTCAGGAACTTTTCGATCATGAAGAAATCTTCCACCCATTTTCCCTGAAGGCACTTGCCGAGCCACATGAGTGATCGGGCATAGTAAGCGTCATTGGCGCCACTGACACGCAAATTATTTTCGCCGCCGCCCCAGAGATCCACAATGGCAATACCGTATCCATCTTTGACGAGTTCTGCGATCATGGGATTTGCCGACAGAGTAAGTTTTGTGACGGCGGTTCCGAGGATAACGGTCTCTTTGGCAGGATCTGCAGGCAAACGCAGCAGCAGCGGGGTAAGTCTGCCGTCGCTGCCTTCGATACCGATACGCTCCCAGTTGTCCCGGGAAGAGAAGCGTGATGTCTCTTTCACAGAGATATCTTCAAGTTTGAGGATCTCCCGCAGCTGCTCAGGGTCAAACACAGCTTTGTCAAGGACTTCCGTTTCCCGGATCTTCAGATACTCAGGAATTGAAATCACCTCTGCCGGACGGCTCCCTTTGGGGTAGACCATCACCTCATCTTCCGGGAGCGGATCCCAGAACGGCAATGATGCCGCAGCTTCTCCGTCCCCTTCTCCTTTGAGATGCAGATCAAACCATCCGATGAGGGCTTTTACCACATCGGGGCCGAAAAAGTGGTGCTCTTCTGTCACCATCTGGCGCAGATTTCCCGGCACACCGTATGCCCGGAATATTCTTTTGGCTTCGTCCACAGTCCGGCGGGTCTGCTCCGGGTTGAACGCAGGATTATCGTCAAGCACGCCATTTACAGGCATAATGGCACGGGGAGCCACCAGAGCAAGGACCTCTGCTTCATTGGCGATCTCCAAGCCGCCGGGGAGGAGTTCGCACATACAGTTGGAACAGAGAACATAAGACTGGAAACTCCCCACACTCACCACGGGAACGGCGGCAGTGATACGCTCATCCATGGCGGCAAGCCACATGGTCTGATTTCCGCCGCCGGAGGCGCCGCAAGCGCCGATGCGCTCTTTCATAACATAAGGAAGGGAACATAAAAGATCCACTCCTCTCATATTGTCAACGACCTGACGCCCCATAAGAGATTCGCCGATCTGGAGCAAAGATCCCCCCAGCAGTCCTCCGTGATAGGAGTAAACGCCATGCTCCGGGCTGCGTTCACCTGATCCGAAAGCATCCACCGCCAGAACCACATATCCGCACTGAGCCAATATGTGACCGCGCATCTGTACTTTCCCGGCAAGGCGTCCCTGGGACCAGTGCCCGTGAAGATTGATCACACCGGGGAAAGGACCTTCCCCCTTGGGGACATAAAGGTTGCCTGTGACCCGGAATCCGGGACGGCTTACATAGCTCAGACAATGAATCTCGTATAGGTCGCAGTCGATGGTTTTGGTGATTTCCACATCAAGGGGAAGATCATGGTCGATCTCAGCCCCCATTGCCGCCATAATCTTCTGACGGAGCGCCTGAGGATCCCACTCCTCTTTTTCAAAGGGGACCTGGTGCATACGCTCTTTTTTCAAAGCTGCGTTGCGCAACTCTCTTTCAACGAGTTCTCCGAGAAATCCGCCGTTGAAAACATTCGGTAAATCGATCATTTTTCAGCCTTTCGATTAAGGATTATTTTCATTTGAAAACGCTCATATCAGCGCCTATATTTTTTCCGTCACGCCCTTTGCCGATGGCGGGAGAATTGCTTTTGAGGGCGAAATTGCCGCCGCGTTCATCCGCAAACAGAGGATCGGCTTCAATGGCGTGTTTCTCAACCCCGAAACGCTTTCTGGTATCGGCAAGAGTCAGAGGCATATCTTTCTTTTTCACATGCCAGACGGCACTGTAGGTGTGATTGGGCTTGTAGCGTCCGAAACTGTAATACCGCTGCATGGGAGCGCGCTTGGTCTTCCAGTAGAGGTTGTAGTCGCAATAAACATGTTTTCCATGCTCTGCCACACTGACTGCAGGGCTGTTGTGGTTGGAAACAGTGTCAACAAAGATGTTGTTGTAAATTTCTGTTCTGTCCCCCTGTTCGCACCCCACATGGATGGCGTTGACACCGCCTCCTGAAAAGGTGCAGTTTCTGACCGTCACATTTTTTCCGGGGTAGATCCAGATGCCGTGGAATCCGGAATCAAAAACACAGTTCTCAATCAGCATACCCTCCGGACCAAACCCCATCAGGTGAATGTTCCCTGTGCCGCCGTGGGCGGGACGGGTGAAATAACAGTTGCGCATGGTAAAGTTTTTGACAGCAGAAGCCCTGACTGTGGTGGATGACGCTGAATAAGGAAGTCCCGTAAAACGGAACCCGTCAATGGTCACATCGGTGGTCTTATGAGTTTTGATGCAGTAATTGAGCAATCCGCCGAGATTCAGGACCGCTTTTCCGGGGATGCGGCTTTTCAGAGTGATTCCCGAAAGATAAACGGCAACAGCTTCAGTATAAGTGCCGGGTCCCACCATAATGGTATCTCCGGGACCAGCCTTTGCCATGGCAGCGCTGATGGACCGGAAAGCGCCGGGAGCCTTTTTATCAACTTGCAGCGTAACCGGTTTATGAGAAAAAACTTCAGGCATCTTGAAGTTGATCTGGCGGGAAACCCGCGCCTGACCGTTGATGGGATAAAAATAGAGATTGATCCGGTAAGATTTACCCGGCTTGAAGTTGTCAAGAAGGACCTCTCCGGCAGTTTCCCGCAGTCCTCCCTGCCGGAAGTGGGCAACGCTGGATTCCTTTTTTTCGGAAAGAGAATAACAGCGGACACTTACATCGCAGTAATGCCGGGGCGTCTGCCAAGTGACCATGACACTGGAGCTGCTGACTGCTTTAGCTTGAAGTCTTTCTATTGCCAGCGCCTGAACTGCGGGCGCTGGAGCTCTGCCGCCCACAGCGCTGCAGTCAATTCCGGCACAGGCAAGGTCGCTTCCCTGAGGCAAGGTGAACTCCTTATCCAAAGTCACGGAACGGCAGAAGCTCCTGTGGGCTTCTCTGACCTGTTTCTGAAAGGCTGTCAGAGCCTCCTGAGAAGTAAAGCAGTTGTTTTCACTGATGATGCGTGAAAGAGTCAATTTGTTTCCCATCCCCAGCAAAAGGGAGTCGCGCAAAGTCGTGCGCCCTGCAATGCGGGACTCACGGAGTGTGGTATTTTTGAGCACGATATCATCTGATTGCAGATCGCATCCATCGAAAACACTCCGTACTGCGGTCACTTTGCCTTTGATGCGGAATGAACCGCCCTTGAAAATAATACCGTCAGCACTGATCTTGCCCTTACCGATGAGGACGCCGTTTTTGACAGTCACTTTGCCGCCCTTGAAATTGGCAAGCTTTATATTGCCTGAAATCATGGCTTTCCCGGTATATTCACCGGGAAGCATGTAGATCACCCGTGTGCCGCCTTTTACTTTGGCAAGAGCGGCGGTGAATCCGGCAGCCTTTTCCGGGGTGGAGCCGTCACCACTTCCGGCAGGCTTCACATAGAGCATGTTCCCGGCTTTTGGGAAAGCCCCTTTACCCAGATAAGGACTGTCAGGTCTCAGCCGGAAATCCCGGTGGAACACATCAGCAAATTTGGGGTCCTGCCGCTGAGTCAGAAAAAGATTGTCACGGATCTCAGGGGTATACTTGCCGCCGGAGGTAAGAGAGCCGATAGAGATGCCCCCCCCGAAAACGGTATTATTAGCAAGAAGCGCTGAACCGTCATCAGTGGCATACAAACTTACGCCGCCGCCGTAAAAGACATTTCCGGTCTGGGTGGTAAACTTGCGGATGGCGCCTTTGTTCCGCATCAACGTTCTGCCGCAGCGTTCATGGTCATCGGAAACGACTGTATTGTCAATGATGTCGCTGTATTGATAGCCCCCGTAATGGGCGATATTGAAAACATTTCCTTCACTGCCGTTGCGGGCTCCTTTAAAGGGAGAACAAGTGCCGCAGTTGTAGACATAGTTGCCTTTAATAAGACACTTTGAGCCGTCACCTGCCAGTTGGATTCCCGTCCCGGCAACACGGAACACCTTATTGTTGAGGATCTTGCTATTCTTGACAGCCCCGTAAAACATAATGCCGCAGGTACCGCCGAAAAGAGTATTGTTCCTGATGATCACATTGGCGGCAGGAGCATTGACACGGATGCTCTGACCGGGATAGAAAGCCATGTAAAAGTTTTCCCAGATAATGTTGCTGCCGTAGATCATGACACCTTTGCCCAAACTGTAGACGCCTTTGGTATTTCCGGAAAAGGGGATCCGCACAGCATTGGCGTTGACACCGAACCGGGAGCCGCCGGCAAGGAAAGGTACGATCATGAAACGCAATGAATCCGGATGAGCGCCCGTAAAGGTATTGACATAGAGTTTCCCTGTTTTTTTGTCAAGCATGAAAGCTCCGGGCTGGCGGTCGAGCATATCCAAAGAATCGACCCGCATGTAGCGGTTGATGAGCTTTGAATCAAAGAGCATATTGATTTCATAAGGGGAAAAAGATTCATAAACAAAGCGGGTCCCTGCTGTTTTCTTCCACTTTTTCTCAACGGGATAAGCTCCCGTCATGAGCACCGTTTCCCCGGGCGCACCTCTGAAAATGATGGGCTTTTCCGGAGTCCCGGAAGTGCGGAGTGTGAGCAATTCATGATAGACGCCCCCTCTGACGGTGACGGTATCTCCCGGTTTGACCTTTGACGCTGCTTTCAGGATCGTTCTAAAAGGTTTTGCAGCGCTGCCCTGCCAACTGTCGTTCCCGAAGTTGGAAACAAAATACTCTGCACCGCTGCACACAAAAGCGGCAGCAGCAACAATCAATACAAATATTCTCTTCATTTTTTCCTTTTGCCGTAATAGGATAAAAAACATTAAAAAACAGCTCTTTTAAAAATTACACCTTCACATACCAAATTGCAACTCTTTTCAAAAAAAAAGCGGCAGAAAAATCTGCCGCTGCGGGAAAAACTTGCGTTTTATTTGAAGATGGAAAAGTCAGCACCGATATTTTTGCCGTTCTTTCCTCTCTTGAATGCCGGAGAACCGGGTTTGAGAGAGAAGTCAGCTTTGGTCACATCTGCAAAGCGGGGATCAGCTTCAATGGCATGTTTTTCAATACCGAAACGGCGCTGAGTCTCTTTCAAAGTTTCAGGCTGATTTCTCTTCTTGACGGACCAGGGGGCACTGTAGCTGTGTCCGGGTTTGTGACGCCCGAAAGCATAATAGCACTGTCTGGGAGCCCGTTGGGTCTTCCAGTAGATGTTGTAATCGCAATAGACATGAGGACCATGCTCAGCAACAGTCACAGCCGCCGTGTGGTGGTTGGAAACGGTATCCTGGAAGATGTTGTTGTAGATTTCGGTCTTCCATCCCTGTTCGCATCCCACATGGATGGCATTGACGCCGTTGCCGTAGAAGGAGCAGTTGCGGATCGTCACATCTTTTCCGGGATAGATCCAGATACCATGGAATCCGGAGTCAAAAACACAGTTTTCGACCAGCACATTATTGACAGAGTGTCCCAGGAACTGAATGTTGCTCACTCTTCCCCCTTCCCGGCGGTGGAAGAAACAGTTGCGGAGCGTGAAATCTTTTGTTCCGCTGATCCAGAGAGCTTTGCGACCGGCGGAGTAAGGCAGTCCGACGAACTGGAACCCGTCAACGGTCACACCTCTGGCACGGGTCACTTTGAGGGCGTAATTCAATCTTTCGGCGACGTTGAGATGCGCCTTGCCGGGAATACGGCTCTTGAGGGTCACTTTGTCAACATAGAGATTGAGTTCTTCGGTGTAAACACCGGGTCCGACCAGAATGGTGTCTCCCACACCGGCTTTGGAGATGGCTTCGCCGATGGTGCGGAACGCTCCGGGAGCTTTCTTGTCAACGATGAGAGTTGCTGCCTTGTGGAAATGAGATTTACTGACCTTGAAAGTCAGATTCTTTGTCACCATTTTTTCACCGTTAAGGGGATAAAAATGGCAGTTGATCTGGTAGGTATTTCCGGGGATCAGATCCTGCAGCAATATCTCGCCGTGGATAGAACGCAGACTTTCCTGATGAAAGCTGTTGCCCCGGAGCACTTTCCGGTTTTCAACGCATTTCACCCGCACACTGACATTGCAGTAGTGCCGGGGTGTATCCCAGCTGATCAGGGCGAAGTCGGGACCGAGCTGTTTGATCTGAAGATTTTCAATTTTTAAACTCTGCTTGAAAGGAGCCACACCTCTTCCGCCGATGGCGCTGCAATCAAGACCGGCACTGGAAAGGTTGCTGTCGGCAGGCAGAGTGTAATCGGCATTCAGTTTGACACTGCGGAAGAAGCTCTTGTGATTTTCTTTCACCCGGCTCTGGAACGCTGCCAAAGCCTTTTGAGCGTTGAAACAGTTGTTTTCGCTGATCATGCCGCCCAAAGCAAAGGTATTGCCGATGCCGCAGACAAAGGAGTTGCGCAAGATGATCGCCCCCGCAACATGGGAGTTTCTGAAAGTACAGTTTTCAAGAACTGTTTTTGCGGCATTTACTTTGCTCCTGTCAAAAACGGAACGCCGTGCCAGCAGATTTCCCTGCAGGGCGACAGTGCTGTTTTTGAAGATGATCCCGTCAAAGGTCACATTGCCTTTACCGCTGAAAGCCCCCTTGTCAACAGTGACATTGCCCCCTTCATGATTGGCGATCTTTACATCCCCTGAAACAATGGCTTTGCCGGAGTAGACTCCGGGAAGCATGTACACAACGGCATCTTTGCCTTTGATTTTCTTCAGGGCGGTTGCAAGAGAAGCTGCCCTGGCAGGCGTTGAACCATCCCCATTACCGGCGGGTTTCACATAAAGCATGTTGCCCACTTTGGGGAAAGCGCCTTTGCCCAGATGGGGACTATCGGCTCTCAGACGGAAATCGTGGTGGTACACATCTGCAAAGCAGGGATCTTTTTTGTCTTTGTCAGTAATGAAAAGGTTGTTTTTCATCACGGGGGTGTATTTGTTTTCGGTCTTCAATTTGCCGATATTGATCTGCCCCTGGAAACAGGTGTTGTTGGAAAGGGTTGCAGTGCTTTTTTCAGCAGCATAAAGGCTGACGCCGCCGTAGAAAACATTGCCGGTCTGGGTAGTGTGTTTCCGGATGGCGCCTTTGTTCCGCATCAATGTTTTGCCGCACCGCTCTTTGTCGGTGGAAACAACGGTATTGTCAATGATGTCAGTATAGGAATAGGCTCCGTAATGGGCAATATTGAAGATGTTTCCGGAAGAGGCTTCTTTAGCAGCTTTGAAGGGGGAGCAGGTACCGCAGTTGAATACATGGTTGCCTTTGACAAGACATTTTGTGCCGCTTCCGGCAAGTTGGATCCCTGACCCTGCAACACGGAAGACCTTATTATTGAGGATCTTGCAGTTGGCGACAGCGCCGTAGAGCATGATACCGCAGGTGCCGCCGAAAACCGTGTTGTTGCGGACGGTCACATTCTGGGCAGGAGCGTTGACGCGGATCCCCTGACCGGGCCAGAAGCACAGATGGAAATTTTCAACGATGATATTGCTGCCTGTGACCATGAATCCTTTGTTCCACCGGTACAGTTCCCGGGTATTTGCAGAAAATTCCTGAAGATTGCTGCCGGTCTTGCCGCCGCTGAACCCGGCTTCGCCTTTGCCGCCCCACCAGGGAATGACCATCACATTGATGGTATTGGGATTGCGTCCGGTGAAGGTATTGATGTAAAGTTTGCCTGTTTTTGTATCCTGTAAGTAGCCGCCGGGTGTTTTATCCAGAAGCGCCATATCCTCAACGCCCAGATAACGGTTGATAAGTATGGAGTCAAAAAGGATACTGACAGCGTAAGGGAAGGTGTTTTCATAGATGTAACGGTATCCGGGAGTCTTCTTCCAGGTGCCTTTGACGGGGAATCCGGATGAGATGAGAACAGTTTCTCCGGGGGCGCCCCGCAGGATGATGGGTTTTGCCTGAGTTCCTGAACGGCGCATGAGCACCTGTTCACGATACACGCCCCCGCGGACGGTGACGATGTCGCCGGGCTGCAGATCAGCGAGGGCTCTGTTGATGTTACGGAAAGGTTTTTCTTTGCTTCCCGGTCCTTTGTCATTGCCGTCCACGGCAACGAAATACTCCTTTGCGCAGCAGCAGAAAGCCATGCACAAAACCAGAAGAAGGCTCAATGATTTCATTTGATTTTCCTTTTTGTTGAAAGTGTCTTCGCTGTTAACATTTAAATTAAGATACACCCTCAACTTCTTTTTGTCAAATTTTCCCTGCTGTAAAATCTGACTGTAGAGACATTCTGCAGGTCAGATGTACAATCAGATATAGCGTTCATAAAAAATTACAATTCTTCAAATACTCCTCTTGACAAAAAACTGCTTTGGCTGTATCTTTTGTCAAATGAGATGTACAAAAGTGATACACGCTGTTTAAAATCATAAAATCCTACTTGAGAGAAAACTTATGAACGCCAAGATACAAACTGCCCGCGAGATCGGTATCCGGAAACTGGGACTTTCGCAGAAAGAATTGAACTATGCTCTGGAGTTCCACAAGGATGCCTTTGTCATGGAGCCTTTCGGCTTCACCCCCTGCGCCTTTGTTCCGCCGGAACGCCTGCAGGAGTTCTGCGGCGTATTGGAATACCGCAATGTGCATGAACAATACTACATGCTGCAGTTCATGGAAGATCCGGAGCTTTACAAAGAGTGCCTTGAAGCGTGGGAGGCTTCAGGGGTGGATGCCCTTATGGCGAACTCCGGGGTTGAATGCAATGAGATCCCCGAACTCATCAAGCGCCTTTCCCGGCGGATCGCTTTGCCCGACCGTTATCCTGAACTTTATATGCGATCTGTGAAGCCTGCGGATTTTCTTGAAGCAAAGAAACAGAAGAAAATCGGACTCTGCTTTTCCACCAACGGCGTTCCCATTTCCTACCCCGTGACCATTGAGGAATCTCTGGCACACATCGCCGTTTTCCATCAGTTCGGCGTCAGGATGATGCACTTTACCTACAACCGCCGCAACCTGCTGGGAGACGGCTGCTGTGAAAACAATGACGGCGGACTCAGCGACTTCGGCAGGCGGGCGGTACAGGAAATGAATGCCCAAGGGGTTATCATCGACATCGCCCACTCCGGGGAACGCACCAGTTACGAAGCTGCCGAACTTTCACGCAAACCGGTCATGGCAAGCCATACGGTCATGAAAAATTTAAGCGGTCACCACCGGGGAAAATCCGATGAGGTGTGCCGCCTCATTGCCTCCAAGGGGGGATTGATCGGAATTTGTGCTTATTCCCAATTTCTCAGGGGAACCGGAGATATTTGCGAGATGCTCCGCCATATCGACTACGCCGTGGAGCACTTCGGTGCAGATCATGTTGCCATCGGCACCGACCAGACCTACACTTGCGGCACTTACCGTAAAGGAGAAAGAGCTGTACAATCCCGGGGCAGATACGAAAACCTGGGCAAACAGATGGATCCCCCTTTTGAATCAACTGAAGAGATGCGCCTCTCTCTTGCCTGGACAAATTTCCCCCTTCTGACTGCGGGGATGCTCCAACACGGGCACAGGGAAGAGGACATCAGAAAAGTTCTGGGACTCAATGTATTGAGAGTTCTGGAAACAGCGGTCCCCGAAATATGAAACCTATCATTCTGGAACAGATCAATATGAAAAAACTGCTTATCTTCACCCTGTTCGCCCCTTTGCTGCTGCCGCTGGCGGGGAGCCGTTTCAATCCCTATCCGGTACAGAAGCGTTTCTTCCATCCGGGCAAAAAGGATGTCATTCCCCTGCTCCGGAAGGGGCAAGTCAACTTTGAACTCGTTGCAGGGCCTACCAAAGTTGCGCGTTTTGCCGCTGAAGAAGCGGCAGCAGTTCTCTCCAAGCTCTGCGGAACAAAAATCAAAGTTCTTTCCAAGCCAACAGGCTCAAAAAGCGCCATCATCATCGGTTGTCCGGCAAGTGCCAGAGCCGCCGGGATCAACATTGACAAACTGGACCGTGACGGATTCCGTATCAAAACCCACGGAAAAAATATCATCATCATCGGCAGAGACGATCCCCGCCGTTCTCCCCTGCAAGGAGGTGGTGCCCTGCAGCCTGAAGCGGGTTCTCTCAACGGCACATACGCTTTTCTTGAACGCTTTGCCGATGTGCGTTTTTTCTTTCCCGGGGAGTTTGGAACAGTTGTGCCTGTAAAAAAAGATCTCGTCCTCCCTGAGATAGATATTTCCGACCGTCCCGACTGGCTCCAGCGCCGCATACTCCAAGGCGGCTCTGCAGCGGTCATGCCCAAAGAGTTTCCCCGCAATATCCGCAAACGCCTCGCTCTGATGCTGCGACTGGAAACATTCCAGATCCCCAACTGCCACGGACTTGCCTATCTGGATCTTGTTCAGCGGTTCGGCAAAACACACCCCGAATACTTTGCTCTTGATGCCGGAGGAAAAAGGATCAATGATCCCGCTGCCCCCCGGGAAAGTTCAAGCCGCGGTCAGATATGTTTTTCAAGCGGTATAAAAGAGGTCATCCTCAAAGATGCTGAAGCCTTCCTTAAAAAACAGCCTTCCACCAGCCGGGGTATCCGGATTTGGTCTCCCTCCCGTTATCCCCGCCTTCCTTTTTTCAACATCATGCCCAACGACAGCTGTTACCGCTGCCGCTGTGCCGGGTGCTGGAAATATTTTTCCAAAGGTCCTCAGGCGACCAGCAATTATATCTGGAAATTTTTTACCGACATTGCCCGGGAGGGACAGAAACGCAATCTTCCCGGCAACTTCACCACCATGGCTTACGAAAGCTACACTCTTGTTCCTGAATGCGATATTCCTTCCAATTTGCTGGTCATGCTCGCCATGCGGGGACCGTGGAACGAAAAAGCTTCTGCCCTTGTCAAAAAGGATATCGCTCTTTTGAAACAATGGAACAAAAAACTCAATGCCCGTCCCTGGGTATGGACCTATCCCAGCAAATACGCCATTGATCTGCCCGGAGTCCCCAACTATGCGCCCAAAGCAATGGGCGCCTTTTACGCCCGGATCGCCCCTCATGTTTTCGGTGCCTTTGCCCAAGCTGACAGCGACCGTTACTTTTGCGGACTCCTCAATTTTTATGTTTTCAGCCGTGTTGCATGGGACAACAAAACGGATGTTCAAAAACTCCTTGATGACTACCATGAAAAGATGTTCGGTCCCGGTGCTCCTTTCATGAAAAAAGTTTCAGCGCTCCTTGAAGAAAAGTGGCTGATTTGTGCGGGAGAGTTCATAGACACACCCGCAGGTCCCAAGACCAAACAGGTCCCCCACAAGACGCTCTGGGAAAAGATTTATGACGAAAAAACACTTAAAATCCTTGCAACTCTTTTTCAACAGGCAGAAAAAGCTGCCTCCCAAACTCCCGGAGCTTTGAAACGGCTCCGTTTCGTCAAAAAAGAACTTTTCTTCCCCCTTTTGGACGCCCGGAAAAAATGGATCAATACCGTTCAATCGGCAAAGAACTGGTCAGCTTTCATGCCGGAAAACAGCTGGAGCAAAAAATATTTCCTTCCTCCCTGCGGCAAGGCAAAAGCTGAAGTCAAAACATCCGTACAGATGAAGCATGACAAAGAAAACTTTTATTTCCGCTTTGAGTGTGAAGAGCCCTTCACCTCAGAGATGTATTGCTCCAAACGGACCGCTGACGACAAAACACTGTGGCAGGATTCCTGTGTGGAAGTGCATCTGGTGCCGGATGGAAAAGAAACAAGCCACTATCAGTTCATCATCACCGCCTCAGGTGCCATGGCAGATATCAGGCACAGCAATTCCTATGGGGACTACAGCTGGAACTCCGGGATAAAACCGGTCGTCAAGGTAACACCGGGTAAGGGTTACACCGTCTCTCTGACACTTCCCCGCAAACTTTTCCCAAAAGTTGTCCCCGGAAAATTCCGTGCCAATTTCAACCGTCACCGGGCAGTTGCCCACAAAAAAACCACCCGCTTTTATTCCTGGAGCATCTTTGCAAACTCTTTTGTTGACCGGGAAAAATTCGGTTTTATCCACCTGAAGCCCCAGCCCGGAAAAGAGACTCTGCGCGAAACTGATATGCAGAAAGAAATACGCCGGGGGCGCTTCCTTGGAAGTGCTTGGGTCAGTGCAAAGCCCTTTTTCAAGGATCACACGACCTTTGTCACAGACGGCTTTTCCATCCACCTCAAGGAACAGCAGCTTTTGCAGTTTTTGCCTCAACTGCAGCCTGACACCGACTACATTTTAAGCTGCTGGGTCAAACTGGATAAAAACAGCTCCTTCAACATCCGTCTGGATGAAGCCAACGGCAGAGTCCACATGCTCCCCAAAGTTCCCCTTCCGGGACCCAGCGGATGGCTCCGTCAGGAGTTCCGTTTCAAGACGGGAAAATCCATAACAAAAAAGCCTTACATCCGTTTCCAGTTCAACAAGGGCAGCGGCAACCTCAATGCACCTTCCCTTATTGCGCTTCCGAAAAAAAAGAGGTGATTTTTTACAATTTTTATATTGACAAGATCGATTTCATGTGCTAAATTAAAAGCAACACACGGGGGAGTCCGCGTTACGGGCTGAGAGGAAGTTTGACACTTCGACCCCTACGGATAAGGGAAAAATGAGTTTTCCTTTCCATTAACCTGATTCGGATCATGCCGACGTAGGGAGTTGCCGCAAACGGTCAGCCTCAAAGAGTTGCCGCGCCCGGGTAAGTACCTCATGTACGGTGTCTTCCGGCAAACAACCAAAAGAGGTGAGCCAATGACACAAATGGAAATCGCCCGCAAGGGACAGATCAGTGACGCCGTAAAGATCGTTGCGGCAAAAGAGAAACGCAGCACAGAGTTCATCCGCCGCAGAGTTGCTGACGGCAGGATCGTCATCCCAGCCAACATCAATCACACCCAACTTTCCCCCTGCGGTATCGGCAGAGAGCTTTTTACCAAGATCAACGCCAATATCGGCAACTCCGCTGTGGCAAGCTGCGGAAAAGCAGAACGCTCAAAACTTGAGATCGCCTGCCGTTTCGGAGCCGACACCGTTATGGATCTGAGTACCGGAGGCAATCTGGAAGCCATGCGGCGGAATCTTCTTGCCAACTGTACCATCCCTCTGGGCACAGTCCCCATCTACGAGGTGGTCGCCCGTTTCGGCGGGGAAAATTTCGGAGAAAACGAGATTCTTCAGGTCATCTCTGAACAGGCAGAACAGGGTGTCGATTACATGACGATCCACTCAGGCCTTCTGAGCAAACATGTTCCTCTGGCATTGAAGCGGAAACTGGGGATCGTCAGCCGGGGCGGTGCACTCCTTGCGGCATGGATGGAAAAATACCAAAAGGAAAATCCCTTTTATACCGCCTTTGACAAGATCCTCCATATCTGCCGCAAATACGATGTGACCCTCTCTCTGGGTGACGGACTGCGCCCCGGATGTCTTGCGGACAGTTCGGATGCAGCACAGTTTGCAGAACTCCAAACTCTCGGAGAACTGGTCAGCCGCTGCCGTGCAGCTGGAGTCCAGGCGATGGTGGAAGGTCCCGGTCATGTGCCTTTGAATGAGATCCGCATGAACATGCTCAAGGAACGCAAACTTTGCGGCGATGCTCCCTTTTACATACTGGGACCTGTCGTCACCGACTGTGCCCCGGGATATGACCACTTCACCGCCGGAGCAGGCGGTATGCTGGGAGCCTTTTACGGCGCTGCCATGCTCTGCTACGTTACACCGAAAGAACATCTGGGGCTCCCCAATCCTGATGATGTCCGCGCCGGAGTAGTCGCCTTTAAGATCGCTGCCCACGCCGCCGACGTGGCTCTGAAAAAGCCGGGAGCACGAGACCGGGACGACGCCATTTCTGACGCCCGCCAGGAATTCGACTGGGAAAAGCAGTTTGCTAATTCCATTGATCCGGCGCGCGCCCGGGAACTCCGTGAAGAAGCCCTCAGAGAAAGCAGTTCCGCTTCAGCCCATGACGGCAAATACTGCACCATGTGCGGACCGGACTTCTGTTCCGTCAGACTTTCGGCAAAATTGAAAAAACTGCTGAAATAAGCTCCATTTTCTTCCCAGCTTCACACTCTTCAAGCA
Source organism: Victivallaceae bacterium (assembly GCA_045596885.1). GTDB lineage: Bacteria > Verrucomicrobiota > Lentisphaeria > Victivallales > Victivallaceae > UBA1784. The sequence goes on from JAZODE010000073.1 coordinate 83,303, forward strand.
TAGTTTGACTTGAAAAAACACCTCCGGTATCTTATATTAAAATCCAGAGGAGTGAGGTAATTTCAAAAGTCATTCATAAAATGGCTTTCGATGCCATTCGCAAAGAGCTGTAAAGGGTAGTTTGCACTTGCTACCTGCAAGGTAACAGGCGCTTGTCCCGCCGTAGCTTTATGCGAAGGCGGAAAAACGCTCCCTTTATCAGATCGAAGCGAGGGCGCTTTGACAATTTTGAGGAGTTTTGAAATTACCTCGAGTAATTGCAAAAAAGGAGTGTGAAAGTATGAGTGGAAAAATTCTTAAACAATCAACTCTCTGGACTGCCGGATTGATCACAGGCAATCTGATCGGCGCCGGTATACTGGCGCTTCCCGTCAGTCTGGGGGTCTGCGGGCTTGCGCCGTCGCTGATCCTTATGGTCATCTACGGAGCGCTGATGTTCTACTCCGCAGAAATATTGAGCCGGGAGGCCATTGAAAGGAAAAACGCCTTTTTTGACCTCCCCTCTCTCTATGGCTCCTACCTGGGTAACTGGGGCAAATGGGCAGCCATCCTTACCAACGGTATAATCCTTTACGGACTGCTTATCGCCTACATTTCAGGCGGAGCCCAAATCATTGCCGACCTGATTGGCGCTCAAAGCGGCAAATCTCTCATTGCCCTGGGGCTTGCCGTCATACTTTCATTGCTGACGATCCTTGATCTGTCGGTCATCAACAAGTACAATGCCGTGCTGGTGGGGGTGCTGTTGTGCGCCTTTGGAGCATTGATATTCCTGAGTTTTCCCGCCATGAACTTTTCACGGTTGGAAGAAAATCACTGGCAGCACGCCCCTCTTGCCATTCCTCTGATCGTTACGGCGTGCCATTTTCACAACATCATCCCGCTGCTCTGCCGGGATCTCAACTGGGATCTGAAAGCCATGCGCAAAGCGATCCTCTGCGGTATGTTTGTCGCTTTGCTCATGAACATACTCTGGACTGTCTGCGGCATTGCCACATTGCCCCGGCACGGCGAAAACAGTCTTATTCAAGCCTATACAGCCAATTTGCCTGCGACAGTTCCCATGGGCAACATTCTGAATTCCCGCCCATTCACTCTTATAGCGGCACTTTTTTCATTGACGGCTATAGCCACATCATTCATCGCCAACGGCGCCGGATTGATGAACTTTCTGCGGGATCTTTTTGCCGGAACCAACTGCAATCCCGGGAAAAAGAATCCCCCTGCCATCAAGCTTCTTGCCTTTCTGCCTCCGGCACTGATCGCTCTGCTTTATCCCGCCATATTCATCAAAGCCCTTGATGTGGTGGGAGGCGTGGGGATCGTCACTTTGTTCGGGGTGCTCCCCTGTCTCATTGCTTTGCACAAAAAGAGCTACTCCCGCTCCTTCCGTCTGGCAGGAGTGATTTTTCTGATCTGCGCTCTGACAGCACTGATCACAGCTTTGATCACCCTTGCAGCCCCTAAAGCGGATCTGGAACCGGAATGTCAGAAACAGCATGGAACTGTAAAATTTTCACTGAAAGGAAAAAGAATACTATGAAATCCCTGAAAGAGCTTTTCCGTATCGGTCATGGACCTTCAAGCAGCCATACTATGGCTCCGGCAGCAGCTGCCGAAATCTTCAAAAAACGCTTTCCGGACGCACCTTTTTATGAAGTCACCCTCTACGGCAGTCTGGCTGCCACAGGCAAAGGACACTTTACCGATCAGGCGATCATCAAACACCTGGCTCCCGGAACAACTGAAATCGTCTGGAATCCTGATACAGTGCTTCCTTTCCATCCCAATGGAATGCTTTTCAAAGCCTTTGACAAAGAACACCGGGAACTGGGGAAGGCTGTCTTTTACTCCACAGGCGGCGGCGCCCTTTCAGAAGAAGGAGTCAAAGATCAAAGCGAAGAACGCTATCCCTTCAAAAATATGCAGGAGATCATCAGCTATTGCCGGGAAGAAGGGATCCCCCTCTGGGAGGTTGTGCGGCGTTTTGACCACGAAGATATAATGGAATATCTTGAAAAAATCGCCATGCAAATGGATGAAAGCATTGAAACAGGTCTCATGGCAGACGGTGTGCTCCCGGGTGGGCTCCGGCTGGCGCGTAAAGCCAGAAATGTGTATCTGAAATCCCGTTCTCTGCGGCAGGATATCCAAAGAACAGGCATGATCTCTGCTTACGCCTACGCCGTTGCAGAAGAAAACGCCTCTCTGGGGATCGTGGTCACAGCGCCTACCTGCGGCAGCTGCGGTGTTGTTCCGGCGGTGCTCCGCTACTGCAGGGAAACCCGTCCCCTCTCCCGGTTGGAAGAGCTGCGCGCTCTTGCCACAGCGGGTCTCGTGGGCAATGTGGTCAAACAAAATGGCTCCATCTCCGGAGCAGAAGTCGGTTGTCAGGGAGAAATCGGCGTTGCCTGCGCCATGGCATCGGCAGCAGCAGCGGCGATCTTCGGCGGCACTGTTCCCCAAATCGAATACGCCGCCGAAATCGGATTGGAACACTTTCTCGGCTTGACCTGTGATCCTGTCATGGGACTGGTCCAGATCCCCTGTATCGAAAGAAACGCCATCGCCGCCAACCGTGCTGTTGTGGCGGCAGAAATGGCATTGCTGTCAGATGGAGTGCACTTTATCTCCTTTGATACAGTGGTCCAAACCATGCTCCAAACGGGCAAGGATATGCCTTCACTTTACCGGGAAACCTCGGAAGGGGGATTATCCAAATTTGCAAAGATCAGAGGTAATTTCAAAAGTCATTCAAAAAATGGCAAAGATGCCATTCGCAAAGAGCTGTAAAGGGTAGTTTGAGGTTGCTACCTGTAAGGTAACAGCCGAAAACGCTCCCTTTAACAGAT
>JAZODE010000074.1:0-4020 GCA_045596885.1 Victivallaceae bacterium
TGATACACGGTATCGGAAAGCGGTCCTTTGTACGGTACACGGCCTTCCACACCTTCGGGAACGAGTTTCTTGTTGTTTTCTTGGAAATAGCGGTCGCTGCTGCCTTTTGCCATCGCGCCCAAACTACCCATGCCGCGATACACCTTGAACTGACGGCCTTGGTACAACTCGGTCTCACCGGGCGACTCTTCGCAACCGGCAACCAAGGAACCGACCATCATCACGTTCGCACCGGCGGCAATCGCTTTCACGAGGTCACCGGAATATTTTAAGCCGCCGTCGGCAATCACGGGAATACCGTATTTTGCCGCCGCACAAGCCACGTCATACACTGCCGTGATCTGCGGCACACCGATGCCGGCCACCACACGGGTGGTGCAGATGGAACCGGGGCCGATACCCACTTTGATACCGTCGGCACCGGCATCTGCCAGAGCCTTGGCGGCTTCACCGGTGGCGATATTTCCGGCGACGACATCGACTTTGCTGCCGTAGTTCTTTTTGATCAATGCCACAGTGTCAATGACACCTTTGGAGTGTCCGTGAGCAGTGTCGATCACGATCACATCCACACCTGCGTTGATCAATGCTTCGATACGGGTCTCATCGTAGGGACCCACTGCCGCAGCAGCACGGAGCTGATGGCTGCTGTCACGGTTGTAATCAGGTTCGTCGTGCTCAATGAGAGTACGGACATCGAGGAAGCTGTAAAGTCCGGCAAGTTTGCCATCTTTGTCAACGATGGGGAGTTTGCCCACTTTGTTTTCGATCATCTTGGTGTAGGCATCTGCCATGGTACCGCCGACACTTGCGGTAATGGGATTTTTTGTCATCACATCACTGATCCTGACATTGAAATCGGTGAGGAATTTAATATCTCTGCTGGTGATGATACCGATAAGACGGTCATTGTCATCGACGATGGGGAATCCGGAAAAGGAGTACTTTTTCAGCTGTTTTTCCCGCATCATCTCTGCCACAGTCTGATTGGCGCGGAAAGTGATAGGCGTATGGATGACTCCGTTGAGATAGGATTTTACTTTACGGACCTCCTCTGCCTGACGCTCAGGATTGAGATTCTTATGGATCACACCGATACCGCCCAGTTTTGCCATTGCGATCGCCATAGCGCTTTCAGTCACGGTATCCATTGCTGCGCTGACAAAGGGAATATTCAACTTGACATTCCGGGAAAAATGGCAGGAAACATCAGTTGCGGTGGGCAGGAAATCTGCGTACTGAGTCACCAGAGAAACGTCGTCAAAGGTCAATCCTTCAAAGGGAAAGGCCGCCATAAATTTATCAATGTAGCGCATAGTTGTGAACTTTCCTTGAGTTAGAAATTTTACTACTGTTGTTCAATGTATAATATAGCACAGAATAATTCAATATTCAAGGAGAAAACAATGCTATTCTTGTTGAAAAAGAGTGGATCCGGCGCTATATTATCTTGCAAGGTAATGTGAAGTCTGAAAAAACCTGACACTTCAAGGAGCTCAGTGGATTTATGAAGAATGTGAAACTTGGTATCATCGGCGTCAACGGCAGAGGGCGCTTGTGGAGATACTGGCATAAGCCGGAAGAAGGTGTGATCGTCGCCGCAGGGGCAGACAAGGATACAAAAGAACTGGAAAAATTCAAAGAACGCTGCAACAAAGATGCCTTTACCACTCTTGATTACAAAGAGTTGATCGCGCGTCCCGATTTGGACGGTATCGTGGTGGCAACGCCTGATTTTCTCCATGCCCGGATGGTCATTGATGCTCTTGAAGCGGGAAAGTTTGTCTATTGCGAAAAACCTCTTGCCACAACTGTTGAAGATGCAGACCGGATGATCGGGTGTTCCAATGCCCATCCCGGGAAACTGATGGTGGGGTTCAATATGCGTTACATGCCCTTTGTCAGAATGATGAAAGAGATCGTTGACTCAGGTTTGATCGGAGAGATCAAGGCGGTCTGGGTCCGTCACTTTGTCGGCATGGGGAGTATCTATTATTATCACGACTGGCACGCTGATAAAAGAAATACAGGCAGTCTCCTTTTGCAAAAGGGTTCCCACGATATAGATGTTGTCCACTTTGTTACAGGGCACAACACGGTGAAAGCTGCCGCCTTCGGGGGGCTGGATTTCTTCGGGGGCAAAAATGCCAATACCCTTGAATGTACCCAATGCGACAAAAAAGAATCCTGTATCGACTCTCAAGTGCCGGTCCTTGATATGGATGGCAAGCCTGCCCGCCGTTTTTGCGCCTTCCGTCAGGAGGTGGATGTTCCCGATAACTATACCTGTCTTTTTGAGCTTGACAACGGTATCAGAGTCTCTTACAATGAGTGCCACTTTACCCCTGATTACCACAGGAATTATACTTTTATCGGTACCAAAGGGCGTATCGAAAACAGTGAGATCGACGGCACCATCAAGGTTTGGCTCCGCAAAAACGGACGCAGCGACCAGCCCGACCGGGTCATTGATTTGAAGATCGTGGAGCAGAAGGAGGCGGAGGTGGGACACGGTGGAGCAGATCCTTTGATCTGCGCTGAATTTGTCCGGATGATCCGGGGCGAGATCACGGCTCCGGTGCCCCCTGAAGCGGGAAGAAATGCGGTCATTGCAGGGCTTGCTGCCCAATATTCACTGGAGCACGGCGGTATCGTGGTTCCTGTAGATCCTTCATGAGGAAAGTTATGAAAAAGGTTTGTATCGTTCATGAAACAGGTTCCGGCAGATTGGCTGGACACTATACGGAATTTGCCTTTACCGGATTGCCCGGAGTTGAGATCGCCGCCCTTTCAGATCCCAATCCTGATGCGGCAGCTTATTTCAAGCGGACGGGCGCCCAAAGGCTTTATACTTCATATCAGGAGATGCTGGCGCAGGAGATGCCCGACATAACAGTCCTTTGCTCCCGGCTGGTGGATGACCATTACCGCCAGATCAAATGCGCCCTTGAAGCGGGCAGCCATGTGTTGTGCGAAAAGCCTCTTGCGGCAGATTTGATCCAGGCGGATGAACTGATCTCTCTGGCGCAAAGCCGGAACTTGAAAGTGCAGATCGCCCATCTGGCGCGTTTTGCCCCCACATTCAGAGAGATGAAGCGCCTCATTGCCCAAGGAGCCATTGGAAGAGTCCTGACCTGTTACCTGCGGGGAAAAGAGGACCATCGGGGGGGAGGGGAGGATATGATCGTCCTCGGGACCCATGTCCTTGATGCCGCCTGCTGGCTTTTCGGTATGCCGGAAGAGGTCATGGCGGATGTCCGTTTTGAAAACCGCAGGATCACATCCAAAGATCTGCTGCCGACAACTGAGCCCGTTGGACCTTGTGCGGGGGATGACATTATGGCATTTTTCCGCTTTGCCAATGGAGTCAACGGCATTTTTGAAAGCCGCCGCCATGTGACGGTCAAAGGGGAACCCCGTTTGGGGATCAGTGTGTGCGGCACAGAAGGAACTCTCGCCATCCGCTACACGGGCAACAGGGATCTGCGTATGGCAAAGGATTTTCCGGCTCCCCCTGAGGACAGCGCCCACTTTGAAGTTGTCCCGCTGCCCCGGGAGTCTGAGATTCCCGGCGCACAGCCCATAAATTTGAAAGAATGGGGGATCCCTGAAGGCAACGGCACGTTAAAGTACTTTGCAGAAAACAACCGCCGTGCGGCATGGAATTTGCTTCAAGCCATAGAAGGGAAAGAGGAACTTGTTGCAGGAATGGTATCTGCAAGAGATGCCATAGAGATGATATGCGGCATCTACCGCTCCGGGATCGAGGGCAGGGCGCTCAGTTTTCCTTTGACCGAAAAACGCCACCCGCTTTTGTGATCGTTCAAAATAAAAGGCGCTGTTCCCGATAAAGGTCGGTAAAAAAGGTTGAGGGAGTTGGGGCGGGGGAAAAGCCCTTTTTAGGAAAGGTCTTTTTCCCCCGCCCCAAACCCCACCCCCTTTTCCCAAACCTTTTTCAGCACAACACTATTGCAATTTTTGCAATAGTATTGTGCCGCTTAAAAGTTTAAGAGAATAGAA
>JAZODE010000075.1:0-5642 GCA_045596885.1 Victivallaceae bacterium
CGGCGGGACAAGCGCCTGTTACCTTTCCCCCTCCGCATAAAGCTACGGCGGGACAAGCCAGGTAGCAAGTGCAAACTACCCTTTACAGCTCTTTGCGAATGACATCTTTGCCATTTTTTGAATGACTTTTGAAATTACCTCATTCGGTTAAAAACAGTTGCCGTTTTGATACTTTACATGAAATTCTGTAAAAAGTCAAGGTGAAAGTTTGTTTTTTCAACACTCTTTTCTGTAAGGCATGGTTTCCCGGATCTTCATGAGTTTTTCCAGAGCGGCGGCGAGGGTGGACTCCTTCTTGGCAAAGTGGAACCGGATCAAATGGTTCACATCTTCACGGAAGAAACTTGACCCCGGAACAGCGCCCACACCGGTCTTTTCAGCGAGGAGTTCGCAGAATTCAAGATCGCTTTTGTAACCGAACTCCGAAATGTCGGCAAGGACATAGTAGGCGCCCTGAGGGGTGGTGTGGGGGATCCCCGCCCTGTCAAGTCCGGCGAGAAAGAAATCCCGCAAGGAGGTGTATTTTTCTTTCAATTCCTTATAATAACCGTCACCGAAATTCAGTGCCGTCACTGCCGCCTCCTGCAAAGGCGCCGCCGCACCTACGGTGAGAAAGTCGTGGACCTTCCGTGCCGTGTCGATGATCTCAGGCGTACTGATGATGTATCCCAGCCGCCACCCCGTAATGGAGTAGGTCTTGGAAAGGGATCCGCAGGTGATGGTTCTTTTTCTCATGCCGGGGAGTGCGGCAAAGGAGATGTGTTCAAAGGGATCGTAAACGATGTGTTCGTAAACTTCATCGGTGATAACGAAAGAGTCGTACTTTTCCGCAAGAGCCCCGATGACGGTCAGCTCTTCACGGGTGAAAACTTTGCCGCAGGGGTTGGAGGGATTGCACAGGATCAGACACTTTGCCCCCTGACGGAAGGCATTTTCAAGCTCTTCCGGGTCGAAGTCGAAGGCAGGAGGGCGCAAAGGCACATAAATGGGTTCAGCCCCCGAAAGAATGGCGTCGGCACCGTAATTTTCATAGAAGGGGGAAAAGACCGCCACTTTATCCCCCGGATTGACCACGCTCATCATGGCGCACATCATGGCTTCGGTGCTGCCGCAGGTGACCACGATCTCCCCTTCGGGATCTATTTCCATTCCTGTGAAGCGGTGATGCTTTTTCGCCAGCGCCTCTCTGAAATTCTTTGCCCCCCAGGTGATAGAGTACTGGTGGGGACCAAGGGGCGCAACTCCTGCAAGAGCCTGCGTCAGTTCAGCGGGGGGATCAAAGTCGGGGAAGCCCTGAGAGAGGTTCACGGCGTTGAAGGCATTGGAGATCCGGGTCATCCGCCGGATCACTGAGTCGGTAAAATTTTTTGTCCTGTCTGAAAGAGGGCGCATAAAGAACACTCCTTGTTTGCTGTTTGATATTGAGGCAAATTTCAAGGGGGGGGGATTGCCTCTATTGTTATAATATACTTTACAAAGGGCTTTTAGTCAATGAAAAGTTTTGTTTTACGAAATAAATGTTCAAATAATGACCGCTGTGGATAATATTTGAATGGCAGATTGGGCTTTTAAGTATGCTCTTGAGCTTGAAAAAAGTTGGCACGGTTTTTGCTTTATAGTGGGTGCAGCAGCCGAAAAAGCCTGTAAGCGCCGGGCTTTTCGCACAAACTCCAACAGAAGATTTAAGAAAGGTTTTTCATGAAGCTATAAAATCATTTCTTTTTAAGATCCGCCGGTCGTTTCATTCATCAAACCAACCACCAAAGGAAAGTACAGCTTATGAAAAACTTCAACAAATTGATTTTCAGCGTTGCCCGCTGGCCCGAAAACGTCAAACATGTCGTCATTGATTTCGATAAGAAAAGTGTGGAGGTCAAAGATCATGCTTCTGCCTTGTGTTTCTGCAGTGCTGCAGAGGAATTTGCCCGATTCTCTGAAGCCGTGGCAGCTTGTGAACCGGAAAACTGGTGCTCCATGGATTCCCCCGTCCTTGAAGGAACTGTCTGGAATCTGACTCTCTGCCATGACGGCGTTCCGGTAAAAAACTGCAATGGCATCAACCGTTTCCCCAGCCATTGGGATGAGTTCATGAAACTTGTCCTGCCCTTTTTCCGCAAACTTGATTCCTGCTCTTTGACATTTTGAAGAGAACAAAAAGGGAATGATCCTGACATCTTTTTGCAAGAAAAGAGAAATCATTTCCGTAAAACCGTATAAACTTTACAGAAACTTTCTTTTCAATTCCCAATAACTTAAGGAGAAAATTATGGGACAGAAAAAAAGCCTTGTTGCTCACCTTGAAGAGGAACGTCTTTTCGGTGAAGGTGTCGACCTTTTCAAGAACTATCACACCGTGTTGAACATTGCCGGAATTCTCAAAGGCATCGGTTTGCGGACCAGCCGTGACAGCGATTGGAACCGTGCGGTGGCAAATTATTTGCACCGGGATGAGCTTGCAGAGATCTATGACAAGATACTCAAACCTGAGATCCGCCGCAGCATGGCAAACGGCACCAGGTTCAGTACTCCCCCTGAGCTGGACGATGATGACCCTGATGATATCATCAGTTTCCTGACCAAGAATCTCGTCCACCGCAAGAGATTGTGGCGGATGACGAGTATTTGCTACGAACAGCGCATCAAGGAGTATGAAGCAGCGCTCGCCGCTTCTGACCGGGTCCCCTCTGCCATTGAGACCCGGGTCGCAGAGATGAAGGAACTCTTTTCCCTCAATGACAAGGAGATCCGTGTCATTATGACGATCTTCCTTTCCAGTGTCAGTTTCATTGATCTGGGGGATTTTGATGTGGGCCGTTACCGGAACGGCGAGAAGATCTCAGCTCTTGCCAAGTCCCTTTCTGTCACAGAAGTTGAACTCAGCGAGCTTCTGGGGGATGAGGGGAATATCCGCAAATACGGATTGCTGGATGAGGATCTGGATCTGGACCGCACTTTCATGTCTTACCTTTCCGGAATCTCTTCCAAGCCTCTGGCAGAGCGTTTCTGGAGCAGATTTGACGGAGAGGTTTTGCCCTGGGAGTTTTACGGCAAACTTGCTGAGAAGCAGGGCGGCATGCTGAAGAAGATGATCAGCGCCAGAGAGAAGGAGGAAGGTCTTTCAGTTCTTCTCTACGGCGTGCCCGGTTCCGGTAAAACCAGTTTTGCCGCAAGTCTCGCTGCAGATCTGGGCAAGGAACTTTACTTTATCGCTCAGAATGATGACGACAACCGGCGCATCAGCTACAGTCCTGCCTTCCGCTACGCCGCTCTTGCTGTGGCGCAGAAGCAGCTGGACCCTGAAAAGAGCATCCTTGTCATTGATGAGTGCGACAAGCTGGTGGAAAACTCCGGTTTCGGCGGCGGACTCATGCAGTTTTTCGGGATCAATGCCCCCGGTTCACGGGATGGTGAAACCAAAGGGCAGCTGAACAATGTCATGGATCACAACAAATTCACGATCCTGTGGATCTGCAACAGCCGTCAGGAGGCGATCGATCCCTCCAGCCGCAGACGCTTTGATTACAATATCCTCTTTGATGAGCTTTCGCCTGAGGCACGGGTCCACATCTGGAACAATGCACTCCAATTCCATCATTGTGAAGGCAAGCTCAGCGAAAACTTCATCCGGAAGGTCAGCGCCCGTTTCCCTGTCAATCCCGGCGGCATCGCCGTGGCAGTGAAGAACGCCGCACTCCTTTGCCGCAAGGATGAAGAATGCTGTTTTGAAGATGAGGTCATGAACTTCCTCAAGGCACACTGCACTCTCCTCGGCATTGCCGAGACTCCTGAGGAGAAGCTTGAACCTGCCAGGGATTACTCCCTCGAAGGACTCAATATCAAGAGCGGTATCAAGCTGCCCCGGCTGGTGGAGGTCTGCCGCAACTATCTGAAGAAGACTGAGAAGATCAGCGATGACCGGGACCGCCCCCGCATGAATCTGCTCCTTTTCGGCGTTCCCGGCTCCGGTAAGACGGAATTCGTCAAATACCTTGCCAAAGAACTGGGGATGAAGCTGAACATCAAGAACGCAAGCGACCTGCTGGGACAGTATGTGGGCGTCACAGAACAGCGTATCTGTCAGGCTTTTGCCGAAGCCGAAGCCAACAAAGAGATCCTTTTCATTGATGAGGGAGACTCCATGCTGGCTTCCCGTGAAGGTGCCGTGCGCAACTGGGAGGTGAGTCAGGTCAATACGCTGCTTACCGAGATGGAGCGCTTCAATGGTATCTTCATTGTCAGCACCAATATGATCCAGCGTCTGGATCAGGCAGCTCTGCGGCGTTTCAGTTTCAGGCTCCACTTTGATTACCTTGATGATGAGGGGAAAGAGATTTTCTTCAAGACCTACTTTACCTCATGTATGGGGCTGCCTGAGCTGACTGAGAGTGAGAAGAAGGCGCTTTTCAGCATCGCCTCTCTGACACCTTCTGATTTCAGGAATACCCGTCAGCAGTTCTGCTATCTGGAGGACTCCAATCTTTCCAACGCAGAGATCATCGAAGCGTTGAATGCTGAAGTTGCAAGCAAGACCTCCGGCACCAATTACACGGGGCTGGGGAACATCGTTCACAAGATGGGGTTCTGATGCCCACCCGTCAAAAGATTTACACTTTCAGAATAAAGGAAAATTTTGCGTATGAACACACACTCCGCAACTTGCTCCCAGCTTGTTCCCATGGTCGTTGAATCCACCGGACACGGTGAACGCGGTTACGACATCTACTCCCGGCTCCTCAAGGACCGGATCATCCTTCTCGGGATGCCTGTTGACGACGACTCCGCCAATCTGATTATTGCTCAACTGCTCTTTCTGCAGGCGGAAAACCCCGAACAGGATATCGATTTGTACATCAACTCCCCCGGAGGCTCCGTCACGGCGGGACTTGCCATTTACGATACCATCCAGAGTCTTTCCTGCGATGTGAAGACCTACTGTATCGGTCAGTGCGCCTCCATGGGGGCGGTGCTGCTGGCGGCGGGCACTCAAGGGAAACGCTTTGCTTTGCCTCATTCACGGATCATGATCCACCAGCCCTGGGGCGGTGCTCAGGGGACGGCGGCGGATATTGAGATCCAGAGCAGAGAGATCGTCAGATTGCGCTCCATGCTCAACAACATTCTTGCTTATCACACAGGCAAAGAGTTGAAGAAAATCGAAAAAGACACCAACAGAGACTTTTTCATGGGGGCTGAGGAGGCTGTTGAATACGGTCTTGTGGATCAGGTGGTCTCCCCCAAACGCTGCGCCCGGCAGCAAGGGTGATTTTTCCCCTTGGCGTCAGATCCGCCCTTTGTACTTGAGAAGAGTGCAAAGGGCGGATTTTTTTATCGGGATAAAGAATGTTTTCCGTCTTGAGTTGAAAAAAACGCTTTGATGTGATATATTTAGAGAGTGTGACAATTACAGGGATCTCCATACCGCAAAAAGGGGGTATACTATGAAAATGGTTGATATGTTTCAAAAAAGAAATTTCACGCTGATTGAGCTGCTGGTGAGTGCTACTTGTCAAATAGGTGTTTTACCGTTGTATTACCTGAAAAAAGAGAACAAAAAAATGCCTTATTATGCTTGCGAAGCAAGCGCTTCATGCCCTAACGGGGCGCTTCATATTTTCCGCAGGAAAATGCTTCATACGGCGGAG
>JAZODE010000076.1:0-48177 GCA_045596885.1 Victivallaceae bacterium
TCTGATAAAGGGAGCGTTTTTCCGCCTTCGCATAAAGCTACGGCGGGACAAGCGCCTGTTACCTTTCCCCCTCCGCATAAAGCTACGGCGGGACAAGGCAGGTAGCAAGTGCAAACTACCCTTTACAGCTCTTTGCGAATGACATCTTTGCCATTTTTTGAATGACTTTTGAAATTACCTCGAAAGATTAAAAGCGGCGGAAGACCGCCGCTTTTTTGTATATGGTCCCGCAGGACTCAGAGATCTTTACCGGTAAGCATCCGGTAAGCCTCAAGGTATTTGGCTGTGGTTTTTTCGACCACGTCGGCAGGAAGCTCAGGACCGGGAGCCTGTTTGTCCCAGTCGAGGGTTTCCAGATAGTCACGGACAAACTGCTTGTCCAGACTGACGGGGCTGCCGCCCACTTTATACTCAGAAGCAAGCCAGAAACGGCTTGAATCGGGGGTGAGCACTTCGTCAACAAGAGAGACCTTGCCGTCGATGACACCGAATTCAAACTTGGTGTCGGCAACGATGATCCCCCGCTCTGCCGCATAATCACGGGCGGCGGAGTAGACTTTGAGAGAAAGATCACGGATGGCAGTTGCCTTTTCGAGACCTGCGACACCCACAACGCCTTCAAAGTCGATGGGCATATCGTGGTCGCCCACGGCAGCCTTGGTGGTGGGGGTGAAAAGGACTTCGTCCAGCTTCTCTGCCTGCTGGTAGCCGCTGCGGAGCGCAATGCCGCAGACGGAGCCGCTCTTCTGGTAATCCTTCCAGCCGGAGCCCACCAGATAACCGCGGACCACGCACTCAATGGGGATCACCTGAGCCTTACGGACGATCAAAGATCTGCCCTGAAGGTCTTTGGCATAAGGTTTCAACTCTTCGCGGGTCGTGACATCTGCACTCAAAAGATGATTGGGTACATCTTTGAGGAGATCGAACCAGAAAAGTGAGATCTGGGTCAGCACTTCACCTTTGCGGGGCACACCGCAGGGGAGCACCACATCAAAGGCACTGAGACGGTCGGTTGCAATAAAGAGCAACGCATCTCCCAGATCGTAAACATCACGAACCTTGCCGCGGCTGAGCAACGGGATTCCCGGCAGCGCGGTTTCGATCAAAGCTCCGCTGGCATCGTAACGCATAGGTCAGACTCAGGCGTTGACGGAAAGGATCTCAACGCGGGAATAACGCTGACGATGGCCGTGGGTGCGGCGATAGCCTTTGCGGCGTTTCATCTTGAAGGCGACGACCTTCTTGGCCTTGAGGACTTCGAGGACTTTGCCCACGACTTTGGCACCGGCGACCACGGGGGTACCGATGTTGAGTTTACCGTCTTCGCCTTCGATGGCGAGAACTTCTTCAAAAATCACTTCAGCGCCGTCTGCAACGGCCAGTTTTTCCACTTCGACAATGTCACCGGCTTTGACTTTAAGCTGCTTGCCGCCGCTCTGAATAATAGCGTTCATTTTTAACTCCTGTTTATTTGATGTACAAGATTGATTTATATACAAGACTTATAATATAGCACCAGTCAACTGTTTTTGCAAGTGCAAACTTATTAAATCCTTGAACTTTACCGGGAATTACGGCCCAAATCGAACATTTCGACATTCATTGCATGGAGCTTTTCAGGAAGATTTGCCTTCAAAGCTTCAAGGAGTGTTTCCACCGGGATATCCACATACTTTGAAATGGCTCCCAGCATCATGGTGTTCAGCGCTTTGGGGTTCTGGAGCTTGTCAAGGGGGAGATCCTCAGGGGTGATCAGCACGCCGTCAGCTTTGAGGACGCCCTTTGCCACTTCGACCTGAGTGATGTCGAGGACTGCCAGGACATCCGCTTCACCGGCGGGGACCATGGGACTTGCCACACATTCGCCGTAGCGGACTTCGCTTGAAACGGAGCCGCCCCGCTGGCTCATGCCGTGGACTTCACTTTTTTTGACATCGTATCCGCAGCGGAAGACCGCTTCTGAAAGAATATCTGTGACCTTCAAAACCCCCTGTCCGCCCAGTCCGGCGACGACAACATTGTGGATCTTGCTCATTTCTTCACCTCATAGCTTTTTGCCTTGACAGCCCCGAGAATACAGGGGCGGCGGGCGATGATAACACTGGTGTCATTGGAGCTGAGACGCTCCTGAAGCAGTTCTTTGAATTTTTCGTTTTCGGCGGTGGTGTCGATGATGTCCACATTGTCAACGCCGATGCCCTCAACGATCTTCTCAAGAGAGACGGCGGGGGCGGGAGTGTGGTCCAGCTTTCTGCCGGTGGCGGGGTTTTCCTGGAGTCCCGTCATGGCAGTGATGCTGTTGTCAAGAATGATCACCACATGTCCTGTGGCAGGACGGTTGTAGACCATCTCCACGATGCCGTTGATACCGGTGTGGAGGAAGGTGGAGTCGCCGATGACGCTGACCACTTTGCGGGCTTCCTGCTCAGGGAGCATCTTGCGCATACCCAGTCCCACGGTGACGCTGGCGCCCATGCAGACGCAGCTGTGGATGGCGTTGAAGGGAGGCATCACCCCCAGAGTGTAGCAGCCGATATCGCCGGAAACGATGCAATCCAGATCCCGGAGAGCCTCAAAGGTCTTCCGGTGGGGGCAGCCCACGCAGAGCTGAGGAGGCTTGCCGGGGGCGGCGGGGGGCTCAGGGGTATTGTCACCTGCAAGCATCTTGCGGACACGGGTGACATTGAGTTCGCCGAAACGGAACTCTTCATCTTTGCCTTCCACCCGGATCCCCATGGCGTTGATGTTGTTGGCAAGGAAATTGTCCCCTTCGTCGATGACGATACAGCGCTTGACGGAAGAGACAAAGTCAGCGATCAGTTTCCGGGGCAGGGGATAGGTGAAGCCCAGTTTCAGCACAGAAACTTCGGGGGCGGCTTCACGGACATGCTGATAGGAGATGCCTGAGGTGATGATGCCCAGATCGGCACTGCCTTTGATGACCTTGTTCCAGGAGCCCTTTTCGTTGAGATCCTCCATGGTGTGCAGATCTTTGCGCAGACGGCGGTGGGCAAGTTTGGCAAAGGCGGGGACCATCACATTGGATTTGGAGTCCTTGACGAACTCAGGGCTGCGGGGCGCAAGTCCCTTGCCGTGACGGTTCAGCACGCACTTGGAGTGGCAGACACGGGTGGTCATGCGGAAAAGCACCGGGGAACGGAACTCGTCGGCAAGACGGAAGGCTTCGATCAGGAAATCGTAGCACTCCTGAGAGTCGGCAGGCTCGAACATGGGAACTCCGGCGCTGACAGCGTAGCGGCGGTTGTCCTGCTCATTCTGGCTGGAAGCCATACCGGGATCGTCGGCGCTGATGACCACCACGCCCCCGGGGGTGCCGGAGTAGGCGATGGTGAAGAAGGGGTCAGCTGCCACATTGAGTCCCACATGTTTCATAGTGACAAGGCTTCTGCCGTTGGCAAGAGCGGTACCGATACCGACTTCAAGGGCGCACTTTTCGTTGGGAGCCCATTCGGCGCTTCCGCCCAGACGGGCGAACTCATCAAGGATCTCTGAGGAGGGGGTGCCGGGATATCCGCAACCCAGATCCACATGGCAATCTATCGCCGCAAGGGCGACAGCTTCATTGCCGTTGACCAGCATTTTTTCAGACATGGTTATACCTCGTTATACTATTTTTAGAAAAAAACACAATCATTTTATTAATATAGCACACCTTTATCGATAATGCAAAAAAAATAGTTTGAAGAAAGGAACTTTTTCTAAAAAATCGCAATAATTCTTCAAAAAATCAGAGGAACTTCTTCCCAAAAGGAGGAGTCATTGACTGGAGCGTGAAACCCCCGGGACAGTGGCCATCCATAAAATACGCGATCCGTCAATGGTGAAGATCTTCTGTGTGAAGGTATTCAGTTTCACTATGCGCAAGGATATCCCGTACAATGAACTTTACCGGTTTACCGCTGAAAAAAACTTCAGTTGTGTTTCAACTTTGAACGGAGCTGTTTCAGGCAGTGTGCCGCCTTTTCCGCTTCAGCAGTTCCGGGAGCCTGTGAACGGTACTCCGCACGGTAGAAGAGTTTGAAAAGTGTGACCGCCTCTTCTGCCAGATCGGGGCGGAGCCGGGAAGCGTAGGCGAGGAGCTCTTCATTGCCTTTCCGGGGGAGCCCTTTGAGACTCAGCAGCGCAAGGGCGCCCCGGCAGCTGTTCCGGATGGCACGGGCGGGGTCTCTGAAATCACCGCTCCGGCGGAACAGTATGAGAAAACGCACTCCCCTCAATGCCCGTTTCAGGAGCACAAAGAGCCCCACCGCACTGAGGGCGCCGAGAAAGAGCAATCCTGTGGCGGCAAGAAGCCTGGTCCATGAGGAAACCACATAGAGCGCCAGATCCACAAGGGATGTTTGGAACTGCCGGAACTTTTCTTTGATCTTCTGCCGCAGATGCGCCAGATCGATCTTGCCTTTGACGACCTTCGGAGGGGGCGTTTGGGTGACTTTTTTCTCCTCTTTGCTCAACTCTTCCCGGAGTTTGTCACCGGCTGCGGCGATTTCACCCAGCGCCTGTTCCACATTGCTTTCCCCTTTTTTCTTGCGTTCGGCATTGATCCTGATCCGCTGCATGTATTCAAGGGCACTGTCGGTGAGTTCCGGGGGGCGGATCTTCCATTCGTCACCGAAGGGGTCACGCATTTTCCCCAATCCGGGAGGATAGGTTTCGGATACGATGGCAGAAGGCGGCGTCGCGTCAAAGGTCAGCCAGCCGAACTCCGGGATATAGATTTGGGTCCAGGCGTGGGCGTGGTATTCGTAGACCTCAAAAAGAGAGGTCAGTGTGTTGTAGTTGCCGGGGGAAAATCCGGTGGCGACCCGGGAGGGCAATCCGGCACAGCGGGCGAGGACCGCCAGAGCTGAGGCGAAATATTCGCAGTGCCCTTCACCCAGATAAAAGAGAAAGTAGTCAACACTTTCCCGGTGGCGCGGCGTGGGGGAGGCGTGGAGTTTGTAGGTGTAGTTGCTGCGGAGAAAGTTTCGCAGCGCCAGCGCTTTGGCGTAGGGAGTCTTATGAGGGGCTGTGAGGGAAAGCGCCAGATGACGGACCCGTTTGGAGATCTTGCTCTTGGGGAGCGTCAGGTAATTGTAACGCGGGTTGTATTCCTGCCAGGGAAGAACTTTCGGGGTGCCGTCAGAGGAAAGTTCTGTTGCCGGGAGCGCACATTGGGCAGTGAACTTGAAAGGAAACTTTGAAGGCAGCTTTTTCAATTCCACGCCCCAGAAATGAGGCGTGTAAGGCAGTGAGGTCCTGATCTCTTCGGCAAGAGTGAATTCGGTATAGCGCCAGGGAATTGCAAGAGTTGAGGAAAAGAGCTTTTCAACAGCGTAAGAGAGCTTGATCTGCTGAGATTCGGGGGCTTCGTGCCCGCGCAAAGAGTTACGGCGCATGGAACGGGTCACACTCCAGTTGGCACCGTCATACTGGTCGTAGAGCCGTGCCAGATGATAGAGCTTGAGAGGAGATTTGACACGGAATACCAGATCTTTGCCCATGGAACTGCCGCCGTCCCCGGGAACCACCGGGGTGTCCGGGGGCGGCTTGGGGAGAGACACGCTCCTGGCTTTGCCTTTGGTCTCTTTGCTCAAAGCTGTGTTTTCCCCTACCGCATCTTCCCGGATCTCCTTGCTGTCAGGTGTGTTTTTGACATTTTTGCCTGATTTGAGCCACTCTTTCAGATCAGGGGAGGCAAAGGATTCTTTTTCTGTGGTGAAAGAGACCGGGATCAAACCTTCAAGTCCGTTGTCCGTCAGAGGGATGATCCCGAAGACAAAGTGGAAGGCAAGACCTGTGATAATGAGCCAGATCAAACAGAAATGCCAGGTTTTACGGAAAGAGCGCCGGGGAGAGTCAAGAAGCATGTCTCCTGAGAGAAAGCCCACCCGGTTGCGGAAAAGTATCACCAGCAGCACTCCGAAGGCGGCGATGGTCAGATAAAGGGAGAGCAGCCGGGGGAGCAGCGCCGCATAGAGCAGCAGCAGTATGTCGATGAAAAGCAGATAGAAATAGCCTTTGGATTTTCCGGAACTGAGAAAGGTGAGACTCCAGAGTGCGAGGGTTTCCACCATCATCTTGTCCAGAGGCACATTGTGTTTGAGTCTGAATGCCAGCCAGAAGCAGCCTGCTCCGAAAATACAGGCGTTGAGCACCATGCGGCTCAGGATGTTGCAATAGCGGTAGGGAATGTATGCCAGAAGTGCAACAGGGATCAGCAGCATCATGACTGCCATGGTGAAATGAACATGTCCGTGCATGACCAGCGCCGCCGGGATGCAGAAGAATGTCAGAAGCGCATACCACAAATGTGCCGGATGGCGGGGCACTTTGCGGTTGAGTTCAATGCCCGCAAGGAGCGCCTTAAATTTTTTCCAGATCGTCATTCCAGTACAGCAGCTCCGCTAAAGGTGAATTGAAATCGATAACAAACATTTCCGTGTCGCAGGGGCTTTTCCGTGAATCGGGTGGGAGCTCCCTGAGCACGTCCGGCTCAATGGGGGGGAAGTTGGCGGCGGGGGCGTGGATCCAGTTGACCTGAACGCCTGTTTCTTTCAGCTGTGTCACCAGTTGGAGCAGCAGTTCCGAAACGGTCATGGTCAGGAGAAAGACCGTGTCCCCGGGGCGGATGTATTCTATGGAGTCGCACAGCAGATCGGCGATATTTCCCTTGCAGGGACGCAATTCTGTGAGGGCTTCGATGATCTTGTTGCGCAGTCCGGCAGCATCTCCGGAAAAATAGAGATTGGAGTGCTCTTCAAATGCCGCTGTGAAAGCGAGGCGGCAGTAGCGGCGGCTCAAGGTGTCACTGATGGAGGCGGCGGCACTGACAAGATGTTCAAAGTTATTGTCCACCTCATCCTGCCCCACGCCTGAGTGTTCACAGTCAAGAAAAATGTGGATCCTTTCGGTGACGCTTGCCTCAAACTCCTTGACCATAAGTTTGTTTCTGGCGGCGCTCCCCCGCCAGTAGATGTGCTGCATCTCGTCCCCGCTGCGGTAAGGGCGGATCCCGAAAAAGTCGCCGCCGATACCGGCGAATCCCAGCAGTCTGCCTTCGCCTCCGTCTGAGTGACGGTAAGAGGTACTGACAGGCAGATGTTCCAGTTCCACGATCCGGGGAGTGACAGTGATCTCACCCGGCAGATGAAATGTTTTGCTCCGGCTGAAAAAGCCGCAGGGGTCGCCGGAGATCACCGTTACTTTGTCAAGAACATAGTGCCCCCGCTTGTCGGTGTGGATCTTGCGGTTGATGACACAGCTTGAACGGGGAGAAAGAGGCGGCACTGTCGTCAGACAATATTTTTTCAGGGAAAATCCCACAGCCTCCTTTATCACCAGTACATGCCGGTGAAAAATGGAACAGTTGGTGACACGCAAAGGCAGTATGGCTGTAGAATTGCCGGGAACATCGGCAGAGCTGAGCCTTTCAAGGCGGATGAAGAGAAAAGAGCATTGCGCCATGATAAAGGCACTGATCCAGATACCGGCAAGGGCGGAGGCACAGAGCGCGGTCATGAGACCGACATTCATGAAGGCAACTCCCCCTGCGGCACAGGTCAGCAGCAGAAAAATCAAACCACCGTGTGTTGGGCGGGCGATGGACATTTTATTTTCAGCGTCCTGACTCGGGGATCTTTATCTTTGAAACGATATCCTGAAGCACATTTTCAACGCTTTTCCACTGGGCTTTCCAGCGCAGCTTCAAACTGAGCCTGTGAGCAAGGACCACCTGATAGAGCCGGGTCACATCCTGAGGTGTCACATAATCCCGCTCTTCACATGCCGCCAGACTCTGGCAGGCACGCATCAAAGCAAGTGTGGCACGGGGACTGCATCCGTTGACCAGTGCCTCGTGTTTCCGTGTGGCGTCGGCAATGGCGATGATGTAGGATTTGATGGCATCTGAAACTTCGATCTTGCGCACCAGAGATTGAGCGCAAACGATGTCATTGGCACGGACGACTCCGGAAATGGTGTTGAGCATGTTGCCGCTGCGGGCACCGGTCAGGATCTCAAGCTCCGCTTTGGCATCAGGATAGCCGATGGAAAGACGCATCATAAAACGGTCCAGCTGGGGTTCGGGCAGGGGGTAGGTGCCGTGGTAATCCTCAGGATTCTGGGTGGCGATGACGAAAAAGGGCTTGGGCAGGATCCGGGTCTCGCCGTCGATGGTCACGGCACTTTCGGACATACACTCCAGCAGACTGGACTGGGTGCGGGGAGTGGTCCGGTTGATCTCGTCAGCCAGGATCACATTGCCGAAAATGGGACCGGGAACGAAATGGAAAGTGCCTGAATTGGTGTCGTACATGTTCATGCCGGTGATATCTGAAGGCATCATATCCGGGGTGAACTGAATTCTGCGGTAGCGGGAAAAGATGGATTTGGCAAGGGTTTGTGCCAGCACACTTTTACCTACGCCGGGAGCATCTTCAAGGAGCAGATGACCGTCGGCAAGAAGGCAGACCAGCAGATTGCGGATCGTTTCCGGCTTCCCTTTGAAGACCTTGGCAATATTCTCTTCGAGGCGTTTGGCAAGCTGTTTCAAAGCGGTGCTGTCAAAGCGTGCCGCTCCTGATACGGAAAGGTCGTTCCCCGCTGTCGGCGCATGGTAAATGAGGATCATTTCTCCCAGCTGGATCACATCGTTGTGACGCAGAGGACGGGAGTTTTCAAGAATATTGCCGTTGACGAAACAACCGTCAGGTGCGCCGCAGTCGCTGATGAGAAAATCCTTGCCGCTTGCCAGCAGTTCTGCATGTCGGGGCGCAAGGACGCCTCTGGGATCCACAATGGCGCAACCGGGATCGGAACCGATGGTCACACGGGGCGAATCAAGAAGAAATGTCTCAGTGTGAGACTGGGAATACTGGATCGTCAGTGAGGGAAGATTACTTGGTGCCATCGGGGTAAAAACTCCTTTCCCGTAGAATGAAGGGGTTAAACGGATTCTTTCAGAGAAGCGCAGTCATCTTGTCCATCTGCTTTTCAATGGACTCCACCAGTTTGAACTGGGTCCGGCAGCGGTCAAGATTCTGAGCCGCACGGCGTGTTTTGAAATAGATATCGCCATCCAGATAATCGGCAAGAAAACGGATGCCGATCTCCAGGGTGATGAGCTTGCCTGCAAAGGGCAGATTTTCATACTCCGCAGGTGTCAGGAAGTCGCTGGTCATATCCACATACCCCCGGTAGAGCGCTTCGTACATCTCAAAGCGCATACCCACTTTGGAAAGATCGGTTTCATCTTCTTCAGCAGGATTCGTGCCGCTGCGGACGATGTCGCCGAAATCGTAAAGTGAAAGTCCGGGCATAACGGTGTCAAGGTCGATCATGCACAGACCTTCACCGGTAAGATCGTCGATGAGGATATTGTTTGCTTTGGTGTCGTTGTGGCAGATGCGCTCAGGGATGCTGCCCTCTTCGGCAAGTTTGATCAGCCGGGAGCACTCATCTTTTCGTGCCATGACGAAATCGATCTCCTTTGCCACATCCTTGACTCTGCCCGCCTTGTCGGCTTTGATGGAGCGCTCCAGAGCTTCAAGGCGTTTGGGGGTGTGGTGGAAATAGGGGATCGTTTCATGAAGGCGTTTCCCGGGAAGATCGATCAAATTGAGCTGGAACTCCCCGATGGTCTGGGCAATGCGGAAAGCCTGTTCAGGAGTCTCAAGCACGTCGTAAGCACGGGCGTTGGCGATAAAAACATAGGCTCTCCAGCAGTTGCCGCAGCGGTCGTAGGTATAGGGTTTCCCCGCCGGAGTCCGGAGCAGCCGGATCGTCCGGCGGCGGGTCTCAGCGTGGGCGGCATGGATCTTGTTCAGCAGATGAGCTGTGACCCGGTCGAGGTTTTCCATTACATTTTCCGGTTCACGGAAGGCATTGTGATTGATCCGCTGGAGTATGTAATAGAGGCGCACCCCGCCCTGGTCGAATGCCAGCTGGTAGGTGTCATTGACATTGCCCCCGCCAAAGGGGACGCCTACCAGAAAATCACCGTAAACGATGAAATTATAGACGATCTCTCTCAGTTCTGCCTGGGTCAAGCTCATTTTCTGTACCGCCTTTCGCTTTTTTCAGATCAAAACAGTTTGGCGGGGTAAGCACCGGATTTGACCAGTTCGGCAAGAGCTGCCTGGACTGTGGGACGGTCTTCACGGTAGGTGACGCCGAACCAGCTGTCTTCGCTGTGGAGCATGGCGATCTCGGCTTTCCCGGCGGAAATAAGGGAGTCCACCACGCCGGGGAGATAGAATTCGCTTTTCATCTCGGTGCCCCGTGCCTTGAGGAACTCAAGGAAGAGCGCTTCGATCTCGCCCACCATTTCGGGCATGAATCCCCAGGAGTTCATGGAAACATATTCGTTCCCGGTAAGCTCAATGTCGGTACCGTCTTCCTGCGTGCTGTAGACCTTGCCGTCTTTGCGGAAGATCTTGGTGTTTTCCACCACTTTGGTCAGGAGTCCATCAGCAGAGGAGCAGATGCCCCGGGAAACAGAACCATTCTCGCTGAGAGTGTTGGAAAGCACGAAACTTGCAATACATCCCCGCACCTTGCCGGGCGCCGGAGGATTGGTCAGGTAGGCTGCCAGCTTTTTGTAGCTGTCGGCACCGTAAAAGTCGTCGGCGTTGATGACGGCAAAGGGACCGTTGAGCAGTTCACGGGCGGCGTAGACGGCGTGACCGGTGCCCCAGGGTTTTTCTCTGCCTTCGGGAACGGTGAATCCTCCGGGAAGGTCATTCTTATCCTGGAAGGCGTATTCCAGTTTGATCTTGTCGGCATAACGGGAGCCGATGACCTTCTTGAATTCTTCTTCAAAATCCCGGCGGATGATGAAAACGACACGGTTGAATCCGGCGCGCATAGCGTCGTACACAGAGTAGTCCATAACGGTTTCGCCGAAGGGGCCCAGCTGATCGAGCTGTTTGAGTCCGCCGTAACGGCTGCCCATACCGGCTGCCAGAACCAGAAGAGTAAGTTCCATTTTTCATTCTCCATTTATACATTGTTGATCCCCCGGAAAAAAAGATTTTTTCCGTGAGAAAGGTGACTTTTTGTTAATATAAAGCCAAATTACAGATAAATCAAGGTTCTTTCAGGGATTTTATAGGAAAGATGTGTTGAAAAAAGCTTTTGGGCGTGTTATATTATGAAACTATGGAAAACAACGAGAACAATTACAACATCACTGTCAAGGAGGAAGCCTTCTGTCCCCAGTGCGGCGAAAAGCTGCAGCCGGTGGATCTGGAGTCTTTCCCCTACTGTCCCTATTGCAACTTTGAATTCACCAAAGATGATGCTCTGGAGGATTTCGTTATTGCTCCTGTGATCAAGCGCTGGCTGCGCAATATGCACCAGAATTTCCCCAACTGATATTTTTATGGAACCGGTTCTTCATCTCATTGTCGTGGCAGGGGGGAGTTCCCGGCGTTTCGGCGGCGGAGACAAACTTCTTGCCGATTTGAACGGAGCTCCGGTATTCGTCCACGCTTTGCGCCGTCTGACTCAGGAGGTTACGGGAAAGTGTGCAGTGGTGGTTCCAAAAGGAAGGATCAGAGAATTTCAGGAGGTCGCATTTCCCTTTGTCCGTGACTTGAAAGTTATCTGGTGCGAAGGGGGGGACTCCCGCAGTGCCTCTGTTAAAAACGGAATCGCCGCTCTGGGAGAGGTCTCAGGGATCGTTGCCGTCCATGATGCGGCGCGTCCTCTTGCAAACGGATACCTTTTGAAACGCCTTTATGATGCTGCTCTTGCAGCAGGAGCCGCTCTGCCGGGAAAGCCTGTGGCGGATACCTTGTGGAAAAGCGACGGCGAAACTTTGGATGCAACAGTGGCAAGAGAGGGGCTTTTTGCTGTGGAAACTCCCCAGCTTTTCGACCTTGAACTCTGGAAAAAGGCACAAGAACTCTTTCCTGACGCCGACTTGACCGATGACGCCGGATTGCTCCGCAAAGCCGGATTCCCCGTGGCGCTGGTCCTCAACCCCGAACCCAACATCAAACTGACCACTCCCGCAGATCTGATGATACTCCGGGCTCTCATCTGACTGTAGAGGCAATTTCAAAACTCCTCAAAATTGTCAAAGCGCCCTCTTCTTCGATCTGATAAAGAGAGCGTTTTTCCGCCTTCGCATAAAGCTACGGCGGGACAAGCGCCTGTTACCTTTCCCCCTCCGCATAAAGCTACGGCGGGACAAGCCAGGTAGCAAGTGCAAACTACCCTTTGCAGCTCTTTGCGAATGGCCTCGAAAGCCATTTTTTGACTGACTTTTGAAATTACCTCTCTCTGATAAAATTGGTGGAAACGCGCTCTTCCATTTCGGGGAAGGGGAGCCCGGCTGCTGCCTGACTCTTGAGGTAATGCGCCATGTTCCGTGCCAGAACGCGCATGGTCTGCAGCCCTTCAAGGTCCTGTTTCACCTCATCGGGGGTCATGCCGTGGGTGGAGTTCCAGTACTGGCTTGAGATCACCGGCATCTGCAGCAAAGTAAAATACTTGTTCAGCCGGTCAAAGGCGGCGCTGGCGCCTCCTCTGCGGCAGTTGACCACACAGGCGCCCGCCTTGCAACTCAAAAGTGCGCTTTGAGAAAAGAATACGCGGTCAAGGAGCGCACACAATGATCCGGCAGGACCCGCATAATATACGGGGGAGCCAAGTATAATGCCGTCGCACTCTTTGAGCTCTCTGACAAGAGCTGTGTAAACTTCATCCTGAAAGACGCATCCCTCATGACCGCTGCGGCAGGCGTAACAGGCGGCGCATCCCTGTACGGGCTTGTTGCCGATCCAGAAGATAGAAGAATCAATACCTTCTGTTTTCAGTGTTTCAGAAATCTCGGAAAGAGCGGTAAAGACACATCCCTCTTTATGGGGACTTCCGTTGACAAGCAGTACCTTCATAACAAAATCTCCTCAAAATTGCTGTACCAGTATCATGTAGATCACCGTCCCCGCCAGTATGGAAAGAAGGGGATTGCGTTTCCACAACTGCAGAGCCACCACAACGGTGCCTGCAACAAACTCCGCCCCGCCCACCGGAACGCCCCGGCTCTGCCAGTGGGAACAGAAGCAGTAGACACAAAGCATGGCTATGGCGGCAGGAGAAATGACGCTCCCCAGATAGCGGATCAGAGGAGGCGTCTCCCTGCTCCTCCCGAAAGCGATAAAGGGGAAAGCCCTGAGCAGCACCGTGGTCAAAGATGCCAGAAGCACGATCAAAAGAGCGTATGTGAGAGTTGAATTCATGATTTCTTCACGCTCCCTTCTTCAAATTTCTTCCGTGCCAGCAGAAAGACCAGTGTCATGACCCCCATGGCGGGGATCAGCATACGGTCAACGCTGAAGAAGATCCTTGCCAGCAGCGCCGCACCGAAGCCGGTCAGTGCGGGCAGGCGGTTGACCTTTTCCCGGAGTTGATCGGTAAGGATCACCAGAAACAAAGCGGTCATGGCAAAGTCGATGCCTTTGCAGTCAAAGGGGAGTGCGCTCCCTGCCAGAGCCCCCAGAGTGACGCCTGAGATCCAGTAGCAGTGGTCCAGAAAAGCCACCTTCAGACAGTAGTCCACGGAGTCCTTTTTATCAGACCTTTTGTCGGCACACTGCAAGGCGTAAGTTTCATCGGTCAAGGTCCAGATGAGATACCACTTTTTCCACCGGGGGATCCCTTCAAAGCGCTCAATGAGAGAGAATCCGTACATGGCGTAGCGCAAATTGAGAAAAACGGTCAAAAGCACCACATCGGTCAGGGCAATGCCCTCTTTGATCCACCCCACCATAATGAACTGCAGTGCGCCTGAAATACTCAAAGCGCTGCTGACCGTTCCCCACAGAGGCGTTGCCGGCAGCTGAGGCAGAGTCCCCGCCAGCACGATGCCTGCGGCGGCGCCCATGGCAAGATATCCCATCATTACAGGCAGAGTGTTTTTAAAAGCGCTCTGCCAATTTTTCTTTTTCATCGTCAACAGTTGCTCCTTTGTCAAAAGAGGTAATTTCAAAAGTCATTCAAAAAATGGCAAAGATGCCATTCGCAAAGAGCTGCAAAGGGTAGTTTGAGGTTGCTACCTGTAAGGTAACAGCCGAAAACGCTCCCTTTGACAGATCGTAGCGAGGGCGCTTTGACAATTTTGAGGAGTTTTGAAATTTCCTCAAATACAAAAGATACATCCGCAAAAGGGTTTTGTCAAGGGAAGATGCTTTTTAAAGGGTATTTCCGCTGCGGTTTTCATTTTCAGGCAGAGTAAAGTGCGCCTTACGGAAATGCTCAGGAGAAACGCCGTAGCGCTCATGGAAAAGCCTGATGAAATAACTGGTGTAGGAAAATCCGCTGGAACTTGCGATCTCGCCGATGGGCATGGAGCTGTTCTGCAGCAGCCCCAGAGCATACTCCAGACGGTGATCGTTGAGCATTTCACGAAATGATTTGCCGCTGTTTTTCAATATGATCCGGGAAAGCTGAGACGGGGTCACTCCGGCGAACTCCGCCACATCCGCACGGGTGATGTCACCTCTGAAAAGGTTGTGCATTGCGTCGCAGATCCGCCCCCACTCCGGGGAGCGGGGCGCCTGAGCCGGGATCTTGCACAGAGAGTCCGTGATAAGCTCCAGCAGCGTCCGCAGAAGCTGCCGGCTGATTTCGGGGGCATCCCCTTTGAGTTCAAGTATCGCCTCTGCGATCTTGCTGTCCCCTGAAATGTACTCTTTGGGGATGTGGTAAAAGCACTTTGCTACAGGTTTTTCGTTGAGCTTGCGGCAATGGTCGATGTAGATCACCCTTGTGTACGAACTCATAAAAACGCAGGAGATCATGGTATGGGGGAGATCCCATTTTTCCTCCTCCTCCCCGTTGCCGGGAACAAAGACCGCATCACCGGGCAGAAGAAGCCGGTCGCAGACCTTTTCTCCATCACCGTAAATGATATGTTTTCTGCCTTCCAGACAGAAGATGAAACGGTTGTAGTTGTTGACCCCATTGCAGCATCGGGGGGCAAATCCGGCAAAACAGATATTGCCGGAGACTTTCTCTGCGGCGCTCCGGCAATATGCCGCTATCTTGAGAGGGGTGGATTCCATAACAAACCGCCTGAATGCAAATTAAAGTGAACTGCAGATAATATAAACATCTTTCCCGGATTTTTCAAGCGGAATATTAAATTTTTATTATTGCAGTCATTTTTTTATTATTGCAAAAGAGATGAAAATGTGGTATAGTAACTGACATTGTAAAGAGTTAAGTTGAAATTTCATAAAAGGAGGCAGGTATGAAAAAAATTCTTATTGCTGCGATCATCGCTCTACTGGCGGCAATGCAGCTGCCGGGGGCTGAAAAACTTTTGCGCCGTGTGGGGGATTACACACTGGATACAAAGACCCATAAAAAGCCCTGGAAGAATGTCTATTCAAGGAGTTTCTACTTTCCCGGAAAACTCTTTGACGAAAACCGTGGCAAAGAAGTGGAGTTCCGGGCAGATTGGATCTGCAAGGCGGGCAGCGCACCTTTGCGGAGCACGCTGCGGATCTGCACCAATCCCGGAAACAAACTGCGGGTGGGACGGGCTTTCCCTCAAATCAAAGCTGTTCCCGGCAAAAAAGGGCAGCTGGTCTGCCGTTTTACGATCCCTGATTTGGACGGCATGGTCAATCCCAATATCCAGATCGCCTTCCTTCAGAATGGCAGCGAACACTGCGCATGGGAGTTGAAAAATATCCGCCTCGTCCTGCCTGACAGTAAAAGTACTGTTTCAAATGTACTTCCCCCTATGGAACCTGCCAGCGCTGCTGTTGAAGCGGCACAGGTGCGCACTCCGCTTGAACTGGTCAAAGGTGGGAAAGCTCTTTTTTCCGTGGTGATCCCCGACAAAAAAAGTGTCCTTTACGAATACGCCGCAGAAGAGCTGCAGAGCCACTTCAAACTGGTGACAGGGGCAACGGTCCCGGTGGTCCGTGAATCCGGCTTCAAAGGGGGAAAAGCCATTTATGTGGGGGAAACGAAACTTGCCCGGAAATATGGCGTTGCCCCCTCTATGCTTCCTCCTGAGCACTTTTCCATCCTGCGCTCCGGAGAGAGGATATTCCTTACCGGCGGCGACGCAGAGCGGGTCTACCGGAAAACTCTTCTTTCCCGGGGCTCCATCCCCGTGGGAACTCTTTACGCCGCCTACGAATTTATCGAAAGAGTTCTGGGAGTCCGCTGGTTCTGGCCCGGCAAACTGGGAACATACGCCCCTGTAAAAAAGGAGATTTCCGTAAACCGTCTCCATGTGAGTTCCCGTCCTGCGGACAACACACGCACACTCTTTTACGAAGTTCCCAACGATCCCGACCTTGCCCCCGGAGAGATCGGCATCTGGCACCGCCGCTGCCGTTTCGGCGGCTCTGTGGGCAGTCCCATTGCCAACCACTCTTTCAGAGACTGGCACAAGAAGTTCAAACACAAGCCTGAATTTTTCGCTCTTCAGCCCAACGGCGAGCGCAAAGTCAATGCCGAACAGGGAGTCCACCTCTGTTTCCGCAACCCGGAGGTGCTGAAAGAAGCGGTCAAAGAAAAGATCAGCGAACTGAAACAGAATTACGACCGTTCCATCTTTGCTGCCGTCATGACCGGCGACAGCAATCTGCTTTTCCACTGCCGCTGCAAGCTCTGTATCAACGACAGCAAGCCGGAGCGGGGTCCCAACGGGATCCACTCTGACGCCATGTGGGGATTTGTCAACGAGGTTGCAAGAGAGGTGGGCAAAGTTACCCCCGGATTCATCAAGTGCTGTGCCTACGGCGAATACAGGGAGCCTCCTTCATTTCCTCTGGAACCCAATGTGGCGGTCACTCTCTGTCTGGGGGGAGCTCCTCACGGTTCCAAACTCTACCGGGAACAAGTGACCGAGGTGCTCAACAAGTGGAAAAAATCAGGCGCCGCCCTCTACCGTTGGGAGTATTGGAACGCTTCCCGCTTTACTTTGGGTGTCTACGGAGCGCCTGCCGTTTATCCCCGGCAGCTCAAAGAGCTTTTCAATTTGGACCGGGGCATCGTCAAAGGCAGAGTCATCGAACTGTGCAACAAAGACTCCTACGGTGTGGATACCCGCAACTGGACCGATTGGATCTACGATGTGCAGAATCTCTACATCGGCGCCAAACTCATGTGGGATCCCGATACCGATGTGGAACAGCTTCTGGATCAATATTACGACGGATTTTTCGGTCCGGCAGGCAAACTGGTGCGGCAGTTCCACGATGAAATGGAGCTTGCCTATCTGAAACATTACGACCACCGCAAAGGGGAATGGAACTACGAAAGAGTCTGGCAGATCGCCTATCCGGCACCCTTTGTGGACCGGATGATGGAGTTGCTCCGCAAAGCGGTCGCTGAGTGCAAAGGCAAAGAACCTTACGCCGGACGCGCCGCAAAGCTCCTCAAAGGGTATCTCCCCTTTGAACGCAACAGCAGGATCTTCCGTAAATCCAAAAAGTCTGAAAATCCTCTGAGCCTCCTTGTCCCCGTCTCAGCCGACGGCAGCAAAAGTATCACCATCGGCAACTTCGCAGACAGCTACAACACGGCAAAAAGCGCCGCTCAAACCGCTATAAAGATCTCAAGCGACGGCAAAAACATCACCTTTGACATCGCCTGTACCATCCCTGCCGGGCGGAAAGATATCAACTGGGGAAAGAAGAATGCCCGGGACTCCTATCTGTGGGAAAATGAAAGTGTGGAGCTTTTCTTCTACGGAGGGGGGGACGATGAGTATTTCCAGTTCATCCTGGGACCTGACAATGCCCTTTCGGATTTCTTTTTCAGGGACATTTTCCGCAGCAAGTCCAATAAATGGGCGTCAGCACTCGCATGGAACTGCCCCGGAGTCAAATATTCCACCTCAAGGAACCTGAAAGGGTGGAACGCAAAGATCTCCATTCCTCTGAAATCCCTTGCGCTGACGCGTCCCATGAAGGAGGGCAGTTTCAGAGTCAATTTCTGCCGCAACCACTACTACCGGAATCCTGATGACAGAAAATACCGCTGGGAACAGAGCTGCTGGCAGCCCACCTACGGTGCATTCAGCAATTTGAAATATTACGGAACTTTGAAGTTCCGTTAAGATCATGAAAAGGAGAAAATCTGCAATGAAAAAAAGATTCACTCTGATCGAACTGTTGGTGAGTAAAACTTATCAAACAG
The DNA here is from genome assembly GCA_045596885.1 of Victivallaceae bacterium. Taxonomy (GTDB): domain Bacteria; phylum Verrucomicrobiota; class Lentisphaeria; order Victivallales; family Victivallaceae; genus UBA1784. The sequence goes on from JAZODE010000076.1 coordinate 18,175, forward strand.
GTGTTTTGCCGTTGTATTACCTGAAAAAAGAGAACAAAAAAATACCTTATTATGCTTGCGAAGCAAGCGCTTCATGCCCCAACGGGGCGCTTCATATTTTCCGCAGGAAAATGCTTCATACGGCGGAGCCGTGCTTCATTCGATCAGCGTTCACGCTGATCGAGCTATTGGTCGTAATTGCGATCATTGCCATTCTTGCCGCCATGCTGCTGCCTGCGTTGCAGCAGGCGCGGAACCGTGCCAAAGCCACCACCTGTCTCAACAATCTGACCAGCATCGGCAAAGCCGTTGCGTTTTACGCTGATGATAATAAAGGATTTGCTCCGCCTTATCACAACGGAAACTCCAACACCCGGATCTTCAACGGTTACAGCCAGCGGAACGACAGTTGGAACGGACTCCTTGCCAAGTATCTCGGTATCCACGAAAAAGCCCCCATCGGCGGCTGGGAATATGAAGATGGAGTTCTTTACACCAGCAAGATCGCCTGTCCTTCTTTTGACGGAATGGGGCGTATCAATTTCCTGCGTAAAACCAGCCCTAAAACCCATACCGACTACGGTTACGGAGTCGCCCATTACACCAGCGGACCTCCGGGAGGAACTTCCCGCCCCTGCTTCAAGATCTCCAACTGCATCCGTCCTTCCCGCAGTGCCCACTGGATGGATGGCACAAATTATGAAACCCACTACGGCAGCGGAAGATACCCCTTTGCGCCCCACGGCTCCAATCCCCCTGCTTTTCTTGGAAACACCGTCTGGATCCCCAGCAGCGCCACCTGCAATGTGGTCTTTCTTGACGGCCATACCGAAGGCGTTGCCAGCAAAAGGATCCCCATTAAGGACTACCACAATTTCGTAAGTGAATACACAACCTTCTGGCACGCCGTCAAAAGATCAAAGAACGGTTTGAAAGTAGACGACTCCTGGTGATAAAAATGATGGATATTGAAAAATTCTGTGTCAGCAATGACCCTGAACTTTACGAAGCCTGGCCCGATGTGACTCTGGCTCCCAACGGAAATCTGCTTTGTGTTTTCAGCGAATGTACCAGCCATTGCGTCCGCAGCTACACCCGGATCATGCTTGCCGAATCCGCCGACGGCGGCAGGACATGGAGTCCCAAACGCCCCCTTACCGAAGGGGCAAGGGATCTTGAATATTACTACAACTGCCCCCGTATTTCCACACTGCCCGACGGCAGAGTTGCCATGATCGTCGATCGGATCCCCCGTGTGGGCGAAGGCAGCGCCGATCTGACGGAAAATGTGGTTTATTTTTCCTGTGACAACGGCAAAACATGGAGCGCTCCTGAAACGCTCCCTATTAAAGGCATCGTTCCCGACAAATACCGGCTCCTCAACAACGGACGCATTGCTCTTGCCGCCCATTACTCTTATGAAGGAACACTTACGGAGTTCATCTGCTGCTCCGACGACGGGGGCAAAAGCTGGAGTGAACCTGCCATTCTTGCCCATGACAGCCGTTACCATTTGTGCGAAGCCTGCCTGATCCCTCTCGGGGGGAACAATGTGGTGGCTTTGCTCCGTGAAAACTCCGGCATGGGGTACGACTGTTTCAAGTGTGTTTCCACCGACAACGGCACCACCTGGAGCGCTCCAGTGAATTTCCCCATCCCCGGATGTCACCGCCCTGTGGGGGGACTCCTCAGAGACGGCAGGTGTTTTATTACCTACCGCTTCCACCACGGCGGCGGCTGCGGCATGGGCGCCGGAGCGCAGAACTTTTTCGGAGCCCTCACCGATTGCGACGCCCTTATGGCACCGGACCGCAAAGGCGCGGGAGTCCGGATCATTCCCATCGACCACGACCGTGCTCTCAAAGCGGATACGGGATACTCCGGATGGGTCCAGATGCCCGATGACTCATTGTATGTGGTCAACTACATCGTGGACGATGCGGTCACTCTGGGGCAGATCCGGGGATACCGGATCCAACTGGAAGAAGCCTGCCGCCCCAACCCCCTGAAACGCTGTGCCGACTGCAACTGCACCAAAGGTTTCTGCAAGCGTTTCAAAGAGTGATGTCATTTTCGTTTTTATGCGGCGTTCCCTCAAAACGGGGGAACGCTTTTTGTTTACCCGGGAAAAAACAGGAGAAATAAGCTGTTTTTACTTGACTTCAAGTAAAAAAGATGTCATATTATACCGATAATCATATTGACATAAGGGATATTGCATGAAATTCAAAAACAAACTGCGCAGGATGTGGCTGCGCCTTTACATGAAAATGGTCCGGGAAAAGGCTTCTCCTGAATATATTGCAAGGGGCTGGGCGATCGGTATGTTTTACGGTTGTTTGATCCCTTTCGGATTTCAGCTGATCTGTTCCATTCCGACCTCTATCATACTCAAAGGAAGCAAGATCGGTGCCACGGTGGGAACTTTTTTTACCAATCACTTTTCCATATTCATCATTTATCCCATCCAGTGCTGGGTGGGGAACAGGATCATGGCAGGAAATCTTACCTGGGCTAAAACCTCAGAAGCCATGAATCTGCTTATCAAAGAACAAAGCTACAGCGCCCTTCTCGGTTTGGGGTGGGAACTGGTGGCATCCTTTTTCATCGGCGGAGCGCTGCTGACGGCGGTCATGACTCCTCTGACCTATTTCGGTGTCAAAAAACTGGTTCTCCTTTTCAGAGAACGGAAAAATAAAAAAATCAAAGAGCACAAAACTGCAGCAGAAAGGTGATTTTTTATGAGTATCCCGCAGCCCTTACCGCGTATTCGTGAATTTGAAAAGATGGGATTCGGCATGTTTATCCACTGGGGACTTTACTCCCAGCTGGGGGCTGGCGAATGGACGCAGGATTCCCGGGCGATCCCCTTTGCCGAATATAAAAAACTTGCCGAAACCTTCACCGCCGAAGATTTTGATCCTGACGCCATTGCCGCCCTTGCGGCGAATACCGGCATGAAGTACATCGTGCTGACCACCCGCCATCACGACGGCTTTTCACTTTACGACACCTGCGGACTCAATGAGTTTGATGCTCCCCATACTCCTGCCGGAAGGGACCTTATTGCCGAGTTCGTCGAAGCCTGCCGCCGCCACGGGATCGTCCCCTTTTTCTACCACACCACGCTGGATTGGAATTGGAGAGGGAAAAACAGCATCAAAGATGAGACGGTCTTCTCTCCTTACACAAGAGTCTGCAGCGAAGAGGAGTTTCAGGAGTATCTGGATTACCTTTGCGCCTCAGTGGAGCTGCTCTGCAAGAATTACGGCAAGATCGGGGGACTCTGGTTTGACGGCAACTGGTCCCGTCCCCAATCTGACTGGCAGGAAAGCCGCCTTTACGGTATGATCCGCAAACATCAGCCTGACGCCATCATCGTCAACAACACAGGGCTTGTGGCACTGGGGAAAACAGGTCATCCGGAGATCGACTCAGTGACCTACGAAAATAACGCCGCCAAACCCATGAACCGTGAAGGGATGGAAAAATATGTGGCGTCCGAAGTGTGCAAGACCATGAACGCCCACTGGGGGCTCGGGAAAAAAGACATCAACTTTCTTTCCCCCGGAGAGGTGGTGGAGCGTCTCTGCCACAGCCGGGGCTGCGGCGCCAACTTTCTCTTGAATTTCGGTCCCACGCCTCAGGGAGGGATCCCGGCATACGAGAAAGCGGTCTTTGATCTGGTGGGCCGCTGGATAAACTGGTACGGTGAAGCCCTCTACGACCCCCAGCCCGACACCTCTTTGAAGTGTCAGGGGAGAGATTTCGTACTCCGCCAGGGGAACACTCTCTACTATTTCGTTTTTGACTTGGGGATCGCAGGACATGTGAATGTGACGGCAACGCTTCAAGGCCCCGGTGTGCGTACCATCGACGGTCTGACAGAAAAGATCCAAAGTGTCTGCTGGATGGATAACGGCGAAGAACTTTCCTTCACCCAGAACATTTCCGACGGCATCACCGCATTGCGCTGCACCGGGTTCCCCTACGGCACCCACACGGGCGTCCGTGTCATGAAGATCACTCTTGATTGATCGTCAGCAGCGAAGGAAAATAGGCTTACTGCAGCCAGAGCAGGGGCTCTGCTATGGCGATGTGGGGAATGGCAAAGTTGACGCTGCCCTTCCCGTCCCGGTAGGGCGTTGCTCTTGAAGCGAACAGCAGTGTGCGGCTCCCTGAAATGTCCGCTTCGACAAACCGGCAGGGGGCTCCGGGGAGGAGGCGGTGGGAACAGCGTCTGAGAGTACCGTATTCCATATCCAAAGAGGCGTTTTCGCACCATTGGGAGTCGGTTTCTACTGAAAAGTCCAGGTCGATGTGCTCATCGTAACTTGACGGATGCTCCGCCAGTCCGAGAGTGAAGGTCACTTTTGAGAAAATTCCCCCTGTGAAATATTTCATGCCGGAGTGTCCTGTCAAAGCGATTCCGGTATCAAAAGTTTTCCCCGCTTTTCCGTCGGTCAGGGTCAGAGGAAAACTTTTTCCGTCAAAACGGAATGTGCCGGGAGCACTGTGGGCGTAAATATCCGGATGGTGTGCGCCGCAGTAAAGCTGCGTCAGGGGGATCTTTTCAGGGAAAAAGCTCCCCTCAAACCGTCCGAAAGCAAGGGCAAATGCCGTGTGCCATGCGTCGGCTGTGAGTTCAACAGCCCAACGGGCGGGCGTCCGCAGTATCCGGCAGCACCGGTCTTGATCCCGGCAGTAGCTTGCCTGCAGCAGCTCCGGGAGAAAGCTCAGGGAGCTTGCGCCGTATTTCAATGCCTGATCGGTGATGAAAAAAGCGGCACGCTCCAGTGTGTTCCCCATGACAGAAGGTTTTTTTCCTCCCAGATCGGGGGCGATTTCGTAACAGTATTTCAATCCTTCCAGCCGTCCCGGTTCCGGATCGGGGAATAACTGCCGCACGGTTTTTGAGGAAATATTGTGTGTAGGGGCTGTCAAATCCTGCAGAAAGTGTCCGAGGATACCCGCTCTGCGGCAGAATTCGTGAAGGCAGCCTTTTTGCAGCTCCTCAACGGCGTTGCCGAGGAGGTAACGGACTATTTCAAAGCATTTACCGGGATGGACCGGATGTCCTGAGAAAAAAGCGCCTTCACCGTTGAGATCGGGCATCATGTGGGGCAGCAGTGCCCCGTTGCTCTGCAAGGCAAGATAGCGGAAACGCTCATCGTAGAGCCAATCCATAAGCAGACAATCGTATGCCAGCTGTTCGAGGGCGTTTGTGCAAGGGGGGAGCAGTTGGAGCTCCTCCCCGGCAGGAGCGATCTGCAACAGCGCCTGCTCCCAGGAGGGCAACAGCGCCGCCGCCTGGATCCCGAGCCGGGCGTGGCTGGTGAATCTGTCGTCACAATTCAGCATATCTCATCGGCACTCCCATGTTTACGGTTTCAAAGTGGGCTCCAGCCAGACGGCGGTGGATTTGCCGTCTCCTCCGGCGTTGAGCAGCGAGATGGTGCGGCACTCCGGCGGGAGCGTGACTTTGAAGCGCAGAGCGCCTCTTTTCCGGCCGGTCACTCCCTGCGCCAGCAGACGGGGTGTCGATTCACAGCACCAGATGCCGAAAGTGCATGAAACATCAGGAGATGTTTCAGGATGTATTCCCGCTGTGACCTCAAGGGTGCGGAACACATTGCCGGGAACATAGTACGAAACGACTCCGTAAGTCCCGGCGGCGATGCCTTTGCCTTTGAGTGTGGTTCCCTTGTCGTCGATGGCAAGGGGGAGTGCTTCACCTTTGCTGTTGTAAGCGCAGTTGATGACTGGTTCAAAGGGATAAGGATTGGTTGACATGGTGCTGCGGTCGGGATCGGCTTCAGGATAATGGTTGTCGTAAAAGGGGATCCCCGCAGCAATGTACTGCTGACGGTCAAAGCGTTTGTCGTAGGCGGTGAGCATGGGCTTGTCAATTAGTGATGTTGAAGCAAAGCGTCTGCTGCTCCCTGCCGGGAGCTCTCCGGCGGCAAGGATAAAGGCTGTATACCAGAAGTTGAGGGTGTGGCGGATCGCTTCAGCGTTCCACTTCTGCATGATGCGGCTGACGGTTTTTTCCCGGTTGCCTATGATCCCCTGACACAATTTTACCATATCTGCTGTGATCAGATCCATATTGCCGATGATTTTTTCGGCGAGGTAATAGACCGCTTCGTCAATATTTCTGCCCAACAGGATGGGAGGGCGTTTCACCGCTTCGAGATCAATGGGCCAGTGGTCCATGATCCGGTGCATGAAAATCAGATTTTTTCCCTTGACCGGAAAAAGACGGCTGAGGAGGATATTGTTGAAGGTATGCCCCGGGTTGCTGCAATCCTGTATCACATGGGCTCCCGTTCCCCCGAAACGGGCGGAGTCGGTCGCATCACCTTCGGCTATATATTTTACCGTCTGTTCAAGATAATATCTCAGGGCGTCGTGGACCTTTTGAGGATCGGTCACATCGCCGAAAGTGGCGCCGCGCCACTCCTTATCCTGTGGACCGTGGGGGGCGGCGCGTCCGTTTGCCATGACGCAATAGCGGGCGTAAAAGGACTCCTTTTCCGGCTCTTCCCACTGGGCTCCCAGGTGAAGATCGGGATATTCGCAGTAAGTCGGAATATTTTCTGCTTCTGCTTTCCAAAACTCCCGGAATTTTTCCGGCAACAGCTCATAAGCGCGTTGCCCCATCTTGTCATGCAGTCCGGACATCAGGCTACCTTTGCTTCAAATTGTTTAAAATTTCTCCGTCAACGGTTAAATATAGCTCCCCAAAAATAAAGTTGCAACAGAAAAACAAAAATATTTGCCGATATTTTCTCAACTGTACTCATACCGGAAGAGAGCGCGCTTGCAGATGAAGATAAAGAGGTTGTGGAGTACAAAAACTTCCTTGAAAGAGTACAGATTTTGTTGTTGGGTACAGATCAGAAAAATTTTTGTTTTTGTACTCTCAGAGTATTGCATTTCTGAAAAAAATATGGTATAGTATCTCCACAGTGTAGAATTTTTGTTGTGTTTTATTCTGAGTTAAGGAGTTGCCGTTATGTGTGTTTTCTCTTCACGCCGTGTTTTTACTCTCATTGAACTTCTGGTCGTAATTGCCATCATCGCTATTCTTGCTTCAATGCTTCTGCCCGCCTTGCAGCAGGCGCGTGAAAGGGGAAGGGGGAGTGTCTGTACCAATAATCTCAAGCAGATCGGTACCGCTTTCAATATGTACAGCGATGATAACAACGACTTTATCATTCCAGCCTGCCAGCCGGGACCTACCGAAGCCGAAAGGGTATGGCACATGCGTCTTTCCGGTTATAAAAAGTCACAGGGCAGAGGGTATGGACTTATCCTCAAGGAAGCAAAAGCCCCTGACACCGGACTCCAGACAACGGGAACATTTGTCTGTCCTTCTGAAAATGCCAATTTTCAAATAATGAAACATACCCATTACGGTATCAATCCCCGCCTCACCGGAGGAAGTGACGGTAACTTTTTGGGCAAAGAGGTGCGCAGAGCACGCAAGCGGGGCTCAATCAGCAAACCTTCTGTTGCGGTTATGGTCATGGATAATAAAATCAGAGATCATTACCGCCTCACCGGAAGAGAACAGTTCGCTTTCCGCCACGGCGGACCGGATTTCCGGGCTCCCGGCGTCTATCCTTACGATGCTCTCAAAGCTGTCATTCCCGGTGGAAAAACTCAGTCCGTCGCCCTGGCGGGAAATGTACGCTCCGCCAGCTGGGCTCAGACTTTTACTCCCGTAAGCGGCTCTTATGGTGAAAACGGCATCCGGCTGTGGTATATGCTTCAGGGGTTCGATGCCGAAACAGGAGCGATCTGGCCCGGACCGTAAACTGTATTCTTGATTTTCTGATCTGTACCTGATGCACTATTACTTCTCAGGGTGAGTTCACATTGTTTGAAAAGAGGTACAGAGTTGCAAAAAAATATACTGTACTCCCTTTCGCTGTTTGAAATTTTGCTGAGAAAGCGGTATAGTGGATACAGGTCAATAAAAATAAACCCGAAAAGAAATACAGATGATGAAAAAGCAGCTTCTTATTTTATTGTTCAGTGCGGCGGCAATCGTGCTTCAAGGTGCCGATGCAGAGTTGAAAAACGGTAAAGTCATCCTTGAAAACAGCAGAATGTATGTGGAAATCGACCTTGCCCAGGGGGGCAGGATCAGCAAACTGCTGGATAAAAAACATAAACAGGATCTGGCTGTGCTGGATAACGCCCCCGGAGGCAGCGGCATCTTTGCCGACAGTTTTCTCACCCCCGATACCACAAGAGTTGACCGCCGTTATGAAAAAAGTCCCTATACGGCAAGTGGTATCAGATCCGGCAGGAAAGCCCAAGTGACCCTGACCAGTCCCCAAGGACTCCCCCTGACGGTGAAAAAGAGCATTTCTCTTGCAGACAATGCCGATTTTCTGACCGCAGACTTTGAGATCACCAACCCCGGAGAAAAAGATATCGTTTCCATCTACCGCGGAGGCAGCACCTTCCGTTTTGCAGGCGACAACCGTTATCAGGTCATCTTTCCCCGGGGCAGACGGACGAACTCATGGAAAGTACCCGACAGCGCCCCGGTGAAAAATCACTTTACCTACACCCCTGCGGAACTCAAGGGCAGCGACATTTTTATCTATCACCCCGACCGGGGATATGCGGCGGTCACAGGCAGCAAAGCCGGTGTCGTTCTTGAAACCCCTTTTCAGAAGCTGGATTTCTTTTACAGCTGGTTTTCCCACAAAGCTGCGGGATATCCTGTGGTCGATTTTTTTACCAACCGTTTTCTGCTGCCGCCTTTGAGCAAAGGTGTCAAAGAGGCGGTACTCCTCACGGTTCTGGACGATCCCCTTGCCAAATACAAGTACCGTTTTCAGGTGAAACTGCGTTTGACCGACGCCAAAAACTTTGATTACGAAAAGTTTGGAGGTGCTTCACAACTTGCCAAAGATACGACCTTCCTCCCCAGGTACATTCCCGATACCATGTTCAATAGCTTCAAGACTCCTGCGCTGATTTTTTCTCCCTCCTCGCCCCGCAGGATCCCGGTGCTGGCGGTCGCCATGCCCCAGGGCAATCATGAAATGGGTGAATTTTTCCGCCGCTTTGATTTTCAGTACGATCTTATCGACTCCGGAGCCGGATTCACCGCCAGTCCTTATTTCGGGTGGAACATTCCCGCACCCCCCATGGTTCTGGAACATCTGCTCAAGAAAAATCCCCGGATCATACTTTTGACCGGTCAACGGGAAAAGTCACTTAAAAAAGATCTGCTCCAAAAACTTATCAGAGCCGTGGAAAAGGGGGCTGTGCTGATCTATGTGGGGCACCGCAATAATTTTCCTTCTCTCATCAAAGGGAGGGGCAAAGAGCTTGATCCTGAACTTTTCGCCGGAAAAAGCTGGGCGAAATTCCCTGTCAAGGGGAAGATCCTTGAATTTCCCCGGGGCAAGGGCAAGGTGATCCAGGTCGGATTCAATATGGGTCCCGGCAACGGCGAATGGCTCAGAGAAGGACGCAATCTGGTTCCCCATTATGCCTGCAAAGAGGATTCAGCTTACTGGGAATACTACTTTGCCTTTTACGGCAAACTTTTCAATTACGCCGCAGGGATTTCTCCCAAAGCACAGCTGAAAGAGCTTTATTTTGATCAAAAAGGGATCACCGCAGAAATCACATTTCCCTCTGCTCACTATACCCTTAAAGCCTTTACTTTGCAGGGGGAGGTGTGCCGGACTGCCGCAACAGGGAAGAAAATTTCAGCCCGATTCCCCGCAGGGAGGATCCTCGGCAACGAGCTTCTCATGGTACAGCTTCTGGAAAAGGGAAAAGTCATCGACTATGCTTTTGCTGAGTACAAAGGCGCTCCTCTGCCTCAGTTGAAGGTCGCCTTCAATAAGGAAATTTTCGGCAAAAACGAAAATATTTCAGGTCTCATTACCGCCAATTTCAAGGGCAGACTCCTTTTGACTTTGCGTGAAGCACACGCATCACGCGTTATCGCCCGTCAGACAGTTGATGTGCAAAAAGGAGCTGCCGCCTTTGCACTCAAACGCATGGTTTCCTCCACTGAGTCCCTCTATCTTCTTGAATGTGCATACGGGAAATACAAGTTCCGGGAGTATATCTTTGCCAAGCCTGAACAGCTTGACCGCCGCCGGATCTTCCCCCTGATCTGGGGCGCTCACTACTCCAGCTGGCGCGACAAACTTTTCAACAAAGAGCTTTACGACGCCGGATTTGAGGTCTTTCTTGCCCCCATCGGTTCCGTGAAAAAGCCCCATGAGCACCGCCTTGAAGCCCAGAGCGTCATGGCTTCGGGCATGGAATACGCCACTCTGGGTGTGGAACATATCAAAGCTGCCAATCCCCGCAACAGTCAGGCGCTTTGCCGTACGCCCTGTCTTTCTTCTCCCCAATATCAGGAAAAGGTGGTGAAAACAGCCTCTAAAGTTGCGGAAAAAATGGCATCGACCGACAGTAAATGGTGTTTCATTTCAGACGAGATCACTCTTGGAACCTACTTCAATACGCCCCACAATTTCTGTCACAGCGTACATTGTTTATCTGAATTCCGGAAGGTTCTCAAAGTCCGGTACAAAGGGGATCTTGCCCGCCTCAACGCAAAGTGGGGAACCCGTTTTCCCTCCTGGGAAAAGGTTACGCCTCCCACGGCGAAGGATTGTGCCAAACTTAAAAATTACGCAGGGTTCATCGCCCACCGCATCTTTATGTTCACCCGTGTGGATATGATCTGCAAGCTCATTGCCGACACGATCCGGGAAAAGTGCGGCGGTGAAACCGGCGTTTCCGGCATGGGGATACAGCGGATCTATCAGGGATTCGATTTGATGAAAAACAGTGCATGGCTGAAAAGCAGCAGCTTTTACCACGATTCTTTTTCACTGAATGCCATCCGCGCCTCTATGACGCCGGACTCCCGGAGCGGTTCATACACCGACTACAAGGTGCGTTACGGACTCTGGGAGCAGCTCATATCCGGTCTGCGCGCCCCTTCGGTCTGGTGGTACGGACATCTGCTGCGCCGGGGAGACGGTACTTTGAGTGATGAAGGGATCTTGTGCAGGAATATCTTCCGTTCCATGAGGGATTCCGGAGCCATGGAAGTGTTTGGATACGGCAGGCGCAAAGCTCCCCGGGCGGCGCTGGTCTGGTCGATCCCCAGTGAAGTTGCCTGTGCAGGGGCTTTCTATCCCGCTCCCGTTAGTGAAAAGCTCTATTGCTCCAATATGAACACCTGGAGCGCCCTTTTCACCGATCTGGGGTTGGATGCTCCTGATGTGATCACTCCAGACCGGTTTGATTCTCTTGATCCCGAACGCTATCCGCTGGTGGTCATGCCTCTGACAAGGATGCTGAGCGAAAAGCAGATTGCCCATTTGAAACGCTATGTCCGCGCCGGTGGAACACTTATTTCTGACTATGCTCCCGGAGTCGTTGACCAGTTCGGCGCTCTTCTTGAAACAAGTCCCCTCTCTGAGCTTTTCGGCGCAGAGATCGCCCCCGCCGGAGCTCCGGGCAGAGGGGAGCTCTATCTGGGAAAACACCGGCTTTCAGCCGCAATTCCCGGCAATCCTCTGAAACTTTACGGCAAGGCAGTTGCCGCAGGGACTTTGAAGCAGACGGTTCAGGGATTTTCTGTCGGGGGGATCCATCTTGAGTCCAGCACCACAGCTGTTGCCCCTGCCGTGATCCTCAACAGCTACGGCAAAGGAAAGACGCTCTACCTCAACGCCATACTGCCGGACTATGAGTTTGACAAGGAGGAAAAGGGGAGGGCGCTCCGTACTATGGCACGAAACATTTTCACTCTGGCTGGTGTGGATATGGCTGTGGCACACACACTGCCCAATGGTGCCAATTACGCTGAATACAGCTATGCCGGAGTGCGTTATCTTTTTGTTTCCCGCCGCCACAATGAGAGTTCCGGCATCTTTGAACTCAAGATAAAGGGGAAATATCATATCTATGAAATGCTTTCAGGAAAATATGCCGGATACGGTTCTTCTGTCAAAGGCACTCTGAAACCTGCGGAAATCAGGATGTACTGCCTGAGCAGCGGCAAACTGCCCGATTCATTCAAAAGTTCCATCGGCTGCGACGGGCGGAGATTCCGGATCTCTTTCAGTCAATCGGGCTTCCCCGGAACATTGTTCCAGATCAAGATATTCCACAACGGTCGGGAAGTGCGGAAACTGGGGTCCGTCTGCGCTGTCGAAAAGGGGAAAAGCGTGGTTATCGACGGCGGACTTGAACTTTCCGGAGTTTACAGGATCGAGCTCATCCGTATCCCGGACAGGAAAAAAGTTGTTAAAGAGGTAATTTCAAAAGTCATTCAAAAAAATGGCTTTCGATGCCATTCGCAAAGAGCTGTAAAGGGTAGTTTGAGGTTGCTACCTGCAAGGTAACAGGCGCTTGTCCTGCCGTAGCTTTATGCGAAGGCGGAAAAACGCTCCCTTTATCAGATCGAAGAAGAGGGCGCTTTGACAATTTTGAGGAGTTTTGAAATTGCCTCTACAACCTTCAAATATTGAGAAAGGATAAAAAAATGTTCAAAAAAATCATGATTTTTGCTGTAACGCTCCTTGCGTTTCTCTCACTGGCTGCAGTCAATGTGCAGCTGATCGAACTCAAACCCGGTGACGAAGCTGCCAAAAAGGCGTACTTTGCCAGCAAGTGCTATTTGTGGGGAACCAAAGAGTACCGTGTTTCCCCCGATAAATACAATGCTGTGCTCATTATGAGCAATGATAAGGTGCGTTACGCTTTTCATCTTGCGGGCAAGATGGTTGGGGGAAAAGCTGTCAATGTGGAAGTCGGCATGATCAAGCCCTCCTATTTTCAGTGGTATGCAGGAGGATTTTTCAAGATCACTTCAGGTAAGAAAAATCTGTCTCAAGGCAGCTTTGCCGTCAAAGAGATCAAATCCGGCGCCAAAGGCGAAGCGGTTCTTGAGTACAGCGGGGGGACGCTCAACGGCCGTGTCACTCTGACACTGCATGACAACGACGATAAGCTGGGATTTCTTTTTACACCCGCCGATAAAAAGGGCAGGTACATGGTGGCTCTCTCAGCTTACCCCGGACATTACGGTACTGCCAAACTGCGTAAAAGGGTGATGTATACCAATTTGGGGAAGGTCCAGGGGAATGTGAAAAGAGTAACTCCTCAGGATCACTATGCCGTTTTCGGCGATGAATATTATGACCGTGCCCACAACCGGGGGGATGGCTGCTGTGCTTTTCTTTACAATCCCAAACAGGTGCTTGAGGGCAGCAGTATCCGCAGCGGATACGGTTGTACGGCTTATCTTTACATGGTTCCCGGAGCGGAGGCTGCCTTTGTTTTCTGGGACTTCAAAGGGAAAAGTCTCCAGCAGGCATTGGAGTATATGAAGACGCTCAAGGTAAAGTTCGACTGAAAACTCTATGAACAGCTCCGGGAAAAATTCCACTCGTGCTCAAGAGATCTTCAACTGTCTTCTTGAAGAATACGATCTGCCGAAACTGACCAAACAGTTCCCTTCTGTCCGCAAGATCCGCACGGCGTTCCGCTGCGGGCAGAATACGGCGACTGAGGCGCTGAATATGCTTGCTGAACACTTTCATTTCAAGCGTATTCCCCGCAGCAAAAGCCGCCTGACCCTGGATCTTTCAGAGGGGGTCTCGGTGTGGAACGATTTCCTCTATCAGAAGCGTCAGTGCACCGTTGTCATGGATCAGGCGACAGCCTATTACTGGCAGCCGGTGATCGATGCCTATAATCAGGAACACCCTTCAGCGCTCAAGGTGCGTCTCATCTGTCATCTGGGGGAGTACGCCCAGATCATTGACAGCGGCGAAGCAGATCTGCTGCTGCTGCCCAACCATCCGGCGGTGGTGGGGATCAAAGGGGGCGTGAGCCGTTTTATGGAGCTTCCCGGCTTTGACGGGGAGTTTCTGCCGGGGGCGCTGCATCCGGCGGCATTGGTCCGTGATCCGGAGGGAGCGGTCAGGGGGATCGCCCCGGAACTGGTTCCCAAGTTGCTGATTTTCAACAAGGATCTTGCCGGACTTCCTGAAAAGCAGATGGATATTTTTGAGCTGCCTCAACATCTGAAAAAGATCAAAGAACTGAATCCGGGGATACGCTACAGTGCCCTTTTTGAGTCCTACTGGGGGTTTTTCAGTAATTGCGGACTCAACATTGCCGCTTTGCCGGAAAAGGAGGAATCAGCAATAAAATGCTGCAGCAACGCCATTGAGCTTTTCAGAACTCTTTACAAAGAGAAACTGGTCCCTGCCATCAGTGATCTGCTTGATTTTGATTATTCCCTCTTTTTCAATGGCGACGCTGCCATGATCGAACCTTTTTACAGCAAGATCCCCCGTGCGGGCAGCGACCGCTACCGCTTTGCGCTTTCTCCGGCGGCGGAGGGGGTTCCTTATACGGTGATCTCTGAGGTCATGGCGATCCCTCCGGGGAGTATCCGTTATGAACAGGCGCTTAACTTCATCAAATATGTTCTGACGCCTCCCGCCCAGCAGCTGCTGTTGTCAAGGATGAATGGATTTTCCGTGTTGAATGACCTGAAGCCTCTGGGCATGACAAGTTTGATCTACGATACTTTTGCTCCGGTGCTTTCAAGGGCTCTCCGCTCTCCCTGTGAAGATATGATAACCCCTGTCAATTACCGGTTCTTTGAAAGCGGCATAGACCGCCTGATCAAATACGGCGGAGATCTTTCACGGTTTGTCAACGATCTTGCCGGACAATTCAAGGAAAACATGCCATGAAAATTTCAATGTGGAGCTCCTTTCTCTACGGCAGAAAGTTTGAAAACATCATCCCCGCCATGCACAACGCCGGTTTCAACAGTTTGGATCTGTCGGTTGAACACCTTGAAGAAGTGACCGCTTCCCCCGATGCCCGGCGCAAGGCGTCCCGGTGGCGCGATATGGGCAGAGAATATGATCTACCCCTTTTGCAGACCCATCTGCCCCTTGATACGGATCTTGGTGTTTCCGGCAGTGCCGGGCAGAAGCAGATAGATCTTCTGAAGCGGCAGCTGGAAATGGTCATGCTCATGGAGATCCCCGTTGCTGTGATCCACGCAAGACCCCAGCCGGAAAGCTGCAAGGAGTGTGTGATAAGCAATCTTTTGGAACTTTGCGATTTTCTCAAGGGCAGCGGTACTGCACTTGCTCTTGAAAATCTTCTGGAGTGCGATACCACGGCGCAGGAGCTTATGGCGTTAATCGCTCTTGCGGGGAACCATCCCAAACTGGGGATCTGTCTCGACACCGGGCATCTCCACAAAACAGGGGGGGATCCCGTTGAGTTTCTGGAAAAAGCAGGTTCTCTTATCACCGCTTTGCACATCAGTGACAACACCGGTGAAAGCGACCAGCACATGCTCCCTCTGGGCAGGGGCAGTGTTCCGTGGCGTCCCTTTATCAAGAAGCTCAAAAGCATGGATTACAAAGGGATCTTCAACTATGAGGCATCGGGTGAAAACTCTGCCTGTTACCCTGAAATACTCGATGATAAACTGTTCTACGCTGCCAAGGTTGCCAGAATCATGCTGGCATGGGAATAAAAGAAAGGTAAACTGTTGTGGGAAAGCTGCAATTTTGTTTTTTAAGTTCATTGGCAAAGATACCGCCCTATCTGAAAAAACTTCCCTTGTCCATAGAGCAGGGGAAGATGCTTCAGGGGGAGCGTTTCAACTTTCAGCTGCTTTTTTATTCCGGTGATATGCACAACCGCAAAAGCCGGGTGGAAATCATTTCCGACTTTCCCGGCACATTTTCCTTGCGTGAGGTGTGCTATACCCCTGTCTCTTTTACGGGGTACGAACCTTGCGACAAGGATGTGCTTTCAGATATGGCGGGGATCTACCCCGACCGTCTGGCGCCTTTGAAGGATGAGTGCACCCGGGTCGTGATCCGCCAGACAAAGACCCTCTGGATCTCTGTTGATGCGCCCTCAGATGCGCCCCCGGGGGAATACGGTGTGAAATTGCGGTTCACGGTCCATCCTGATGATGCCGATGGGGAGGCGGCGGCAAGGGAACCCATCCAGTATTTTACAACCCCTGAGTTCAAATTGGAGCTTCTTCCCTTTGCACTGCCGGAGCAGCGTCTCAAAGTGACTCAGTGGTTCCACCCGGATTCCCTGACTTCCTGTTACAAAGTTCCCATGTGGAGCGAAGAGCACTGGCAACTTGTGGAAAAGTGTTTTTGTGACATGAGTTCCCACGGCACGAACATGATCCTTGTGCCCGTGCTTTCGCTCATCCTGAATGTGGCAGAGGGGCACCGCCGCGAAATGGCGCAGCTGGCTGTGATCCGCCGCACGGAAGAGGGGGAGTACCGGTTTGATCTGTCTCTGGTGGAGCGCTACATGAACCTTGCACTGGCGTGCGGATTCAAATACTTTGAGATCAGCCATCTCTTTTCCCAGTGGGGAGCGGCTTATGCCCCCCCGGTAACGGTCAATGGGGAACTTCTTTTTGACGGCATGACCCCGGGGAGCGACCCTGAATACAGAAAACTTCTCAAAGGTTTGCTCAGGGAGCTGAAAGTGCTTCTTGAAAAATTGGGTGTTTCCGGCAGAACAGTGTTCCACTGTTCAGACGAACCCCCTGCCGACAAGATAGGGCAGTACCGTGAAGCTGTGGAGTTCCTCAAAGAAGAGCTGGCAGGTTTTCAGATCATCGACGCTTTGAACAATGCCGATATCTTTTCTGCCAGCGGTGTGGATACTCCTGTTCCTCTTATCAGCCAGCTCAAGTTTTTCAAAAAGATGAAGCTCCGTGAAAAGTGGTGTTATTACTGCTGTGCTCCGGCGCGGAAAATGCCTAACCGTTTCATCCATTTTCCCTCTTCACGCAACAGGATATTCGGCGTACTGCTCTGGAAGCACGGCATGGAGGGATTTCTGCACTGGGGATACAACTTTTACTTTGAAGCTCTTTCCCGTTTTGCTGTGGATCCCTGCAGTGATCCGGGGAGCGACAGCTTTTATCCGCCGGGGGACGCTTTTCTGGTTTACCCCGGAGCTGCCGGGACTCCGGAGGACTCCATCCGCCACGAGGTTTTTGCTGAAGCGCTGCAGGACTTCCGTCTGCTGGATCTTCTGAGCGCCCGTCTGGGTAAAAAGAGGGTACTCCAACTGCTGAGCAAGCTCTGCGGAAGACTTTCCATGACGGCGTACCCCAAAGGGGAAAAGGCGGTATTGGAGCTGCGTGAAAAGCTCCTTGAAACTCTTGAGCAAAGTTAAAAAAAGCTGCTGCGGTAAATCAGACTTTTCCGCAGCAGCTTTGGTGTATGGTGGGATCACTTTGCAAGTTCTGCGATCTCTTCAAAGGACATCCATTGGGTATCTTTTCCAAAGATCCGGTTGACCCGGTTCATCAGGTATTCAAAACCCTCGATACCGATACCTCTGCCGTCTGAATAGATGGACTGCCAGTGGGTGATCATGATGAGGGGGGCATTTTCCTCAAAGAGTTCCCGGAGCTTTCCGGTGCGTCCGTCCTCGCTGATAAGGGAGTCGATCTTCTCTTTGGCGCTGAGACGCGCCTGAGCGCAGGAAGCCGGGCGCTGAGTGCCCCAGAAGGCATCTTCTGAATTGTTGGGTATGGAGACAACTTTGCCAGTTTCGGGGGTATCAAACATGATCTTGGGGGCTTTCAATTCATCTCTGGAGTGGAGGAAATAGAAACACTTTTCCTTGTTGAGAGTGCGTTTGAACGCCATGCCGATGCCTTTGGCGTAGTTTGCTTCATTGTCGATCCCCGTCGCCCAGGGGGAGGTGACACCTTTGGGATCCACTCCCAGATTGTTGAGGATCTCAATGCTGTAAGAGACATAATCAGCGATGGTTTCTGCGCTGGCGGTGCTGACGAATTCATCTTCGCACTTGTGGGTGTTGCGTCCTGTGGTTATATCCACGGCGAGATAGTGGGAAACGATTTCGGAGGTGATGGAAAAGTTTGGCATGATATATTCTTTGACGATATCGACAAAGGCTTCGATATGGTCGGGATCGACGCCGTTGACCTGATCGGGGCGGTCAAGTCTGCCCAATCCCCCGGGGCAGGGGACCACGGAAAATTTGCCCTTGACCCCCAGATTGCGGCAGATCTTGCCGAAGTGGAGCGCAAAGGCAGGGGGGACGATCAAATCGTGCTTCTGGCTGAGAGCGTGAAAATGGAACATATTGACGGGGCCGGCATCGTCAATGATCAGACTGATGGGGAGTTTTGCCATGATGAAAGATTCCTTTATATGATTTTGACTGTGTGAAATGTGTTCTTGGATAACTTACACCCCGATCGGGAAAAAGTCAAGCATGGATCGGAAAAAAAATTGGAACCATTTTCTGTGAAAATGTCGGCTGTTATAAAACTGTGTTAAATGATATTTCTGTTTACATTTATTCTTTTTATTAATTCAGAATAAAAAAATATGAAAATTAAAAATGTCATTAATGTGATTGTAAAATAAAAAAATGAAAAAAAATCTGCAAAAAGGCGGAAAAACACTTGAAATTTCAGTTGCGCGGGCATATATTATGTTAGCTTTCAAAGCTCCTTGCCTCCGTTTTTGGAACGGAAGGGCAGTTGAGAGTGTGAGTGAGTTGAGGTCTTGAACAGTGAAGAGACCTCGCCGGATAAAGAGAAAATTTTATTTAGGAGACGAAGAAAATGGCTGACAAGAAAGAAATTTACGCAGACGGTATCGGGCAGATTCATTTCGCTGGAGCGATGGTTCGTTTTGATTTTGTGACTCTCCAGCCCCAGGCTGAGGGTGAAGCTCCCGTGCCCGAGAGCTCTGTCCGCATCATCATGCCTCCCCAGGGATTCTTGAGCGCCTACAACTCCATGGAGCAGCTGATCAACAAGCTGCTGGAAGCTGGCGTTCTCCAGAAGAATGAACCTGCCAAAGGCAAAAAGTAAGTTGTTTTCCAACTGAAAACAAGAGCGAGAGTGAAAGAATGATGGAACTTTTCAAAAACGCCGACTACGAGCTGGACCGCCAGCTGGGAGACGCCTGTTTCTCAGTTTGCGGCAATCATGCCTGGGCTGGGGAAAGTCCCTCATTTTTCATTCCCGCGGCGAAACTCAAGATCGGGCGGATCTTCTCAATTCTGGGGTGCCTTGCGCGCCGTGCGTTGAACAGATTCCGTCAGGTTTGCTGGCGTCAGGGGCACCGTGAAGGGCGCTTTGCCGTTTCCGGAGCTGCCGTCACCGGTCGTCTGGTTTCGCGCAGACTATGATAAAAATTGAAGAAATTTGTGTAAACAATGAGAAAAATTATGGTTAAACTGGAAATTCAAGAACAGGTTCCGGCGGTAATGCAGCCGGAGTCTGTTCTTGTTTTTTCAGAATAACAATAAACTTTCAGGAGATGAGAATATGAAAAAGTTGCTTAAGAAGTTGTCAGTCATGCGTTTGGAAGAGCGTGTCCTCTTTGATGCCGCCGCAGCGGCAGCTGCCGCCGAGGCAGAACAGCAGGCACAGCAGAGCGAGGAACTTCAGCAGCAGCAACAGCAGCTGCAGGAGCAGCTGGCTGAGGAAGCTGAGCAGCAGGCTCAGCAGCAAGCAGAACAGCAGGCGGCTGCGGAAGCGCAGCAAGCTGCAGGTGCAGAATCCGGGGCGGAGACCGAAGCGGGCGGCGATGGTGAAGCCGCTGCCCCTCAGGATGCCGCTGCTGCAAACGGTGGTGAAAGTGTCAACGCAGGTTCAGAAGTTTCTGCCGCCGTTGAAGCCATTGCCGCCGATGAAGGCATTGAAGTTGAAGAAAGTACTGATGTGCTTGAAAATGATACCGACGAAGTGGTCGGCGAAAATGCTGCCGATGTGATCGCCGTTGATGTTGAAGCAGAAGCTGAAGAGAGCCGCGCCGATCTTGAAGCCGCTGCCGAAGCCGAAGCTGACGGCAAAGAAGAAATCGTCATGACCACCGAAGAGGTGGCAGCTGCTATCGCTGAAGGGACCCGTCATGAACTGGTCATCGTCAGCAGCAGTGTGAAGGACTCTAAAGTCATTATCGACAACCTTGCCGAAGGTACCGAAGTCCTTGTCCTTGAAAAAGGTGTGGATGTTCTCGATCAGATCAATGAATATCTTGACAGTACCGCTGTCAAATACGATGCCATCCACGTTGTCAGCCACGGCGGCGACGGTTATCTGGTGCTGAACGACAGTGTTATCGACATGGTCTCTCTGCAGGCTGATCCCGCCTCATGGGCAGCCATCGGTGAACACGTTGCCGAAGATGGCGACATCATGCTTTACGGCTGTAACGTCGCCCAGACCGAAAACGGCAAAGCCTTTGCCAACCAGCTCGCATCTCTGACCGGCGCCGACATCGCCGCCTCCGTCGATGTGACAGGGGGCGATTACGGCTGGGAACTTGAATATGTGACCAACGCTGTTGCAACTCCCGTTTTGAGCTTCACCAATTACAACGCCCGTCTTGCTTCTCTAACTTTGGTTGAGCAGAGCTCTCCTGGAACTGGCGCAGAAAGCCGTAATTGGAACATTCAATTAGGGACTGCCGGAACATATTACGGTTTTGCTACAGACACACCTTTGATCAATAGCGATGGAACCACTGTTAATTCCGCTGTCGGTCAGTTGTATTCTGTTACAGTCACAGAAAAGGCTGGAGAGGGCGGTGCTTCCCCAACTTACGAGTACAAATATACCGTTGAATCGGATACAGGTAACGCTCAATATGTTTTGGCTCAGGCCGCAGCTTCGGAAGGAGCAGACTCCATTGCCATTCTTAAAGATAATGTTGTCGGCAGTGCTGAATTGGGCAATGTTTCCAGTGCCGTCAATGGTGGAGGTCTTACGATCAGCGGTGCTTCTCAAATCGACATCACTTTGTCTGTTAGCGGCACTTTAAATGGAAGTTTGAGCGTTGAGACTGCTCAGAGCGTTTCTGTTAGCGGTACTGTGAATTTGGGAGCGGAAGGTTCCCTTTCAATCAGCAATGTCACTGCCGCAACCGGTAACGCAGTTACTACCGGGGCTATCACCGGCGGTGAAGGCGTTTCTGTTTCATTTTCAAATATTTCTGCCGCCGGTAACGCAGTCCATGTCGGCGGTGCGATCAATGTTGCAAATGCTGAATTTACCGACATTTCAGCTGACACCGGCAAAGCTGTCAATGTGACAGGGAGTTTGAGTGCTGAAACGATTTCTTTCTCAGGTATCAGTACCAAAACAGGCAGTCACGCCATTCATCTTAATGGTTTGACAGTAAACGGAAATGGAAATGTTACATTCGATGACATCTCCGGCAAAGTTGAGGTTGGAACCCTTGATCTTGTCAAAAGCAGTGTTACCATTACCGGATCCGGGACCAATCCCATTACTGAATTGACATTTGGCAATGTTGACTTGAGCGAGGGAGCTTCTCTTGCCATTAAAGGCGCCGTTGGAGATATTCAATTTGGTAATGTCGATATCTCTGAGTCGAGTTTCTCTATTGATGCTCAGTTAAATGGGGAGGAATTTGGGGAAACGGATGTCCGCTTCACCGGTTATGTGAATGTCCTTCAAAATAGTACGTTTACCGTTGATATTGCCGGTAATGAAGCTCGTGGTGATGGATATGAAGCCAACTTTGCCGTGAATGGTAACTTTACCGTTTCCGGCGGCAGTACTGCGGATATTAATGTTACGGACATTTTTGGTTTTAATACTGATGCAGACTATTATCTTACACGGAGCCATAGCTGGGCAGGATTCAATGCCGCAACCTTTAATCCCTTTACCTGGACAGGCAACAATGACTCCTTAGTTATTTTTGGCGGTGATGTTGTCGTCAATAGAGACCAGTCCGATGTTCATTCCTCCATGACAGTAGACGGTGCGATCATGATGTATGTGGGGGGCAACGTGACGGTTGGCAATACCAGTGGTGTTACCGGTTCTTTGGAAATGACCGATTTTGCCAATCTCTACATCAATGGTAATTTTACGCTCAATGGAGCTGGTGAAGATGGTGCCCCCGGCAGCAGCGCTACTTTCCGTGCTATAAACAGACAACCTTATGAGGGGTATATCGGGGCTTACGGCGAGTTGTATCGTGTTGAACTCAATGGTGATGCTACCCTTGTCAAAGGAACCACATTGACCATTGACAATGTGATGTTTGAAGTCAATACAAACAATACTGCCGGGCGTACTTTTACTCATGAAGGGGTTATCAATGGCAGTAATTCTGAATTGGTGATCCGCAGTGGTGTCATTTTGGATGGTACCGGTTTTGAAGGCGGTGAAGTTTATCTTGACAGCGTGAGATACGAAAACGGTCTTACTGCCCTCAACCGTGGCTCAATTTATTGGGGTGAGTACGGCAACCTTGGCGTCTATCTTGCCGATAATGCAGAAAACTACACCATCAATGTCGATCTGTTTCAGTCGGTGACAATAAACAATCTTACCTTCATCAACCGTGATAATGACGCAGTCAGCTTTGTCGGTTCTAATGCCAATGTTGAGATGAGCGGTCAATTTAAAGACTATCAGCCGACCATTGATTTTGAAGTCGGTTCAAAGGTAAATGTCATTTATAACAGCACCTCTCAGCAGTATGTCCTCAGCGGCAACTACTATGAGCTGACCGTTACCAATACTGCCGAAAAGATTCTGGCAGGTTCCATCACTGTCGGTGTCAGTGCACCGCAGCTCAAGCATCTGGAGGGACTTTACGATAGAAGCTATGCGCAGGATCTGAAGATCCTTGCCCGGAAGATGGACCATCTCTACCGCGGCGGTATCAGTCTCGGTACCACTCTGAACACTCAAGGCAATACCGTCGATTTCTACGGTTATACCTATTCTGTGACTCCCAAGGCAATGATCGAAACAGGTGATTCCACTGCTGAGACAAATAGGGTCTCCTATCATGTTGCCCAGAGTTTGGTAAGTTTTGGTGTCGCTTGGGGGGTCTTGGGGCTTAACGCAAACGACCACGCAACAGGCGGTGTCGGTTTTGATGAAAATGGTAATCCTCTTGATGGAAATCTTCGCGACGATCAGGCTTCCAGAGCTTTCTTTGGCGGCACCTACCAGAATTTGACCATTGATACCATGCCCACTCTCCCTGTATTTTCAGGAGTGACACTCTTGCCTCAGGATAATATCACTTTTAATGTTGATGTGGATGCAACTGTCAATGGTGTTTTTGCGGTCAGCACTTTGAAAGAGGGCTCTGATACAAACCACCACCATCTGCAGGTCAATGTTGATTCTACCATGACCTTCAATAATACTGCCATCAATTTGAGTGATGCAAGTTTGCACTTCAATGGCAGCGTGCTGGGTGATATCAGCAAAATCACTGCCGACCGCGATAATACATTCAGCAACTCCGGAGAACTCCAGCTGATTTTTGAAAGCGATCTTGCCAAAATCGATTCTATTTCCACCGACGGTATCGCTTTGACCTTCAATGGAGACGTGGAACGGGTTATGACCATCGATGCCTGGGGGTGGTTTGACAATGCCAAGTACACCAAGTTGACTTTCAACGGTGATGTGGAAATCGCTGAGAGTATCGAAACCCACATGGAGTATGATATTCACAAGGCGATCCTCACCTTTAACGGCGAAACTACCGGTTCTGCGACCGTTGACTCTTTCCGTGGTGAATTCTACTTCAATTACGATGGAGATCAGGAGATCTTCCAGGGAACCTACGACGACTTCCACATTTCAGGTACCGGTATCAAAACCGTTGTCGATGATGTTGTTGTGAAAGGTATTTTTAACGGCAACGAAACCAAAATCACCATCAACGAAGGTGTCAGTTTTGAACTGAGCACCCTTTATCAGAATGCTGCCAACGATCCTCATCGTCCCGAGTTCACAGTGCTTTCCGGTGCTACTTTGCAGTTCGGAAATGCCAATACCCTGGGTATGGATTTCTACGGAACCATCATTTCTTCCGGTAATATTGAGATTTTCGGTAAAGGTAACTATCACGGTTCCATTACCCTTGAAGATTCCGGCAATATGATCGTTGACAAAGGCGCTGACGGTTCAATCTTCGCCGAAGTCATCAACAAGGGTTCCGGTCTCAAGATCGAGCGGGCTATCACCATTGCCCAGCTCCACAACTACGGCACCATGACCATCACCAACAATGATGTCGATCTTGATGTCTACAACCACAACGGTGCCAATCTGCAATTTGATCTCAAGTACGGTACTTCCGTCGGCGGTGTCTACAGCTTTGACTTTGACAATGGTGAAGGTACCGTCAACTGGAAGGCTGGCGAAGCTTATACCAATGGCGCAGAAGTCATCGACGGCAATATGTATGTTGCCAACGGCAATGTCCCTCAGAACGTCCGTCCCGGTGTGGAATACTGGTGCGAAATCAGTGCGTTTGATAATACACCTACCAAGACCTACAAGATCGGCGATCTTGTTTACTCCGGCGACACCGTTTACCGTGCCGTTGACTCATACGTTCCCGGTAATTCCGATTTGAACAATACTGACTACTGGGAAGTCGTTGGAACTGCCGGTGCGTATGTCGCCGGTTCCGCATACAATACAGGCGACATTGTCAGCCAGGGCGGAAATATTTACACTGCCATGACCGCTGTCGCAGCCGGCACTGTCCCCGGAACTCAGTACTGGACCCCCGTTGCTGAAACTGCCAACCGTCTTGTCAACGGCGGCACCATTACTGTCAACAACGGCACTGTGAATCTCAATAATTTCACCCAGGGCGACAAGAACGCCGAAACCGGCAAGTGGACCTACGGCGGTGAAGCCTTTGTGGTCGGCGAGCGCGGAACTCTCGTTTTCGGCGCAACTGCCGCCGAGGTGAATACAGGCAATACCGACTCCCCCAAAATGGATTCCTATCTGGGGACCATTACCAATGCCGGTACTGTTCAGGTCGATCAGGTCGGCGATATCAAGTTTGCCGGAGCGATCACCAATGCTGCCAACAGCAAGTTTATCCTTGCCAATGCCGCCACCACCACTTTCAATGGCGATTTTACCCACGAAGGTTCTCTCACCTCAACAGTCAACGACGCTGATATCGTTTTCGGCACCAACTCCGTTGTGAGCGGTTCCGGAACCATCGGCGGTGTCACCGGATACAACGGTACTGTTGATTACAGCGGCTCCGAACAGCACATCTTTACCGGTATCTACAATAATGATGTTACCCTTGCAACCGGTATCAAAACTGTTGCCGGTGAGGTGATTTTCAACGACACTGTGAACAATGCCGCTGTCATCTCAGGTACTGCGGGCAGCGTTCAGTTTGAAGGCAATACCACAGGCGCCGGATCATTTGCCGGATCTCTTGATGTGAGCTATGATACAGACTCTGCAACTGTCTACTCCGGTTCCTACGGCGATCTGGTCATCAACAGCACCGACCGCACCATCGCCGCCGATTTGACTGCGGAAAACCTTACTTTGAACGGTACCAATACCTTCAACGGCGATCTGGTGGTCAACGGCGAGATCCTCCTCGGCGAAACCAGCACCACCACTTTCGGTGAATTCAGCTCTCTCAATGCCGATACCGATGCCGCAGCCGTGATCAAGGGCGGAAAAAATGGCGGTACTCTTACTTTCTCCACCAATGCACTGGGCGAAAATGTCACTGTTTACGCAGATGGTTTGAACGCTGCTGTGACCTACAACTACAATGGCGCAGATGCTCAGAGGATCCTGAGCGGAACCTACTTGAGCGGTATGATTCTGGGAAACTCTCAAAAAATCATCAGCAGCGAGGTCGCTGTCACCGGAGAGCTGCGTGCATGGGCTTCTGCTCCTCTGGTCGTTGAGAACGGTGGAACTCTGAAAGTCGTCGGCAAGATCGTGGCTCCGGCTCTCAAAGTCGATTTCGGCGCTGCTCTTTCACTTACTCTTGAAAAGGACAGCAGGCTTGGAATCGCAGACGATTTTGTTACCACCGATGATATCACCGGTAAAATTACCGCAGCCAGCGATACCGGCGTTATCCTGGGCGGTAAAATCAATTTGAACAGCACTAATGGCTCCACCCTTACCGTCTACGGCTGGCAGGATGTGGGCGCTCTCGGGGAAATCAATGTCAACGGCGGTATCATTAAGTTTGCCGGAACTCCGGATGTTTACGGCTATGTCAACGCCACACTCGTCAACAATACCGGTTCCGCAGACAGTGTGGTCGATAACGGCGGTCGTTTGAATAATGTCTGGGTCACTATCTTTAACGATGCCTTTACTTCTGAGCTGACTGGATTTGCAAATGACAGCAAATTCCGTGTTGTCAACGGTGCAACTCTGACTGTTGACCACTTTGCACTCTGGAACGATACCAACGGCAACGGCAGCAAAGATGACGGTGAAGAGTGGATCATTTCCAATGTGGTCGAAGCCTTCAGCATCCAGGAGGGATCCACATTGATCTTTGATCTTACCGGCGGCTTCTATGACCTTAACGCAAAGACCATCACTGTCCATGATCTCAATGTGGAAAACGGCGGTCAGGTCATCGTCAGAGAAAGCAATACCGTCACTGTTGACCATTATGCCGAGATTGAAGGTACCATTACCGGACAGGGTAATGTCAATATGGACAGCGGTACTTTCAGCGGTTACGGAACCTTTGATATGACCGGCGGTCAGGTGACATACGGTTCCGTAGTTCATGTCTTCAGCGGTAACTACAACGATCTTGTTCTTGCTGCCAACAAACTTTCCGGCAATATCGTAGTCAACGGTTCTGCTGCTCTTGACGGCATCATGACCGGCAACGCCAAAGTCACCTTCAACGGCGAAACTTCCGGCAATGCCACTTTCGGCGATATTGCAACCGATAAGACCTACACCGGTGCCGTAACCTATGGTGTGGCAGCTCAGAATATCTTCGGCGGACAGTACAGCAATATCATTATTGCCGGCGGCGCTGAAGATGAACACACTGTGAACTCCAGTTTGACAGTCAATGTCCCCGACGGCGGATCCTTCAACCTTTCAAGCAAGCTGAATCTTGCTGACGGCGTCCAGCTGACCATCAATGGTCTGACCGATGCCGCCGCAGAGGGCAACACCGGATCCATCAATGCTCTTGACAACACTTCAAATGTGGTTTACGGCTACAACGCTGCCATCTACGGCGGTACCTACGCCAATTTGACTGCCAACGGTACTGAGTACACTCTGGCAAAGAATGTGACCGTCAACGGCACAGCCGACCTGACCGGAACCTTCCTCGGCAGCGTGGATGTGACCTTCAACGGCGATACCACCGGTTCAGCGCTCTTTGGTGTTATTGGCGATGATACCAGGATTTTCGGCGGAACTGTCGCTTATAATGCCGCTTCAGCCAATGTTTACGGCGGTAACTACCGGAACCTTTCCGTCGCAGGCAATGGGGATCACACCATCAACGCCAGTTTGGCAGTGAACACTGTTGCAAATCTTTCCGGTAAACTTACCGGTACCGGCGATGTGACTTTCGCTCAGGGCGCAACATTGAGCGGTTCCGCTCTCTTCGGCGCTGACGGTGCCGATTATCAGGGCACTGTCACCTACAACGGCGTGGCAGCCATCTACGGCGGTTACTACACCGATTTGAACTTTGCCAACGGCAACACTGTTTCCTCTGCTGTCTCCGCCTCAGGTTTGGTGAATCTTTCCGGAGTCCTGAATGTGACTGAAACAGCTTCTGTCACCTTCAGCGGCACCACCGATGCCAACGCCGGCGGCAATGACGGTTATATCAATGCCGCCAATGGTTCCAAGTTCACTTACGGCGCAGATGCCGCTGTCTACAGCGGAACCTATGGTGATCTGACCATCAACGGCGATCATAATCTGCTCAGCAACTATATCGAAGCCCTCGGCACCAACCAGGGGATCACCGTCAATGGAGCTGCTCTTCTCAACGGCACCATGACCGGCAACGCCAAAGTCACCTTCAACGGCGAAACTTCCGGCAATGCCACTTTCGGCGATATTGCAACCGATAAGACCTACACCGGCGCCGTAACCTATGGTGTGGCAGCTCAGAATATCTTCGGCGGACAGTACAGCAATATCATTATTGCCGGCGGCGCTGAAGATGAACATACTGTCACTTCCGATCTGAAAATCAACATCCCCGACGGCGGAACCTTCAACCTTTCGAGCGTGCTGAATCTGGAAGCGAATGTTGAGTTGACCATCAACGGTCTGACCGACGCCAATGCAGAAGGCAACACCGGATCCATCAACGGTGACGCCACTTCTTCCGTGGTTTACGGCTACAACGCCGCTATCTACGGCGGTACCTACGGCAATCTGACTGCCAACGGTACTGAATACACTCTGATGAAGGATTTCTCCGTCAACGGCACAGCCGATTTGAACGGAACTTTCCTCGGCAGCGTGAATGTGACCTTCAACGGCGATACCACCGGTTCCGCCCTTTTCGGCATTGTGGGTGACGAAAACAGTATCTTCGGCGGAACAGTCACTTTCGGTGAAAACGCCTCCACCGTCTACGGCGGTAACTACTATGGACTGGCACTTCTGGGCAGTCATGTTCTCTCTGCCAATCTGGCGGTGAACAATTCAGCCAATATCACCGGCACTCTCACCGGCACCGCCAATGTGACTTTTGCTCAGGGAACTGCCATCACCGGCGGCGGAGCCTTCGGAAAAGCTGCCGATGACCGTTATCAGGGCACAGTTTCCTACAACGGCGTCACAGGAGTCCTGAACGGATTCTACTCCAACTTGATCCTTGCCAACGGCAATACCACTTCCGGCGCCATTGATGTTGACAATGTTCAGCTCTCAGGTGTCCTCACCGTCAACGGAACCGGTTCCGTGAACTTTGCCGGAACCACCGATGCCAACGCAGAAGGCAATACCGGCTCCATTGCAGCAGAGGAAAACACTTCCATCACCTACGCCGACAGTGCCGACATCTACGGCGGTACTTACGGTGCTCTTACCTTCGGCGGCAACCGTGTTCTGGTCCATAATATGACCGTCATCGGTCTTGCCACCATCGACGGAACCATGACCGGCAGCGCAAATGTTGCTTTCACCGGGGACACCGCGGGAACAGCTCTCTTCGGAACTGATACCGACACCTACACCGGAGCTGTCGCTTTCGGAGCCAATGCCAATGTGATCTACGGCGGTTTCTATACAACTCTCGCCATCACCGGCGACCATACCCTTGACCGCGATATCACAGTTGTTTCCGGCGGCACTGCTGCCCTGAGCGGTACCATGAGCGGAACTGCCAATGTTACCTTCAACGGCAGCACCGCAGGTGACGCAACTTTCGGAAAATCCGAAACTGACGCCTACACCGGCAAAGTCACCTTCAATACCGAAGCAACCGCTGTTTACGGCGGCTTCTACAGCGATCTCGTTATCAACGGCAACAAGGTCCTTGATCTTGACCTGACTGTTGTTTCCGGCGGCAATGCTGCTCTGAGCGGCAACATGACCGGAACAGCCAATGTTGCATTCAAAGGCAATACAGAAGGCGATGCCACCTTCGGTACCGATGAAACAGCCTACGCGGGCGATGTTTATTTCGGTGCAGAAGCAACCGAGGTCTACGCCGGACATTACAACAACCTGACCCTTGACGGTGCTCACACCCTGACCAACAACATCACCGTTTCCGGAGTCGGAACCGTTACCGGCGAACAGACCCTTGAAGGGGCTGTTGAGATCCGCTTCAACGGCACCACCGCCGGAGATGGAAGTTTTACCGATGCTGATGATTTCGTGTTCTCCACCGTGTCCTACGGCGCTGAAGCTGCCGTTTTCACCGGCAGCTACGGCAATCTGACCATCACCGGAGCCCATACTCTTACCAACGATTTCAGCGTTGCGGGAACTTCCAACATCGACAGCGTCATGAGCGGCAGCGCCAATGTGACCTTCCTTGAGGGAGCCGTGACCACCGGAGAAGGAACTTTCGGCGCAGCGGATGCTGCATTCGCAGGAATCGTGACCTATAAAGCCGGAGTCGCCCTCTACAACGG
>JAZODE010000077.1:0-10657 GCA_045596885.1 Victivallaceae bacterium
ACAAATATACAGCGTGCGTTTAGTATGTCCGAAAAACAACGCTTGCGTAACGCTGCAGGGGCGTATTGTCTTTTTTGGTAATAGTAAACGCACCTTGTATGCTCAAGACCAAATCCAAATAGTCGAAAGAAAACTGTCAAAATCGATGTTTGTCAGAGTAAATGCACGATTTTCTACCCTCAACGTGCATTTACTATTACAAACGTGCGTTTACTCTGTCAATTCACCTCTTTTTCTGCAGTGATTTTTGGGGAGGGGGCTGCTGCCGACATGGGCAGGTAAGATAATTTTCAAGGGAAGAGCTGTCTGACCTGTCGGACAAGGTCAGACATGATTGGTGCGCCACTCCCGCCCCGACTGGGGAAGGGGGGGTTATTTCTTTTGCAGAGCTGTGTAGCGTTGGGCGGCTTCGCGCCATTCCAGGTGTTCCACCTCTTTGAGTTCGGGGGCGTACTCGACGGCGAGAGCGATCATCCTCTGACCGATGGCGCGGTTGCGCGCTGAAAAGGTCAGGATCTTGCCGGTGAGAAAGAGTTTTTCCGGGTCACGGAGTATGAATCCTTTCAGCCGGGCGCCCCGGTTTTCCTCCAGTTCCATGACCAGATCTTCGGGGGTTTCCGCTTCAAGGTTTGCGGCGGCGCCGGCGAGGGCTTCAAAGTAGTTGTACTCCGCACGCCGCAGCGAAATAAGCACAAAAAGCACGATCACCAATATGGCACCTACGCCGCAGATGGTCAGCATGGGGGGCAGATTTTTAAGTCCTGTACCGTCGATCCACCCCATAAGCAGGGCAATGACGGGGATGGTCAGGGCGAAAAAGACCAGTACCCCCCGGAAGTCCGAACAATGATAACGGCAGCGCCAAAGTTGTTTTCTGGGAACAGCTTTCATAAAATCACCTTTCAAAAAGTTTCCGGGCAAATCCCGGAAGCATGAATGCACCCCGGTGGATCTCAGGAGTGTAGTAGCGCAGTTCTTTCTGCAGTTTTTCCTCAGGCGCCCGCACGGGGGCGTACACGCACTCCGAATCAGACGCCACACAGCAGCCGATGACGCCTGTGGGATAGGTGGGGACATGGATCTGGGCGAAACCTGCGTTTTTGAAAAGTCCCTGAGCGAACTTTACCACCCGCCGGGCGATGTCGGGGAAAAGATAGTAGGATTCAGCCTGAGTGCCGATGGCGCCCCCCGGCTTCAGAGCCCGCTTCAGACCGGCGTAGAACTTTTCGCCGAAAAGGGGTTCGCCGGGACCCGCCGGATCGGTGGAGTCAACGATGATGATGTCGTAGTAACCCGGATGGTCCTGAATGAAACAACTTCCGTCACCAATGTGGATGGTGACTCTTTCATCCTCATAACCGCAAGCGGTCTCGGGCAGGAACTCCCGTGCCGCCTTGATGACTTCGCTGTCTATTTCGCAGATGTCGATACTTTCAAGTTCCGGGTGCCGCCCCAGTTCCCTGAGGACTCCGCCGTCTCCGCCGCCTATGACCAGAGCCTTTCGGGGCAGATGTCCGCAGGCGTAAAAGGGAAGATTTGCCATCATCTCGTGGTAGGCGAACTCATCGTAAGAGGTGAGCTGGACGATCCCGTCCAGCATCAGCAGTTTCCCCAGATTGACAGTTTCAAAGATCTCGATATGCTGATACTCTGAATGGATGTCACACAACTGTTTTCTGGTATTGACAGTCAGTCCCCATCCTTCATTGACTTCGCTTACCCAGCGTTCCATAATTTCTGATTTCCTCTTTTACTCAGTTACAGCAGCTGTAAAAGCTGCAAAGGAGTCGAACTCCCGGTCGAAACTTTCGGAACGGATCTCTCCGTATCCCCACCGGGCGAATCCCCGGTTGAATCCGGCGGCTCTTCCGGCGCCGAGATCGGTGTAGTGATCCCCCAGCATCCAGCAATTTTCCTTTGCTGCGCCGTGCTGCTTCTGAAAGGCAAGCAGCGCTGCCGGGTCGGGTTTCAGGGGGAATCCGGAATCTCCGCCCCAGATCTCATCAAACAAAGGAGCCGCCCCCAGCGTCTCAAGGATCTGCCGGGCAATGGGGGTCTGTTTATTGGTCACAACAGCCAGATGGATCCCCTTGGACCGCATGATCTCCAGCCCTTCCATGACTCCGGGGTACAAACGCGTCTCTGTCACCGGGTCTTCAGCGTAAAAGGCGGTCTGCAATTTGACGCCTTCAGCCACAGGCGCATCGCTCCCTTTGAGGGCACGGGTCACAAGGGTGACGATACCGTTCCCGGTCATGGGGGCGATCTCTCCGGTTGCCATGGGGGGGAGTCCGAAACTTTCCCGCATCCGGTTGACGGCTCTGGCGATATCCTTCATGGAGTCGATCAAAGTGCCGTCAAGATCAAAGAGTGCTATCTCTGTCATGGTCTGTCAGATCCAGTGTGCCAGGAGTTCTTCCCGATCCAGCATGGAAAAGTAGGCAGGCGGGATATCCAGAATGGTGAAAGCGCCCTTTCTGCCTTCGGCAAAGAGTCTGGCAGCGGCACGGGCGTGGGCGACCAGAACGCTTGCAGTGGCTTCGGGATTGCTGCCCCAGACGCAGCGGTACTCAATGGCGGCAGGATTGCCTTCACCGGTGACGCCGGCGGCGGCGACGGTGCCGTCGTGGGGGAAGCCCTTGTACTTTTGGTCCAGTTCTTCCTGAGAAATAAAGTTCACCACGGTCTTGTAGGGGGCGAAATATCCGGGCATGGACTTGATGGTTTTCTCGATCTCGGCTTTGTCTGCACCGGGAGCAGTGACAACGAAACACTCACGGGTGTGCATATCTCCGGGACCGAAAGCGGGGTTTTCCCCTTTGCGGACTCTTTCAAGAGCTTCGGGGATGGCATGGGTGAACTGCCGGGCATCCACCACGCCGGGGATGGTCCGCAGCGCGTCGGAGTGTCCCATGCTCAAGCCCCCTTGGGGACCCAGTCCGTAGAATCCGTAGGCACGGCTGCCGGGGAGAAAGGCTCCGCCCAGAGTCCGTTCCAGAGAGAAGATACCGGGGTCCCAGCCGGTGGAGATGATGGAAACATGGCATCCTTTTTTTGCCGCATCGTCCATGCTGTGAAAATATTCAGGCACCCGGCTGTGGTTGTCGAAGCTGTCAACGGTGTTCATGTACTGCGCCATCCGGGGACCCTGCTGGGGAAGGTCGTTCTTGGAGCCGCCGCAGAGGATCGCCACATCAGCCTTGAGTGAAAGGAATCCTGCCACATCATCGTAATGGAGCACCGGCACATGGGTGATCTCTTTGCGCACCCGTTCGGGGGAACGGCTGATGATACCGGCAAGTTCCATATCAGGATTACGCTTCAAAGCGGCAACGACGCCGCGGCCCACATTGCCGAATCCGGCAATCAGAATACGGATTTTTTCCATAACTCCAAACTCCTTCGATCATTGTACTGTTTGCATTACCTTAAAAATAGCATAAAATGGTAAATTTTTCAAATTTTCTGCGGTTTTTTTCTGTAAAAACAATGGAGTGTTCCCGATAAGGGCCGGTAAAAAAGGCTTGAGGAGCCGGGGCGGGTGTGGCACCAGACACTCATGCACACTCAGAGCGCTATCCGGTAGGGGGGCTTTGTCAAGTGCAAGTGCAAGCGCAAGATCAACTGGGCGGCGCACCGCACACTCATGCACACTCAGAGCGCTATCCGGTACTGTGGGGCTTTGTCAAGTGCAAGCGCAAGATCAACAGGGCGGCGCACCAGCTGAGTCCGTAAATGTCCGTTTGAGTCCGTTTAAGTCCGTTTAAGCGCCGCACCAGACACTCATGCACACTCAGAGCGCTATCCGGTACTGTGGGGCTTGTCAAGTGCAAGCGCCCGATCAACAGGGCGCCGCACCAGACACTCCTGCACACTCAGAGCGCTATCCGGTACTGTGGGGCTTGTCAAGTGCAAGCGCCCGATCAACAGGGGGGCGTCAGAAAAAATTTTTGCTTTTTTTAAGAAAGTGGTGAAAGAAAATCAATTTTTTTTGAAATATATAGTAGAGCAGGCGTTTTCCTATGGAGGATAGAACTCTTTTCTTTTCCGGCGTTTACTCGGCCCTGAAACGCAAGTTTCATTCGCCGGAAAGTTGAGATGCTGTATCCTCCCAGGGGAACGCCGGTTTCTATTATGGCAGATGGACTTGATAAAAAGCTCTTCCGGGTGTATATTATATATATTTTAAAATTCCAATACGGAGTCAAAAGTTATGCATTGGTCCGAAAAAATCGCCCGGAATCTTATTGAGCGCAATCCGGAAAAAAGCGAATATGTGTGCGCTGCCGGTATCAGTCCCTCCGGGTCCATCCACATTGGCAATTTCCGTGATATTGCCACCAGTCTCTTTGTCTGCAAAGCCCTGCGCAAACTGGGCAAAAAGGCGAAACTCCTCTTTTCCTGGGACGAGTTTGACCGTCTCCGGAAGGTCCCTGTCAACGTTGCCAAGGTCACTGAGGGCTTTGAGACCCACATCGGCAAACCCTATACCGACGTGCCCGATCCCTTCGGCTGCTGCGAAAACTATGCCAGACACTTTCAGAATGAGTTTGAGAAATCCCTGAAAAAGTTCGGCATTGAGGTGGATTTCCGCTATCAGACCGGCTGCTACCGCTCCGGACAGTATTCCAAGTACATCATCGAGGCTCTGAAAAAACGCAAGGAGATCTTCGATATCCTGGATTCCTTCCGTACTCAGGAAAGCACCCCGGAAGAGCGTGAACAGTACTGCCCCGTGGGCATCTACTGCCCCGTCTGCGGCAGAGACACCACCACCGTCACCGCCATCGCGGAGGATTGTCTCTCAGCTGACTACACCTGTAAGTGCGGACACTCCGGCAAGTTCGATTTCACCACCGACTTCAACTGCAAGCTGGCGTGGAAGATCGACTGGCCCATGCGCTGGCTCTACGAAAAGGTGGACTTTGAACCCGGCGGCAAGGATCATGCTTCCCCCAGCGGCAGCTACCAGACCAGCCGTGTCATCGCCAAAAAGATCTTCGGTTTTGAAGCCCCCATGTTCCAGGGATATGAGTTCATCGGTATCAAGGGTGCCACAGGAAAGATGTCCGGCTCCACCGGATTGAACCTGACTCCTGACACTCTGCTCAAGCTCTATCAGCCTGAGGTGATCTTGTGGCTTTACTCCAAAAGTGATCCCACCAAATCCTTTGATTTCTGCTTTGACGATGAGATCCTGAGACAGTACTTTGAGTTTGACAAGATGTACGATGCCTACACCAAAGGCACCGATGACGAATACATCAACAACATCATGGAACTGGTGGTGGATCCTGCCAAACCCATCAAGACCGTGCCCATGGCGCAGCTGGTCTCTCTGGGATCTGTGGTGGACTTCAACCCTGACGTTCTTGAGACGGTCTTCCAGAAGATCGGCACCCCTTATGCCAAGGAGGATTTCCTCCCCCGTCTCGAACTGGCACGCTACTGGCTTGAGGTGTGTGCTCCCCAGAATATGAACACACTGCGCGCAGAAAAGGATACTGAGTTCTTCAACACCCTCGAAGCTGAAGAACAGCAGGCAGTCCGTCTGCTTCGCGATTACATCAAAAAGGGCGGATACACCCTTGATGAACTTATGGCTTATCTTTACGCCATTCCCCGTGAGGTCTACGGCGACATGGATGACAAAGAGCTGAAAAAACGCCAGGGCAAGTTCTTCCAGAATGTTTACACACTGCTGATTTCCAAGACCAAAGGTCCCCGGCTCTACCTTTTCCTCTACGCCATTGAGACAGAAAAGTATCTCCACCTTCTCGACTTTTGAAAAATCTTGAGACACTCCGCAGCGGTCCTCAACAGGGACCGCTTTTTTGCATTGTATGACCTGACAGGTTTGTATTTGGGGCGGAAAGGGGCTTTACTGGAGTTCTTCCGGCATCCGGCGGACCAGCTCTTTGACCTTTTGTTCGTCGTCAAGGGAACAGACCAGTATGCCGTTACCGGATTTGATGACGGCGATGTTGTTCAAGCCGATGACGGCAACGGCGCTGCCGTCGTCGGTGAGGATCAGATTGCCGGAGCTGTCAAGGGTGTAGATGTTGTTCCCGGTTTCAGTGCTCATGGACTTTGATTCCCGGAACTCCCGGAGTCCTTTCCAGGAACCGATGTCGTTCCAGCTGAAAGGTGCCCGGCATACCGCCGCTTTGCGGGTTTTCTCAAGGATGGCGTGATCTATGGAGATCCTTTGCAGATTTTTGAAGGAATCTTCATACGCCGCCCCCCCCATCCAGCTTTGGATCACTTTGTACATGTCGGGCTGGAATGTTTCAAATTCTTTGAGGATAACGGCACTTTTCCAGATGAAAATACCGCTGTTCCAGAAATATTCCTGCTGCTCCATGAATTGCCGGGCGACTTCAAGAGAGGGTTTTTCCTTGAATTCCGCCACAAGAGCGTATTCCGGGGAGATCTTTTTTCCCTCTTTGATGTATCCGTAGCCGGTGGCGGGGTAAGTTACGGGGATCCCCAATGTTATGAGCAGCTCCTCTTTCTGAGCAAGAGTGCAGGCGCTGCCCAAACTCCGGCGGAACACCTCAGCTTCGCCGATCACATGATCCGCAGGCATGACGCACATGACAGAGTCGGGATCACGGCGGAACAGCTGTGCCGCTGCAAGAGCGATACAGGGAGCGGTGTCTCTGGCTTCCGGTTCGACGATGATGTTCTCTTCCGGAAGCTCGGGGAGCTGGCTGCGGATCTTTTCAGCAATGGCGCTGTTGGTCATGACAATGATATGATCTCCGGCGATCAGAGGCCTGATACGGTCAACGGTCTCCTGAAGCATGGATCTTTCACCGGTCAGGGGCAGAAGCTGTTTCGGGCTGTTTTTTCTGCCCATGGGCCAGAAGCGTTCGCTTTTGCCCCCAGCCATGATAACGGCGTAAACATGCTCCATTTCTGCGTCTTCCCCTTCCATGTCTTACCGCACTTGGGGGACAACAGGAGCTGCCGCCCAGCGGGATCTTTTTTCTTTGTGGATCTTATCCACATCGGCAAAGAGTTTATCCATCATCTTTTCAACGCTCTCAGGGGCGTAGTTGTCTCTGATGAATTTGATGCCTCCGTCTGAGATCTTCTGCCAGAGCTTTTCATCAGTCATCAGCTTCATGATGCTGTCTGCGAACTCCCGGGGCGTTTTGGCGATCAGGATATTTTCCCCGTGGACCATGCCGGTCCCTTCGGTTCCGAAACTGCTGCTGACGCAGGGCACGCCGTAGGACATGCTTGAGGCGACTTTCCCTTTGGTTCCGGCGCCGTAGCGCAAAGGAGCGACGGTTATTTTGGCGTAGTTGAGTTCATCCCCCAGCTCCTCCACAAATCCCACAAATTTGAACTGGGGACACTTGAGCAGACTCTTGTACTCCTTCATCTCTCCCATGATCTTCCGGAGCGCCTCGCCGATGATGGTCAGTTTGAAATCCTTTGGCAGCAGGGGCAGGATCTCGTCGTGGAAATAGCGCAAACCGTCCATATTGGGCGCATGGGCGCTGCCGATAAAGACGGCTCCATGCCGGTTGGGATTGGGGTAACGGCCGTAAAGTTTCCGTGCCTGGGGAATGTGGTAGATATTGGGGAGTTTGTACTCTTTTTCCAGCAGTTTCTTTTCATCGGTACTGATGACGATGGTGGCATCAGCTGCCTCAGCCACAGCCAGTTCGTACTTTTTGGTCTCTGCGGCACGCCGGCGCAGCATTTTATCTTTTTTGAGGTCAGCTTCAAGATGTTCACGGACAAAGTGGACATCCACCGTGTCAAAGATGTAAGCCGCCTGAGGACAATAGCTTTTCAGGATGCGGTCAAAGCAGCGCGCCTGATAGATACGGCAGATGAAAAGATAAGAGAAACTCCACCCCTGGCTGGTGAGATACTCCCAGATATTGCAGTAGGGTTCATAGATACACTCAACGCCCATACGCTGAAGAATGGGGGTGTATTTAGGAGTGAAACCGGGGGTATGTTGCCCATGGAACACCACATCGTATCCCCGTTTGATCATATATTCCATAAAGAAAACGGTATCCATGCCTCCCGACCCCCGGTCTGCCATGGGGGTTTCTGCGTCGATGAGCATGATCCGGGGACGGGTGTATTTCACGCCTTCGTAAAATTCGATCCGGTTCCGGTAGAGGGCGGTCTCTTCAAGATACTTTGCCCAGCGTCTCTTGAAGAAAGCACGGTTTTTGGCGCTCTTATCCAGGGCGTTGCCGTAGGAAGCCATTTCCTGATGGAGCACCCTTGAATGGGGACAGACGTAGTTTTTGTATCCGCACTTTTTAAGCCGCAGCCCCAGATCGGGATCCTCAAAGTAGGCAGGAGCGTATGCCCGGTCAAAGCCGTTCATCCGTTCAAAGACCTTCTTTCTCATGATGATGCTCGCCGCAGAACAGAAATCCACTTCACGGAAAAAGGCGTACCGGGGATGATTGGGGTCTTCGCCCCTGCCCAGAGGCAGCATTTCACCGTTTTTGCAAATCAGATTGCCGCTTTCCTGGAGTTTGCCGTTTTCCAGATAGATCAGCTGGGAGCCGATCATACCCGCTTCAGAGTGTTTGCTGAGGGCTGTGGTCAGTTCGTCAAGCCATCCGGGAGCCACTTCGGTATCGTTGTTGAGAAAGAGGATATATTCCCCCTTAGCCACTTTGGCTCCGTGATTGGCGGTCAGAAGGAATCCTGAGTTCTTCTGATTGCGGATCACACGGACTTCGGGAAAGTCACGGGTCAGCGAAGCGTAATCATCTTTGGAACAATCGTCCACAACAACGATCTCAAAGGGGGAGCGGCTTTTGATACGGTAAATGGAGTGGATACACCGCCTGGTCAATTCGATGTTGTTGTAAGCTGGGATGATGATGGTGGTCAAAGGGACACTTTTAGGCATGACCAGCCCGGTTTCGCCCTTGATGGTGATATTTTCCAGACCGGCGTGATGGTGATGCCACTTGCGGAAACTTTCAACATTCCACAGCAGGGATCCGAAACGGGTGTAGAGTTTGTCACGCACCGCCATCTTGCTGCTGTAGGTGCCGGAACGGTTCTCAAGGATGATGTGACCGAGCCAATGGAAACACTCCGCCGCAAAGCACAGCATCGCCCAAATGGGCTTCTGAGGCTGGAACCAGCCGAAAAGTTTGTTGATAAGACCGTTTTTAAATTTCAGATATTCATGGTAGAGCCATACGGATTTGGAGCGTTCCATTTCCAGCTGTATAGCCAGTCCCTTCACGGCGCTGTCCCGGTTGCAGATCTCCACAAAACGGCGTGCCAGTTTACCGTTGAGTTCTGTGATCTCCTGTGAAAGTTTTGCAATTTCACTTTCTTTCTGAGAAAGAGTCTCTCTCAGAGCCGCCATTTCACGGTAGAGATAATGGGTTTTGCCCCGTTCAGATTCAAGCTGATTGGAAAGCCCCTTTACGGCGCTGTCCCGGTTGCAGATCTCCACAAAGCGCTCAGCAAGTTTACCGGCAAGATCCTCCACCTGCGCTGCAAGTCCGGTATTGACTCCGTGGAGGTAAAGGGTTTTGCCCCGTTCAGATTCAAGCTGATTGACAAGTCCCTTCACAGCGCTGTCCCGGTTGCAGATCTCCACAAAACGCTCGGCAAGTTTACCGGTAAGATCCTCCACCTGCGCTGAAAGTGCACTGTTGACTCCGTGGAGATAAATGGTTTTGCCCCGTTCAGCGTCAAGCTGATTGGAAAGCCCCTTTACAGCGCTGTCCCGGTTGCAGATCTCCACAAAGCGCTCGGCAACTCTTTGGTTGAGTTCGTCGATCACACCATCTTTCAGGGCGGCAGTTTGCGCTGCTTCCTCAAGTTCCTGCTGCAGCTGCCGGAGCCGGGCAGTGAGAGCTGCGACCTCTGTCAACTGTGGATCGTTGGAGTATTGAATGTTGTTTTCAACAACCGGATTGTGTTTCTGTTCTTCCATAAACTTTCATTATTTATCGAAAACACGAAAATTGTGAAATATCACTTCTTCCGTGCTTAAAAACTTCTACTTCTGTTCCACTGACCGT
This sequence comes from Victivallaceae bacterium, assembly GCA_045596885.1. Classification (GTDB taxonomy): domain Bacteria; phylum Verrucomicrobiota; class Lentisphaeria; order Victivallales; family Victivallaceae; genus UBA1784. The sequence goes on from JAZODE010000077.1 coordinate 10,038, forward strand.
TTGGCAATGCAATGAAAACAGCAACAGATACCTATAATATAGTCCATAACGGTATAAAATACAAACAGAAAAGAAAATAATATTACTTTTTTAAAAAAGGGCAGTGCTGAAATTTACATTCAAACTGGCGGAAATTATTTCGAGGACGAGGGGAAAATCACCTTTCGACTTTTTCCTCTTCCCAGCCGATAAGGTTGCCTTTGACGGTATCGAAATTCACACCGATGATATGGATATCCCGTTTATCGAGCAGATACTTTTTGAAATATTCTTTTTCTTTGATCTGTTCAAGCGCTGTTGGATCGTTATCCAGTTTGAACTCAAAGATGTAGATCGCCTTCGGCGTCTGTACCACAGCGTCGATACGCCCGTCGTTGGTGGCGGATTCTGCCTCTATGTAAACGCCGAGCAAACGGAACAGGGAAAAGAAGATCCCCTGAAATGTGGATTCCTGCTTTTTGTGAATATCATAAGGAACTCCGGCAAAGAAAACTTCCATGGCTTTGCGGAGCTTTTTCAGATCGTTGTTCAGCAGACTTGTGGCAAACTCTGCCGTAAAACGCACCCCCTCCGTCTGGGTCTTACCGGCGTAGCTGTTCAAAATGTATGCACTGAAAGCG